>NZ_JAMQQF010000260.1 GCF_023716945.1 Frankia sp. AiPs1 | reverse complement strand
GCTCTCGCCGCGGTCGCCCGGCCGGGCGGGGGCGCGATCGGCGTCCTGGTGGGAGTGTCTGCTCACCCTGCCGGGATGCCCGAACGCGCGGGTGCCCACACCGCGGGCGCCCGCGCGTCCGACGCGCCGGGATGAGCTCAGGCCTGGACGGCGTCCACCGTCTCCGCGTCGAGGACCGCGGTGTTGGTCTCCCGCTGGGCGGGAACGGTGACCGCGGCGCTCGCCCGCCGGCCGGGAATGAAGGTGGCCAGCAGCAGCGCGAGCAGGGCCGACCCGGCGCCGAGGACGAACGCGAGCCGGAAGCCGCCCTCGGAGGGCAGCGCGACGCCTTCGAACGTCGTGGTCATGTGCGCGAGGACCACGCCGACGACCGCGGCGGAGGAGGAGGTGCCGAGCGAGCGCATCAGGGTGTTCAGGCCGTTGGCGGCGGCGGTCTCGGTCGCCGGCACCGCGGCCATGATCAGGGCGGGCATCGACGCGTAGGCCAGGGCGACCCCGAGGCCGATGATGCAGGCGAGGAGGATGATCTCCCAGACCTCGCTCATGAGTACCAGCCCGAGCCCGTAGCCGATGGAGATGGTCAGCGCGCCCATCATCAGGGTGACCTTGGATCCGAAGGCCGCGGAGAGCCGGGCGGTGACCGGGGAGGCCAGCATCATCACGAGGCCGAACGGCGCGAAGCACAGGCCCGCGACGATCATCGACTGGCCGAACCCGTAGCCCGTGCCCTTGGGGGCCTGTAGGAGCTGCGGGATGATCAGGGACATGCCGTACATCGCGAATCCGATGATGACCGAGGTCAGGTTGGTCATCAGGACCTGACGACGGGCGCTGATCCGCAGGTCGATCAGCGGGCTCGGAGTGCGCAGCTCCCAGCCGCCCCAGGAGAGCAGGATCACGACGGCGGCGACGCCGAGCCCCAGTGTGGTGGGCTTGGTCCAGCCCCAGTCGCTGCCCTTGGAGATGACGAGCAGCAGGCACAGCACGCCGGCGGACATCCCGAGGGCGCCGACGAAGTCGAAGCGGCCGTGGGCCTTGTCGCTCACCGGCGACTCGGGGACCACCTTCCAGATGACCAGCAGGGTCAGCACCGCGAGCCCGGCCGCCCCCCAGAACAGCACGTGCCAGTTGACCTGCTGGGCGATGATCGCCGACAGCGGGACGCCGAGGGCGCCGCCGATTCCCAGCGAGGAGCTCATCAGCCCGAGCGCCGAGCCGAGCTTCTCCGGCGGGAGCTCGTCGCGCATCACGCTGATCCCCAGCGGGATCAGACCCGTGGCCAGTCCCTGCAGCGCGCGCCCGGCGACCATCGGGATCAAAGCGGTGCTCAGGGCGCAGACGATCGAGCCGATGATCAGCACCACGAGGCTGAGCATCATCATTCGCTTCTTGCCGTACATGTCGCCGAGGCGGCCCACGATCGGCGTCGAGACCGCGGCGCCGAGCAGGGTCGCGGTCACCACCCAGGCCGTGTTCGAGGCGGATGAGTGCAGCAGCTCGGGAAGATCCGAGATGAGCGGCACCACGAGGGTGTGCATGACCGAGACCACGACCCCGGCTGTGGCCAGAGCCCCGATCATCAGCCCGGGCGCGGGCGCGCCCTCCTGCCGATTGGTCGGGTCGGCGGACGCCTGTGCCATGGGAGCCTCCGGGTGGATGACGGTGAGAAGCGCCGACGGAAGGTGACCGTCTGCGCGCGGACCGCGAGTGAACGCAGGTGCGGCAAGGCCACGTCGTTTGCAAGGGGGTTTGCGAGATCGTTTCGGTGGCCACGGACGATCGCTCATGTGCAAGGTACATGCTATGTGTGCCGTGCACAGACGGCGGAGCTGCGCATAGTCTGGGATGAAGGTCACGGTCAGACGAGGGCATAGGTGCCCGGATGCGCGGCGGAGGCGAGCGTGCTCGAGGACCTGCAGGAGATCGAGCGGGAGCTGTTGTTGCTCGCCCGCCATCACATCCTGCCCACGTCCACACACAAGCAACATGGCCGCACCCTCGACCGCTCGGCGTACCTGCTGCTGAGCCGGATCGAGGCGGAGGGGCCGATGACCATCGGGCAGCTCGCCGACGCCTTCGCCCTCGACGTCTCCACCGTCAACCGGCAGGCCGCGGCGATGCTTCATGCCGACCTGGTCGAGCGCATCCCCGATCCAGACGGCGGGATGGCCCGCAAGCTGGCGGTCACGCCACAGGGGCTGGAGCGCCTGCATGCCGACCGCGGCGTGGTCCTGCGAGGGCTGGGCCAGGTTCTCGGAAGCTGGTCCGACGAGGACCGGCGATGTTTAGCCGACCTGCTCGGCCGCTTCAACATCGCCTGCGAGCGCGAGAACGGCTATCCCTGGCCCCGCCCCACCCGCGTCTCCGACCGGTAGCCGCCCCCGACGTCGTCGCCGCGCCCGCGACCACGCGATGATCGGATCTTGTAGGATGAGCGTGCTTGGCTGGCGTAACGCCAGGTAGGAGGGCTCGCCTAGAGGCCGATGGCGGCGGTCTTGAAAACCGCTATGGGGAGTGATCCTCATCGTGGGTTCGAATCCCACGCCCTCCGCCCACTCTCAGGTTTTGCATCAGATCCGCAGGCCAGAACCGGTATCGGCCAGGCCGGGGGCGATCAACCACCACCCTGGCTGACTCCGGCTGGATCCGGCTGTCTGTGCCCGCACCGCGCCCGCGGACAGACACCGGCCGACCCCGGCTGTCTGTGTCCCACCTGCGTCCCGATCATGAAGTATCGGCGGGACGGGCCGCGGGACCGAGCCTCGGCGTGGGGTGGCGCCGGTCGAGCCAACGTCCATGACCGCATTCAGCTCCTGATGTTCCCCCGCTGCTTTACCTCGCCGGTAATCGACGGGGCCCGCGGCCGGCGGCGACTCTGGTCCGGTCGGTAACGGCCGACGCCGGCAGGCGCAGACCCGCCGGGACGAACGCAGGGAGATGAGTGCTGTGACCGTGCACACCGAGGCCGTCGAACGTTACTTCGCCGCCTGGAACGCGACCGAGCCGGACCGGATCGCGGCGGCGGTCAGCGCGGCGTGGATTCCGGATGGCGGCTACACCGACCCTACGGTCGAGGTCGTCGGCCGCGACGGGATCACCGAGCTGATCGCCGGGGTGCACCGGCAGTTCCCGGGCTTCACCTTCCGTCCGGTCGGGTCGGCTGACGGCCACCACGACGTCGTGCGGTTCGGCTGGGAGCTGGTGTCGCCGGCCGACGGCTCGGCGCCCGTCGCTGGGTTCGACGTGCTCACCCTCGCCGACGACGGGCGGATCCGCGCCGTCAGCGGGTTCCTGGACCGCGTGCCCGCCGGGGCGGCATAGCTCCCCGTTTGGATAGCTCCCCGGTCGGGCGGTGTGAGCGCCGGCCGGTCACCGCGCCTCGGTGAGGGCCACGAGGGCCTTGGCCGTCTCCGGGTCGGCGGGCAGGAACGTCTCGACCGCCAGCTCGGAGACGGTCACGTCCATCGGGGTGTTGAATGTCGTCAACGTCGAGATGAGCGTGAGCAGGTGCCCCTCGACCACGATCCGCATCGGCAGCGCGAGCGCCGGGGGCGCTCCGTCGGCCGGCGCCGCGGGATTCACCGATCCGACGCCTGTGTCCGCCCCCGGATCTTCGGCGCCCGGGCGGTCGGGAACGGGATAGGCGGACACCTCGTCGTGGAGTGCGCGCAGCTGCGACGAACCACGCAGAATCATGTTCCGCTGCATTCTCTCCAGCAGGTGCGACCGCCATTGCGCCAGATTCACGATCCGCGGCGCGAGCCCGCGCGGATGCAGGGTGAGGCGCATTGCGTTCAGCGGTGGGCGCAGCAGGTCCGCCGACACACCCGTGAGCAGAACCAGCGCCGCGCGGTTGGTCAGTGCAACGTCATAGTGCCCGTCGAGCACCAGTGCCGGGTTCGGCTCATAAGCGGTGAGCAACTGCTCCAACCCGGCGCGCACGGCGGTCATCGCCGGGTCGTGCAGCGGCGTCTCCGGGTAGGCCGGAGCATAGCCGGCGGCGATCAGCAGCGCGTTGCGGTCCCGCACCGGAACGTCGAGATGTTCGGCGAGTCGCAGCACCATCGCTCGGCTCGGCGTGGCCCGGCCGGTCTCCACGAAACTGATGTGCCGGGCCGAGCTATCCGCCCGAAGTGCTAGCTCGAGTTGACTGACTCTGCGTCGTTCCCGCCACTGCCGCAGCAGCGCGCCCACGCCCATCCGGGCACCCCCGGGCACCGGATCGGCCGGGCCGGGGCCCGTCGAGGGGGTCGTCATGCGTGCAACCGTAGCCAGTCTGGCCGGGGCCGGTCGTGCCGTCGTTCGCCACGACATGGCCAAGTGTCCCTGCATTGTGATTTTCGGGTTGGATGATGTCCGCAGCGGGCGTCTGCCCTGAGCGGCCCGAAAGGTTGCGCAAGATGCCCGGAGTAGGTGGGATCGCCCCGACCTGACCGTCTCCGGAGCGTTGGCACTGGACAAACACCCTGAAGACTCGACGGCCGGTTGCGTGACGCTTGTGCAGGTCTGCGACAGGATGGCCGGGTGCCTCCCCGTCGGTCGACATCCCCTCGCGCGATCCCGGCCGCCGTCTCCTCGCCCCGGCGTCCCCGCGCGATTTCCGTAACCCTTCACCCCGATCCGGATCAGCCCGGCCGGCAACCGACACTGCCGATCCAGGTGCCCCGCCGCCGGCAGCCCGAGGCCGGCGCGCATATCGCGGTTACGGCCAGTTGTGCCGGCTGCGACACGCGGTGGACCGATCCGACCACGACCCATTGCGGTTCATGTCATCAGTCCTGGCCGAGCGTGCAGGGCTTCGACGACCACTTGGTCGAATGCCCGGCCCATCCGGTCATCGCCGCCCGGCGGGTGCGGCGGGAACCCGAGCAGTCCGGCGTCGGGGTCGCCTGACCGGCGCCATTGGCGCCGGCGTCGGACCGGTCCGGAGTTTCCCGCTGGTCGGCCGAAACTCCGTCGGCCGCCTGTTTCCCGACTCCGCCTGCGATTGCGGTCAACGAGTCGGTGACGCGGTCACGGAACTGCTACGTTCCGGCGCTGGAGCGTCCGTTGCCGCCCGCGGCGTGGTGTGCACCCGGTCGTCGGGTGCAACCCGGTCGTCGCGTGCACCCGGTCGTCGCGTGCGAGCCCTTCAGGGCGGCCGCTGCGGTCGTGCGCGTGCCGGCTGTCCCGGACGGTCCTGACGGGACGGTCCGGTCCGGGACGGGGCTCAGGCGGGGACGGTCGGATGGGGCGGTCGGGATGGGGCGGTCGGATGGGGCGGTCGGATGGGGCCGGAGGATGGAGAGCCGATGACGGTCTGTGGGCTGGTCCGGTTGGACGGGGTCGACGTGCGGCGGGCGGTGCTCACCACGATGCTGGCCTCCTCCGCCGCCGGGCTGCCGGCAGCGCGCGGGGTGCACACTGACGGGGCGTTCGGGGCGGTGAGCGCGGCGGATCCGGACGTCGACCCGACTCCGCCGATCGCCGTCGACGAGGCCGGGCTGGTGGTGATCACCGACCCCTCGCCGCGGGCTGCGGGAGCCCGCCGCTCGGCCCGGGCGTCGGCCGCCGCCTACCGCACCGGCGGTCGGTGGGCCCTGCTGAGCCCCACGGGCACCGTCGCCGTCGTCTGGGAACCGGCGCGGGCTCGACTGGTCCTCGTCCGGCCGTCGGGTGCCCGTACGGACCTGGTCACCTGGTCCGACGGACGGGCGTTCGCCTTCGGCACCGAGATCGAACAGGTGCTGTCCGTCGGCGGTGGCGGGCTGTCGCGCCCGGCCCGGCTGCGGCGGCTCGGGCCGGGCGAGGTCGTCATGATCACCGTGCCCGCCGGGCGGCACCGCCCCGCCCTCGCCGCAGTCCGCCAGCGCACCGGCGGACTGGCCCAGGCCGGCTGCCCGTGACGCCACCAGCCGCCTGAATCGCCCCGAGCCGCCCCGGCCCCGCCGGTGGCCCTCCCGGCCCCGGTGACAGGGCCCGATCTGGTCAGCGGGCGGGGGCCTCAGCCGTCTCGCCGGCGGCGGGACGAGCGGTCCTGGCGCCGGCCGGGGCCGCGAGGTGCTTGCGTCGGATCAGCGCGCTGACCCGGCGCTCGGCAACGAACGACAGGAACGGAATCGTGCCCGCGAGCATGATGAGGATTGTCTGCCGCAGCGGCAGCCGGCAACGGTTTGCCAGGTCGTACGCGCAGGCCAGGTACACCATGTACAGCACGCCGTGGATAGGGCCGATCGCCGCGACGACGGTGTCGGTGCCGCCGGCGTACTTCAACGGCACACCGACGCAGACCAGCAGGATCAGGCCGACGCCGACGACATAGGCGATCACGCGGTACCGCAGCAGGGCGGCTCGGACCGCCGGCGCGGCGGAACGTCCCCCGGCGGTGCGGGAGGGGGCGGGGGTCATCAGCGGGCTCCGTTGATCTGTTTCGGGTTGAGCTTTGACTCGATCTGTTTCGGATCGATCTGCTTCAGGGCCTCGCGCAGCACGTCGCGCTCGTACAGCGAGGTGAGGTAGCGGTTGTAGGCGTCGACCTCCTCGTCCTCCTCGGGCGAGTCCGACGCGGCGGTCAACATCCGGGGACCATCGAGCTCCGGGCGCCAGGGCGCCTCGGGGGCGATCCGTCCGCCCGCGCCCCACTGGGGACCGCTGTCGTCCGTCGGTGACAGCTCTTCCCTGATCATCTTGTACCACCAGTACACGACGAAGGCGGCGAAGATCGGCCACTCGACCCCGTAGAAGAGGTTCTGCAGCGAGCCCTGCGCCGACTCGCCCTTGGTGAGCTGCCATATCCCCATGCGGATGAACAGCGCGACCATAGCGAGCGCGAGAAGATGACGCGCGATCCACGAGGGTGCAAACAACAGCCGGCGCACGCTGTCGACGCTACCTCTCCGGGTCCGATCCGCGTAGGTCGCGGGCCAGGTGTCAGCGACGAGGCTCACACCGTCGATGGCCCGGTCAGGTGAACGGCGGGAGACGGTCTGCTTGCCGGCCCGGGCGTCGAAGCCTGGCTGGGCCCCGGGACGCGCCGCGGCGGTGGCTGGCTACCCAGGGTGCAGGCTGCCCGGGGGTGCGGCTGCCCGGGGGTGCGGCTGCCCGGGGTGCTGGCTGCCGGTGAGTGCTGGGTGCCCGGAGTGGGCGGATGCGGCGGTGGCGAGGGGGCTGGCCGGCCTTGGCCTGACCGGCCAGCCCCGGTACCGCTCGACGGCCCGTTCGGTCGGCTGGGGGGGGTTAGCCGGACGAACGGGCCGAAACGCCGACCGGACCTCCTGGCGCGGGGGCCGGTGTGGCGTTCACATGGTCAGTCGTCTGGGGGATGCCTTTTGGTTGCCGGGGAAGCCAAGATTTTTAAAGTTTTCTGCGATCTCCGTCAGATGCCCCGAACGGGCTGGTGCCGAGCCTCTGAAGGCCCTTGCCCGTCGTCACCGCAACACCGCAGCCGCGAGCGTCCAGCCGGTGAGACTCCCGCTGGAGATCGACACGGTGGTGGCACCGATGTTCGCCGGTAGCGACACGCTCACCCGGGCGTCCGCCGAACCGTCGAGCAAGGTCGACGGCAGCGTGACGGTGAACGTCCGCCTGTCGTGCAGCGAGGACACGGTGATCTCGACTCGTCCCGACGACGATCCGAGGTAGACGTCCAGGGTGCGGGACTGCATGACGAAGGTCGACAACACGGCCGTGCCCTGGACCGCCAGCCGGTCGGTGTCATCGGTGCCGCTGGCCGTCGGCATCCCGCCGCTCCAGTCGAAGCCCGAGGACGACGTCGTCGGGACGCCCATCACGCTCGCGCTGAGCAGTGGGACCGGCAGCGCCGCCCGGTTCTGCACCCCGCCCCACCCCGCACCGAACAGAGTCCAGTCCGCGGCCGCGCCGCCGGGGAGCTGAACTCGCGACCCGGCCGGGAACGGTGCCACGGAGCTGGTGTAGATGCCGGTGGCGGACGGCGCCAGGCCGGTGGTGGGCGCCTGGCCGGTGCCGGCCGCGCCGGCGCCGTCCTGCGC
>NZ_JAMQQF010000025.1 GCF_023716945.1 Frankia sp. AiPs1 | reverse complement strand
TAGCCTGACCAGGCACACCACGAGAAACCACACGTAGGCTGTTCATCTCCGGCTTACACGAAAATCGTGACAGGCTCAAGCGGGTGAACATCGCCCGGCCGAAGGCGAGTTCCATCCCACCCTTCGGATCGCACACCCACAGCTCCACCAGCCCCGCCCGCACCGCCGGGCCGAGGCCCCGCAACGTCGACCACAGCACCGAGCCCTTACCTGCGCCGGTGGCACCGGCGACGAGGACATGCGTCCCACGCACCGGCAGCGTCCAGGGCGATCCGTCCTCACAGCGGCCCACCAGGATGGCGGACAGTCCGGCGACGAGCCGGGCGTAAGCGGTGTGGACGGGTGCGCGGTCCGGGTCGACGCCGACCGGGTCAGGGTCGGCATCGCCCGGACCGCTGCTCATCCCGTCGAGCCGGGCCGGGGTGACGGGACGGGTGAGGGTGTCACGGTGGTGGAAGTGCAGCCGGACAAAGCGGAACGTCTCGGCCTGCACCTGGCAGCGCCGGGCCCGGAAGATGTGCCGCAGCGCCTCGCCCTGCTCCGCCCATTGTTCGGGGGTCTGACCGGGCAGCAGTTCCACCCGCAGCACGTCCACGGCACGGGTGGAACGGATCGTGCGGATACGCGGGAAGTACTCGTCGAACGTCACCTGATCGGCGTTCGAGGTCGGCATGCGGATGGCAAGGTCGGTGTGGACCATCGCCGCTCGCCACCGCCAGCGGTAGATGAACGCCAGCCGCGTCCGGCCCCACAGCCAGCGGCCCAGCCAGGCGCACGACCGCGGGTGCAGCCGCGCCCAGACCAGCACCACCACGACCAACCCGCCGTCCAGCGCCGCCAGACCCACCGGGCCGAACCGGTGAACGAACAGCAGCAGCCCGACCACGACCGTGACCGCGACCCGGTGCCGGAAGCACCAGCGGACCGCCAGCCACAGGCCCTTACCCGCGACGGCCAGCAGCAGCATCCACAACGGCACCCGCACCTTGTCCGCACGGGTCGGAATGCGCGGCGCCGGCCGGTCACCCCTGATTCTGGACATGACAAATACCACCTGATTTCGAGCGCACGAAACGACAGGAGAGAAGGGAAGGAAGCAAGGAAGCGCGGCAGGCGGGCCTGAATTATGGGAACCCTCTGGGCCGCCGGCCGGAAAAAGAGAGTGGTAGTGCTATGCGGCGCGTTTCTCCGTCGCCGGGTCTGCTGATTCCTCCGCCTCGAACTGGCGGGTCTCGCAGGCGTTGAGGTAGTCGTTCACTCCGGCCAGCAGCGCGTAGGCGAAGTTGATCTGATCAGTGTTCGGGGTGTCCTGCTTCGCCGAGACGACCAGCGACATCCCGGCGGCATCGACGGCCAGGATCGGGCCACGGTCCGGGTAGGTGTGGCAGGTCACCCGCCAGTCACCGCCGACAGACAGACCCACCGACAACGACGGCTCGCGTTCCTCGCCGCTCATGCCGCCACCGCCGACGCGCGCCGGCCCGACTGGCCCACGGCCACCATCGCCGCCGCCCGAAACGCGAAACCCTGCCGCGGACGCGACCCGTTGGTGTCCACCCACGGCGTCACCGTCAAACCCTCGAACAGCACCGGCCGAAACGGCGTCCCCGGCATCACCTCCGGCGGAACCGGCTGCACCTCACCCGTGATCTTCACCTTCACCTCGGCCTGCCGGGCCGCCGGGTCCGCGTCCAGTACTCGCACGACCCACACCCGCTCGCCGGTGTCCTTGTCCCGTGCCTGCACGTCCGGCAGGTTCGCCTTCACCTTGTCGTAGTCGTTCGACGCCTCCACCCCCAGCACAAACGCACCCGCCGGGAACACGTCCTCGAAACGCACCAGAATACGCGACGGCAACGCCATGAACGATCAACCTCCATAGATGTCGACCCCGCCGCCGATGCTCCGGCCGCTGTCGGGCAGAACCCACAATGCTCCGCTCGCCGAGCGCTCGCCAAGCGCATATACGGGTGGGGATAACGTGCCGATATAGAAATGCGCTCAGCGTTGCGGCGACCTTCCGGACAGCACTCACCGACCGCTATCGTTTGACGATCGACAAGCGATGGGAGGTGTTGAGTCGAGATGCTGCGTGACGCCGCGACGGGCGAGGACTGGCCGGCGGTCGGCCAGGCCATCAACGCCCGTATGCAAGAGCGCCGGATCACCCAGCAGGCCCTTGCCGCCGCCTCCGGGGTGTCCGTGGCCACCTTGCGCGAGCTTCAGCGCGGGACGAACCGCCGCCGGGCGCATGACACGACCCTCATAGCCATCGCCCGCGCCCTCGGATGGCCCGACGACCATCTGTTGGCCGTTCTCCTCGGTGAGCCGCCGCGCGACGTGACCGCCCCGCCCCTGCCGATCGATCGGCAGATCCTTGAGGTGCTGCTGCGGATCGAACGCCACGTCGCCGACCTCGGCGCACACCTGCGAGTCCCGACCGCGGGGGGCGACGGCGGCCGGGACCAGCCCGCCGGGTACGCCGAAGGGCCGGACCGGACAGCGGGATAGCTCCACTGTCCGATCCGGCCCAGCCTCACGGGGCCCGCCCGGTCAGGCGTCAGCCGGAGGCACCGGGTCGGGGTCGGGGGAAGGTTCGCCGTCGTCTGTGGGAGCGCCCTCGGCGAGGCGGCTGATGTACAGGCGCACGGTGTCGAGGGCTTCGCGGTATCCGGCACGGAACGCCTGCCGTTCCCCCGTCGTCATCCACCGCGACCGGTTCGGTTCCGCGTCCGGAACGTCGAGCACCGAACCGCGCAGGGTCACCAGCTCCCGGCGGGACGGCGCCTCACCTGGCAGGCGATAGACCAGCACGGTATCGACGTCGCCGAACGCGGCGATGAACTCCACCCCCGCCGGCATCTCGGCGAGCGCCCGGTACAGGTCCGCCGCCGTCGACCCGGGCCGCACCGACAGCGCCCACTCGCCGGGACCCCACGGCACCATCGTCACCGCGGCGGAAGGCACACCACCATGCCGCTCAGGCGCTTCGGCGGGCGAAACGTTCACCGGACCCGCCGCTGGCGACGAACCGGCAGATGTTCCAACGCCCCGTTGTGCACCATCCAGCCGTTGTCGGCCGGCGGGGCACCGACCAGGAACCGCAGCGGGCACACCTGATGCTCGGCCCACCCGTGCTCGGTCGCGTAGCGGTCGGCATCGGCCGCCGATCGGAAGGCGACCACCGCTTCCCGGATCAGCCCGTTTCCCCCGGGCTCGAAGCGCACCGCGCCGAACAGCAGCCCACTTCGCCGGTCTGTCGTCCTTGTCGAGTCGTCGTCTACTGGCGTCATGTCGTCCTTCCCGTCGCGTCGTCCAAGACCACCGCGCCCGCCGTCCCGCGCTCGGCGTGGGAAACGGGACAACAGCCGGGACGTACGCTGACGCCGACAGCCGACTCCGAATAGATATGCGGCTGAATACCGAGGGTAGATACACTGGCGGACGGTGCGCACATCACCACAGCGCCGATTCGTCGTCTGACGGGAGCCACCGCCCATGACCCGACGCCGCCCTCTGCCCACCGCGCCGACCGGACTGTGGGACCGGCCCGACATGGCCGCCGCCCTCGCCGACCGCGACATGCGCACCGTGCTGACGATCTACAAGCGGTGGACCGGCGCTTCCCAACCCCAGATCGCGACCATGACCGGGGTGCCGCAGCCGACGATCAGTCTCATCCTCAACGGCAAGCGCCAGGTCTCCAGCATCGAGACCTACGAGAAGTTCGCCGAAGGACTCGACATCCCCCGCGAGCGCCTCGGCCTCGCCGCCGCCTCATCCCCCGCGGACCAGCCGGCCGAAGGCGCTCCGGAATCAGCCGTCACGGTAGTGGCCGCCGACGCTGGGCCGGACCGGCGGAAGGTCCTCGCCGCGGTCGGGGTCGCCGCGTGGGCGATCGATGAGGAGCTGGACGAGGTCACCCGGCGGATGCAGCTCTTCGCCGCGTCCAACGTCGATGACGCCTCCTTGGAGCAGTTGGAAGCGAGCGTCGAGGTCGTCGGCCGCCGGTACGAGACCAGCGACGCGGCCACGGTCTACCCGATCGCGTTGAAGCAGCGCCGGTGGGTTGCCGAACTCATGGCCGGACACCAGCACCCCGCCCAGCGCCGGCATCTCTACCTGGTCGGCGGAAAACTGTCTGGCCTACTCGGCTACCTCGCGTTCGATCTGGGCAACGAGCTGGTGGCCCGCGCTTACTGCAACGAGGCCATGAGTCTGGCCAAGGCTGCCGGACACGGCGACCTCGCCGCCTGGGTCCGCGGAACCCAAAGTTTCATCGCCTACTACGGCGGCCGGTACCGCGAAGCCCTCGACCTTGCCCGCGACGGGCAGCGCTACGCCCGCGGCGGCCCCGCCTCCATCCGCCTGGCGATCAGCGGCGAGGCCCGCACCCTGGGCAAGCTCGGTGACGCCGCCGGAGTCGACGAAGCCGTAGGCCGGGCCCTCACCGCCCACGCAAAGATCCACGATGCCGATCCGGTCGGCTACTTCCTGTCGTTCGACCCGTTCACCGCCTCCCGCATCGCCGGCAACGCCGCCTCGGCCTACCTCGCCGCCGGAGCCCACGAACGCGCCCGGGAGTTCACCGACCAGGCAATCCCCATCTTCGCCGCCGCCGAGTCCACCGCCAGCCACGCCCTGACCCTCGTCGACGCCAGCCTGACCTACCTCGCCGGACCATCCCCCGAACCCGACCGGGCCGGAGCACTCGTCAGCCAGGCATTGGCCGTCGGCGCGGACCTGCGCTCCGAAGTCGTCGCCCGCCGGGCCAAGGACTTCCTGACCACCGCCGCCCCCTGGCATGCCGTTCCGGAGATCGCAAACATCGCGGACGCGGTCAAGGCGTGGCGGATGCCCACGGCATAGCCTGTTGGGCCGTGCCACTCACCCTCGAGCAGCAGGCCGACGCCGACGACTGGGAGACCTTCCGCCGCACCGAGCGGATGGCCGACCACTGGTGGTGGCGTCCCGGATGGCGACCCGACCGGCACTACCTGACCTGGTACCTCATCTTCCACAACCAGGCCCTCACCGACCATGTGGCCGGGTTTCAACGCGAGCTTGCCGACCTGGACTACCTCGACCCCGTGCCCGTCGACGGCCTGCACATGACCGTGCAAGGAGTCGCGTTCGCCGACGAGATGCCCCCCGACCAGGTCGCCGCCCTCGGGAAAGCCGCGGACGAGCAGTGCGCCGGCATCGAACCGTTCACCCTCACCGCCGGACCGATCGCCGCCTACCCCGGCGGGACCTTCCTCCGCGCCGCCCCCTGGGCACCCGTTGCCGAACTCAGGACACGACTACGCGCCGCCATCAGCACCGTCCTCGGCCCCGACCGAGTGCCTGACGAGCCGGCACGGTTCAAGCCCCACATCAGCGTCACCTACTGCAACGCCACCCCACCAGCCGCCGAAGTCATCGGACGACTGACCAAGCTACGGCAGCGCCCATCGATCAGGCTGCCGGTGGCCAGCGTCGACCTCCTCGAACTCCGCCGAGACCGCCACGCCTACCGCTGGGACATCCGCCACCACATCGACTTCACCGCATGAACCACGACGAGGGCCAAGACCACGCCGACCGGCATGCACCCCCGCCGGCTGACCGCATGTCCAACAACCGCCGCACGCTGCCGAATCCCTCGTTTTAGGATCAAGGAAAATGTCCCGCAGCCGCCGCGCGACGGCTGCGCGTGGCCCTGGCGGGCCATGCTCGCCGGCGCGTCGCAGCCACCCTCGCTTACCGCTGGTACGAGTAGGACACCCAGCGCCCTGACCGAGAAGAGAACGCCCAGTCGGCACGCGATCTGGGGACGGGAGTAGGCTCCCGATCATCGATCGGAGCGCGAATAACAGGGGTAAGCGAGATGGCGAGATCAGAATCAGCGGCGGATCCGATGGAACTGATCCATCCCATCTACCTTGATGTGCCAATGATGGTTAGCTTCCTGGCTGCACTCAAAGACGGAGTCAGTTATGAAAGCGAGATAACCGAGAAGGCCGTCTCCACCAGAGAGCGTGAAGGCGAAGGATCTGGATCGGCAAAATTGCCAGGAATAGCAGGGCTATTTGGTCTAGGATTCGACCTAAGTGGAAGGTTGAAGCAGCGATCGACAGGTGAAGAGGGCACGGAGAGTAAGGTCATCAGGAAGCACACAGAAGCCTCGCTCTTCAACCTGCTACGTCATTCACTTCATGAGAGCCACCGCCTCCAGATCATCGAAAGTTCCTCGGAACTCACAGAACTCCGACCGCATGACTTGTTCGAGATAAGGGGGGAGATGCTTGGCAACCCTCTGGAGCGATTGGTTGATTTGATCTCCGCCTTTGTTGGATTCCTTGGTCTAGATCTAGACGATGAAGCGCCGACAGGAGGGGGGCAACGGCGCAATCGCTCCAACCAGCAGGTTCCCGCAGAGCTACGACAAATGCGACAAGAATTCAGCACCGAGTATCTGATGATGTTTCGATCGATGAAAAAAGATGTCGAAAAGGGTCGAGTTGTCGACCTACTCCTCCGCTCGGATAGTGGCGTCCAGGCGGTAGTAACTCTCACCCGCGAATTTCTTCCGCAACACGCCGAAGAGCTTCTACTTGGCGGCCAGTTTACTGTAATCGGCAAAGCCGCTGCCGTGCTCGCCACATCCGGATCGATAAACCTCGCTCGCCGAACAGTATTTGGGGCATTCGGGGGAGACGGCACCCAAGGCATCATCTCCTCTTTCCAGACCGGCCAGGATTCGGGTATTGATTTTGGGAACACAAGACTTGTGATCGAAGCTCCGGCGGTTCAGGTAATCCCACTTGCGGTCTTCGTCTAGCAACTAGCCAGATCATCCCATGGAATTGAATTTCCGGACAGAGAAGCAAGAAACGATTGCCGAGCCCTGGCTGCGCTACGAACATTCGATTGCAAGCCTTATCAAATCCTTAGACTCAACCGCCGAGGTATCTCACAACCAGAAGATTCACGGCCATCTCAGCAAGAGCTTGCGGCAGGTTGACGTTTGGGCGCAGGGAACTGTCGCGGGAATCCAAATATCAATTGCTGTCGAATGCAAGAGGCATCAAAGGAAGATCGACACGGGCATCGTAGATCAGTTCGTTGGAAAACTTCTAGACCTGAAAGCCGATCGAGGAATTATCTACTCGCATTCGGGATTCACCGACAATGCTGTGACCAGGGCGGTTTGTGCAAGCAGCCCATTCGTTCTCGCGGTATCGTTGGAGACTCCGGAGGTTGTCACAAACCAGCGTGGAGTTCCTGGCTACCCGGCCGACCTCCTAGCTCAGGAGTCCGCTCCACAGTGGATCGAAGAACTCGACCGAGATGCATTCAGGAGGTTCTTGGAGGCTGGAGAATGGTCCAAGTTCTGGAGTTGACCTCCAGTAAACTGCGGGCAGGTTCGGCGACCAGCGGCACTTAGGGAACTCGCTCGTAGGCAGCCAGAACTATGAATAGTAGCGGCTATCCGCATAGGCCGGACGGGCGCATGTTCTGCACCGGCGGTTGTTAGCGGATGGCTATAAATGAGTGCACGAAGATCTCATAGTCCCCGGCCGGTTCGCCGAACTTACGGAATTGAGTGATCCAGCCATGGTGCGGTGATCCGGCCGATACTCGCCGTCGCGCACGCCAGGGGGCAGAAAAGCGCTCAGGGGCACGCCAGCGGGCGGCCGAGAGACAGAGCCAGTTGCAGCGGACAGCCCGACCCGTCCACCCTGCCAGCGGCGAGACTTTCTGTGGTCACCCGTCGAAAGCATTGGCAGCAACATCAAGATCTCTACTGATCATCGGCGGGACGGACGCGGCTCGCGCCTCGCGTCGGTCATCAGCCCACACGAGCCGAGTAGGTGTACCCAAACTCTGTACCCAAGCCCGCGGACACCGGCGGACGAGCGTGGACACGGACGGAGCCCATACCCAGGTCGAGCCGGCAGAGCGGACCTCCAGGGACGTCTACGGATGAACCGCCCGCTACTCTTAATCCGCGGGTTCGGGGTTCAAGTCCCTGACGGCGCACCCGCTCCCACCAGGCATTTCAGCCACTCCGGCCGGTCCGCCGGAGTGCTTCAGCCAGCCAGACCGGCAGCCGCAGGTACGCGCCGCGTCGTTCATTCTCGGTGCCTTCCTGCCAGTTACCGCTACTCAGCCCGGCGGCGCCACATCTGACGACGCAGCCGAAGCATCACCCGCCCCCGGCTTCGAGTCGACCCCGGCGAGACGGCTCAGAAGCAACCGCACCGCGCTCAGCGCCTCGGCGTAGCCGGCCTTGTACGCCTCCTGCTCCCCGGACGTCATCCACCGCGCCCGATCCGGCACCAAAGCCGACATCGGCGACGGCCCCCATGCACACTGCCGGGGTCGGTCCACGCAGCAGGCCCCTCGGCAGCGAGCTCTTCCCGACCCAGTCCCGCCGGGGTCTGGAGACGCAAGCCGCCGACGGGCAGGTCCGGGGGGACCTGCCCTCACAGCACGGCCCACCGCCGTCGCCGGACAACCTCGCCATCAGCCGACCGCACCCGAGGATAGGCGGCCAGGGCGAGCAACGTCGCCGACAGCACTGGCGGGGTGGGGGCCGGCAGCGTCGGAATCGCCGAGCGCGGCCGGGAGAACCGAACTAGGCGGCAGCGGATCATTCAGGTGGGAATCGCCCGAATCGGGCCGTCTTCCCTGCATTTAGCAATGGCGCGCCCGGAAACCCTACCGCAGCGGTTTGGTCTGCCTCGCCCACTGCAGCCAACCCCAGATCCCGGCGCCCCCGGCCGTCTCGAAGGATGCGGGCGTCGCAAACCACCGCAAATGAGTCGGACCGAGACAGCGGTTGCCCGCGATGCCAGCACGAGCCAGAAGAACAGCCGTGACCACGCGCGAAAAGATCGCTCGCGGCGGCCCGCAAGGGAAAACCGTAGCAACGAGACGTGCCGTCGGCAGCCGCCGAATGCGCCGAGCCGCCGCCGTTGCTCGCGCGCACACGGTCCGTCGGCGAACACCGGGTCTGATCCGGCCCCGGAGAACCAGACGTGCAGAGGATGTCAATGATTTCTATAGATCATGACAGAAATCTGTCGGCTACACGACACTTCCTGGCGAAATTCGCCATACCCCTCGAAGTGATCACCATTCCAGGATCCTGACCAGGCGATTCCCTTCGACGCCCGCCATCGCCCAAGCGTTGGGCGAGCGTTGGCGCATGCTGAGCCTTGGTTAATATTCAGTAGCCGCAGAAGCGGGTCGGGGATCGCAGGCGCTGTATCGGCAGCGCGCTGGAAAGACACCCAGAATTTTTGGTGCTATCTATGGCCAGCGTTTGATTCTGGCTTCTACTGTCGCGCCGATGATGCCGGCAGAGCTATCAGACGCAGAGCAGGAAGCGATGGGGGACGATGGCTGTGGCGACGCGCCGCCAGAAGCGGCGAAAGATACTCGTGGGCGGAACGGGCAGCGTGCCGGTCGTGGCCTGGCTAACCCTGTCCGTTGCATGGTTCGTGGTTCCGCTTTACCTAGCGGCCGTGCTGACCGTGCGATTGCTGGCGTGGCCAACTATATGCAGGGCGTACCGGACGTGGCCTACCGCTGACCTCACGTGTGAGGCATTGGTCAACGGCAGGATGGCTGGATGCGGCAGCCACCGGGAGAAGAAGACGCGCGACCTGTGGGCCGTCCTCGGTCCACGACATCCCCGCTCCCCACTACGGGCTGCGCTTCGCCTAGCCAGCCGGCGTCGGTCAACTTCGGAAAGCCTGCCGGAGCTGCCCGGTGCACCGATACGCGTGACGTTCGAGAACGCGCTGATCATCTACGGAATCTGTGTGTGTATGGCGACGGCCACGGCTGGAGTCGTCGCCCGCGTCCTGATCGGCTGACACGGATACGGACCCCGCCACGGCCAGGCACACCGTCCATTCGAGTCATCTCGACGCGCGGGACCAACTGTCTTTACATCCGCTCCTTTCATCGATCCAGGAGGAATCGAAAAAATGGCCCGGAGAATCTGGGTTCCCCTCATGAACGGGGTGGGAACAGGGTTCGTGGATACTGGCGCCGAGGTCAGGGATCTTCCCGGATCTCCTTCACTGCCACGATCGCGGTGACTGTGACCCTTGCGGTTGGCGGCGCGAGCACCGCCGTCTCGGCAGGTGGAGGGGCCTCGGTGGCGCGCTCGCCGGCGCAGGCGCAGTCGGCTCGTAGCTGTGGCCAGCCCCGGCAGTGCACTGAAGGCGAGGTCACCATCAACGACCTGCGTTCAATCGAGGTACGCCTGGCGCGTAAGGGCCTTCAGGCCAGTGGCCAGCTGCAACACGACGGCGCCCACTGCTCCGAGCATTCCTATGGAAAAGTGCTGGAATTCTTCCACCGGCAGCCATGTGCCGATCTTTATCGCGCGCAATTCCAGGGCCGAGACCGAAAGGGCGACGTAGTCCTGATCGCGGTCTCCTGGGTCCGGATGGCCGACCAGGGAGGCGCCGTCGCCTACCGGCAACTGGTCGACACCTACGGAACCGGTAACGTAACCGAGCTGTCACGGGAGGGCGGACGTTACCGCACGGTCCGCTACACCGCTCGAAAATACGCTTCAGGTCGCCGGAACAACGTCGTTGTCAATGCGCAGGCGGAACCAGTCGTCCGAGGCTGGGGGGGCCTTGCCCTCACGACCATCGTCAACGAGGCTGTCCGGTGACATGGCGGCTGTCGACCGAGACATGGCCGTGCCCGGCAGCTTTCGCGACCAGCAGGGCGCCCTGTAAGGCGGGAGCCTGAGCGGCGAGCACGGCGTGGCCTCGTGCAGATAGTCGTGGGCGACAGTTTCGCTCGGCAAGTTAGCTCGGCGGTGTTCGCCACCACTCACCGGGTCGCGGGGCCTCTTGAAGCTGGTCTTCGGTCGACCAGCCCCTGGGCGATGCGCTGGTCGGCGCTACGCAGAGCCGCCCGCTACCGAGCGTTGGACGACTTCGAACTCCAGCAGGGACGAGCCGGAGGCCACTGGACGTGCGCGCTCGCCGGAGTGCGCCTCCATGGCCGGGCCGGTGAGCCAGGCCTGGAAGGACTCCTCGCTGTCCCAGTGGGTCACGACGAAGTACCGGTCGTCGCCCTTCACCGGGCGCAGCAGCTCGAACGAGACGAAGCCGGGCTGGCCGTCCACCGCATGCAGGCGGTTGGCGAAGCGCTTCTCCAGCTCGGGGCCGGCGCCCTCGGGAACCTCGATGGCATTGATCTTCACAACGGTCACCCGTTCAGCGTAGGCCCCATCCCGGGAGCCGTTGCAGGGCACGGCGACGTCGACCGGGACGCGCCGCGTTTCTCGGTGGTGCGGCGCCGGCGTGGATGCTCACGCAGCCGCGGCGGGGTCGAAGGACTGCACAGATGTTCAACGTCTTGAACCGACGCCTCGTCGACTGAACGGCCGTTGACGGTCGACGTAGTGCAGATCACACTCTCCCTGACCGCTTCCGCGGGAGAAGTGCGACACCAATCCGCCTCGGAGCGGAGTCGTCGGATGCGACGGGGGCCTCTTCCACCGCGGTCGTCCCGTGCCAAGCCGCCGGCCCGACCATGCCGGCCCGACCATGCCGAGTCGACGACCTCGAAGGGACGACCTCATGAGCAGCATCAGGCGTTATCCGGATCTTTACCTCGGGGGCAAGTGGGTCGCGCCGCTGCGGTCGGACACGCTGGAGGCCATCAACCCGGCCACCGAAGAGGTGATCGGCGTGGTTCCAGAGGCCGGCGAGGACGACGTCCGGCGGGCCATCGCCGCCGCCCGCGTGGCGTTCGACGAGGGGCCGTGGCCGCGCAGTTCGCCCCGCGAGCGGGCAGCCGTCTTACGACGAATGGCCGAGATCATGCGTCGACGGCAGGACGAGATCGTGGCCCTGGACATCGCCGAGGTCGGTCGCGCCCGGCTGCTGGCGGAGTCCATCTTCGTCGAGATTCCGTTGGAGCACTGGGAGGACATGGCGGATCGGGTGCTCCCGTCGTACGAGTTCGAGCAGGCCATTCCGCCGCAGGTGAATGACTTCGGCGTCGGGCAGGGAGTGGTGCTCCGTGAGCCCTACGGGGTCGCCTCCATCATCACTCCCTACAACGCGCCGTTCTTCCTCGCTCTTTTCAAGCTGGCGCCTGCGCTGGCCGCGGGATGTACGACCATTCTCAAACCGTCCCCGAACACCCCGCTGTCGGCCTTCCTGCTGGCCGAGATCGCCGAGGAGGCGGGCCTGCCCGCCGGCGTCCTGAACGTCGTCACCGGCTCCCCGGAGGTCGGCGCGCTGCTGACCTCCCACCCTGCGGTCGACCTGGTGAGCTTCACCGGCTCGGACGCCGTGGGACGGCTGATCATGGGTCAGGCCTCCCCGACGCTGAAGAAGGTCGTCCTCGAACTCGGCGGCAAGTCGGCGAACATCGTCTGCGAGGACGCCGACCTCGACAAGGTGATCCCCAGCGTGCTGATGGCCATCACGGTGACCTGCGGCCAGGGCTGCGCCAACCTCACCCGGACCCTGGTGCACGAGTCCCTGCACGACGAACTCGTCGCCCGGCTCAAGATCGCGCTCGACCAGGTGACCATGGGCGACCCGGCCGACCCGGCGGTGACGATGGGTCCGCTGATCAGCGCGGCCCAGCGCCGGCGCGTCGAGGACCTCATCCGTGTCGGCGTGGACGAGGGCGCCCAGATCGTGCATGGCGGGGGTCGGCCGGCGCACCTTGACAAGGGCTTCTTCCTCGAACCGACGGTCTTCGTCGATGTCGACAACACGATGGCGATCGCGCAACGGGAATTCTTCGGCCCGGTCAACGTCGTCATCCCCTTCCGCACCGACGACGAGGCGGTCCGGCTGGCCAACCAGAGCGACTACGGCCTGGCCGGCGGCGTCTGGTCGGGCGATCCCGTCCGGGCCTACCGCATCGGCGCCCGGCTGCGCACCGGCATGGTGTCCCTCAACGGCGGCAGCCCCGGCCTGACCCCCCACGCCCCGTTCGGGGGCTACAAGTCCAGCGGCATCGGCCGGGAGTGGGGGAAGTGGGGCCTGGAGGAGTTCCTGCAGCACAAGGCGATGCTCTGGCCGATGGCAACCGGCTGACCGGCTACCGGCTGATGGCGGCGCAGCGCTCGGCCACCGAGGGCTCGGCGCCCGCGTCTACACCGGCGGCAACCACATCGTCTCCGCGACCTCGGGCATCGACAGGCACACCCTGGCTCACAAGCTGGCGACGACCGCCGCCGTGCCACTTCGATGATGTTCGGTCATCCCGTCGTGGAGCACCGGGTCCCTGGCCGTCAGCACTGGCAACGACACGGTGACCTTGTGGGATCTGTCGACGCGTGGCCCTCCTGCCCTGTCGACGAGCTGCCCTACCGCCCGGTCTGCAGATGACGGATCAGCCCGGCACTCAGCGGTTCTCCCACGGATTCCGGTGAGCCTCGGTCCGCCGGGGCTCGTCGGGCAGGAGGCCCGACAGGACCGAGCCGAGGATGGCGTCGAGGGCGTCCACCTGGGCGTCGGTGAGGGCGTCGAAGACGCTGGCGCGGACGAAGGCAACGTGTGCCGGGGCGGCGCGCTCGATCGCGGCCCGGCCCTGCTCGGTCAGCGCCACCAGGGCGCCGCGGCCGTCGTCGGCGCACTCCTCCCGGGCGACCAGGCCGCGGCGCGCCATCCGGGAGACGTGGTGGGACAGCCGGCTCTGCTCCCAGGACAGCTCGCGGGCGAGCCGGGTCACCCGAAGACGCCCGGCGGGGACGTCGGTGAGGCGGACGAGGACCTCGTAGTCGGCGAGCGAGATCCCCGCGTCGGCGGCGAGCTGGCGGTTCATCTGCGCGGTGAGCTGGCTGGTCATGAGCAGGTAGCGACGCCAGACCCGCTGCTCGCGCTCGTCGAGCCACCGCACCGGCTCCGCCGGGAATGCGCCGCCCGCAGATCTGCTTGACATGTCATCTACCTTAATGACACGTCATGAAGATGGGAAGGGTCCATCATGGCCAGCGTGACCCCGCAGCCCACGGTCGCCATCCGTCGCGCCGCCGAGCGCCCGGCGACGAAGATCGACTGGCTCGACTCGAAGCACTCCTTCTCCTTCGGCCACCACTACGACCCGGCCAACACCCACCACGGGCTGCTGCTGGTCAGCAACGACGACACGGTGCGCGCGGGCGCGGGGTTCGAGACCCACCCGCACCGCGACATGGAGATCGTCACCTGGGTGCTGCGCGGCTCGCTGGTCCACCAGGACTCGACCGGGACCTCGGGTGTCATCTACCCGGGGCTGGCGCAGCGGATGAGCGCCGGGCGGGGCATCCTGCACTCGGAGAAGAACGACGCGTGGCGCCTCGCCGGTGGCGGTGAGCCGCACGACGAGCCGGTGCACTTCGTCCAGATGTGGGTCGTGCCCGACGAGCAGGGCATCACCCCGGGCTACGAGCAGCTCGAGATCGACGGCGAGCTCCTCGGCGGCGGCCTCGTCCCGGTCGCCTCCGGGATGGCGCGGCACGACGGCGCCAGCGCGATCCGGATCCGCAACCGGTACGCGGCGCTGCACGTCGCCCGACTCGGCACCGGGCAGAGCGTCGAGCTACCCGACGCCCCCTACCTGCACCTGTTCGTCGCCCGCGGCGAAGTCACGCTGGAGGGGGCCGGCCCGCTGCAGGAAGGTGACGCGGTCCGGTTCACCGGCGTCGGCGCCCAGCGGGTCACGGGCGTCAAGCCCGCCGAGGTCCTGGTCTGGGAGATGCACGCCGCCCTGAGCCGCTGAGCCCCCCGCGCCGCCGAGCCAACGAGCCGCCGAGCCGCCGAGCCGGCGAGCCCGGCCCGGCCCAGCCGGCTCGCGAGCACGGCGATGGGGAAACTCGTCAACCTGCTGGCAATAGGCTTTCCGCCCGGCTGAATCGACCTGGCGGCCGGCGAATCCGTCCTGTCCCCGCGCCGCCCGGCCGGCAAACGTGCGACACTTGACGGTACGGACAGGGGCCGACACAACGGCCGCCTTGGACAGCGCACCCAGACGTGTCGGACACACCCGCGGGCGCCCGCACCGCGCGGAATCGGCGGAAAGCGAGTTTCCCATGCCCGGTCCCGAGCCACTGATCGAGTCGGCGCTCGTCGATCTCGGCACAACGAGCCTCGCCGAGCTTCGCAGCCGCGACGACCAGCGGCTACAAAACGCGATGGACCGGATAATAGAAAACATCGACGGCCTGAATGACCGGTTCAGCGGTTTCTCAAAGCAAGGGAAACTTTCGTGACCTCGGAAGCGGTCCGGGCCAGTCCACCGGACCGTTTCCTGCTCGGCCCGCATCGGCTGGCCGCCCGTGACTTCGACGCGCTCGCCTCCGGCGGTGCAGACGTGGCGGTGCTCCGCCAGCTTCGGGCCTCCGAGCACAGTCAACGGCTCCTGCTGTTACGGACGCTGCTGGACACGGTGCGCGGGCGCCTGGACGCGTTCGGACCGCTGCCGACCGCCGACCAGGCCTGGGATCTGCTGGTACAGACCGAGCGCTCGGACGCGGCGCAGGTGGCGGCCGTCCTCGACTACCCGGCTACGGGGCTGTGGGCCGCGCTGACACTGCGCCGGCTGCGTGGTCGTCGCTTCGACGACTCCCCGCTCTGGGTGGAGGTCGGACACCTGCACGCGATCGCCGCCGCCGCCGCGATCCGGGCCGGCCTCTCGTTCCGGACGTTGCTGCCGGTACGGCGCGGCATCGTCGTGCTTCCCACCCTCGGGCATGCCCGCCTCCCGGGGCTTGGGCCGTGGGAGACCGCTGAACTCGTGGTCGGCGACCGGCCGCCTCGCCTCGTCACCGCCCAACACGAGGTGTTCTGCGCCGACGACGCCCGGGATGCCGCCTGGTTGCCGCTGTCCACCATCACCGTCGAGCCCGACGGCAGCCGGCTACGAGCGGTCGTCGACGACATGGACCCTTACCGGCACGTCGTCCACTCCGCGATGCCGGTGCCGCTGCAGGACGGGGAGCGGGAACGGTGGCGAACTGTCTTCGCGGGCGCGTGGCGGATTCTGGCGCGGGACCATCCAGACCAGGCCGTCGAGGTCACCGAACTTCTGCGTTCCGTGGTTCCGACCGCCGCCGCCCCGCGCTTTCTTGCGGGCAGCGCCTCCTCGGGGGACGCTTTCGGCAGTGCCCTGCTTTCCGTGCCGGATGGCGACATCCAGCTGGCCGCGACCCTCGTCCACGAGATGCAGCACGCCAAGCTCGGCGCCCTGTTACATCTGGTCGACCTGTACACGCCGGGAGACGGCGCGCGTTTCTACACCCCGTGGCGGGATGACCCGCGACCGGTCGGCGGCGTGCTCCAGGGAATTTACGCCTTCCTCGGGGTGACCCGCTTCTGGCGCCGGCAACGGGTCGTTTCGGCGGGAAATCGGGCCGCGGCCGCGCACTTCGAGTTTGCCCTCTGGCGCGAGGGCGTGCGCCGGGCCACCGACGTCGTCCTGGACCGCCCGGAACTCACCGCCCTGGGTCACCGGTTCCTGGCCAACCTGTCCACGGTGCTGGCCGGCTGGCTGACCGAGCCCGTGCCGGGCGCCGTTCTCCGGTTGGCCCAGGCGGTACACGACGACCACCGGTCGGGGTGGCGGCTGCACCATCTTCGGCCGCGGGACGAGGCGGTGGCCGACCTGGCCGAGGCGTGGACCGACGGCCGGCGGCCGCCGGCGGACGCCCTGCACGCGGCGCCGTCGCTGTCCGCCGATCCGAAGGTGGCCGGGCTGGCGGCACGCGCGGTGCTGGTTCGTCATCTCCTGCACGACGGGCGGCCGCCGCGCACCTGGCCGCCCAGCTCCGCCGACCTGGGGCGGCAGGTTCGCGGGGCGATCCCGGCGGATCTTGCCTGGCTCGCCGGGGACGCGCCCGCGGCCACCGCCGGGTTCGAGCAGACCCTCGATCGGGCGCCGGCGGATCCCCACGCATGGACCGGCCTCGGGCTCGCCGCCCGGGACTCCTCGGACGACAGCGCCGCCCTCGCCCTCGTGGAACGCCCCGAGCTGGTACGGGCGGTGCACCGGGTGCTCAGCGCGGGCGGGCGGGTCGACCCACCCGCCCGGCTGGAGCTCGCCCGCTGGCTCGGCCGCGACCTGCGCGTCCGGTCGAGCGCCCGCGAGGGCCTGGCCCAGCTGGACCGATCACAGGGGCATCGGGTCGATGTCGCAGTCCGCCCGAACCCAGCCGGCGGCGTTGCGGGTGGCTGGGTGATCGACTCCTAGTACCTCGCCCATCCTGCGCACCGTGGCCGTCTGCAGATCCTCGGCCTCCTGGGCCCGGCCCAGCCGGCGCAGATCCATCGCGAGGTTGGACTGCGCGGCCAGGGTCGTCGGGTGCGCGGCGCCGAGGAGCCGCGGCGAGCGCGCCACCACCTCGGCGTCCAGCTCCCTGGCCTCCTCGACCGCACCCAACGCGTAGTGGTCGCTGGCGAGGTTGATCTGCGCGATGAGGGTGGAGGGATGGTCCTCGCCCAGTGACTCGCGCAGGCCGGCGACGGCGTCGACGTCGATCGAGTAGGCCGCCGCGACCTCGCCGCCCAGCCGGTGGGTGACACCGAGGTTGACCGCTGCCGCCAGCGTGTGTGGATGCCCTGGTCCGAGGACCTCCTGGTACCGCTTCAGGGTGTCCTCGCACAGCTCCCGGGCCTGAGCGAGGTCGCCGGTGTGGCGCAGGTCCATGGACATGCACAGCGACGTGGCGAGGGTGTCCGGATAGTTCAGGTCGTAGCGGGTGGCGAGGCGCACGCGGACGTCGCGGGACTCGTCGAGCGCGCCGGCGTGGTCACCTGCCTTGCGCCGGGCGACCGCCAGGTTGCGCCGGGCCTGCAGCAGCTGGTGGCTGTTCTCCCCCTGGGCCCGGAAGGCGGCGCGGAACCGATCCACCAGCTCCTCCTGCTGGAGGCGGGCGGCCAGATACTCGCCGAGCTCGCGCTGGTCGGTGTTGATGCCGCTGGTCGTGATCAGCGTCGGGATCGCGTTCGCCCCCAGCTGCGCCTGCTGCCGTTCCAGGGTCTCGACGGCAAGCTCGCGTGCCCTGTCGAAACGGCCGAGCAACCGGTGGGAGACCGTGACATTGTGCGCGGCGGTCAACGTCGCCGGCTCGTCCGGGCCCAGGATGCGCACCGACCGGTCGTGCACCAGCTCGGAGAGGACGAGCGACTCGGCGAAGGAGCCCTGCACCCGCTTGTCCGCGGCCACCGCACCCAGCGACTCCAGGGTGACCTCGTGCTCCTCGCCGTACACCCGCCGGCAGGCGTCCAGCACGCGCTCGTTGAGCTCCGCGGCCTCCCGGAACCGGCCGATCACGAACAGGATGTAGCTGAGCCAGCCGGCCATCAGCAGGGTCTGGCCGTCATCCGGGCCGAGCATCCGCGACCAGATGGCAT
This sequence comes from Frankia sp. AiPs1, assembly GCF_023716945.1. Lineage (GTDB taxonomy): Bacteria > Actinomycetota > Actinomycetes > Frankiales > Frankiaceae > Frankia. The sequence goes on along the minus strand of NZ_JAMQQF010000025.1, from coordinate 13,043 downwards.
AGCCGTCGCGGGTGAGCGCATGGGCGGCCTGGTGCTCGCCCCACTGGTACAGGTATCGCACCTCGTTGAGGTACAGCTCCCGCACCCAGGTGTCGCTGCTGCGCACCGCCTCGGACGCGAGCACATGCGGGTACAGCTCGGCGTAACGGGACCAGTTCTCCGGGCTGACGGCGTCGGCGGGGTCGCTGGCGAGCAGCAGCGCGTGCGCGCCCCGCCGCATGGTCTCCCGCTCCGCCTCGGGCATCCGGTCGATCAGCACCTTCTGGACCAGTCGGTGCATCTGGAAGGAACCTGCCCGGTGGTCCAGCTTCATCAGGGAGTACCGGGTGACCTCCCGGATGGCGCGGCCGAGGGCGACGGGATCGCGCAGGGCGGCGTCGAGCTCCGGCACGATCATCGTGCTGCGCGCGCGGGTGAACAGCTGGCGGGAGATGCCCTCCGGGGCGAGGAAGGCGCAGACCTGCAACAGCCGCAGCGAGGCCGGATTCTTCTCAGCCAACCGGTCCAGCGAGACACTCCACGCCGCGGTCACCGACCGATCGGCGCGCTGGCCGGGCTCGAACGGCTCGTCCTCCCGGAAGAGCTCACCGGCCTTGGTTTCGAGCAGTTGCAGGTACTCGTCGACCGGCATGCCGGTCTCGACCCGCCAGGTGGCGGCCTGGTCGATCGCCAACGGCAGGTCGCCCAGCGCCTCGGCCAGCCGGTTGGCGTCATCGTCGGTCAGCGTGTCGTCCCGCCGCTGCAGCAGCGCCCTGCTCTCGGAGCGCGCGAAGACCGCGACCTCCAGCGGCCGCGCGACCGCGTCCCAGCGGGAGTCACGCGAGGTCACCAGCACGTGGCCCTCGGCGCCGGGGGTCGGGAAGTACTCGACGATCCGGCTCGGATCCTCCGCATTGTCGAACACGAGCAGCCACCGGTGATACGGCTGGCCGATCCGCAACGCCTCGCGGACCGCCGGCACCACGGTGTTCGCTTCCAGCCCGGCGTCGAGCCGCAGGGCCGGGGCAAGGCCGGCCAGCGCCTGCACGATCTGCGCGCTGTGTTCCGCCGGTATCCACCAGATCAGCTCGTAGTCGGCCTGGTAGCGGTAGACGTACTCGACGGCGAGCTGCGACTTCCCGACGCCGCCCAGGCCGTGCAGGGCCTCCGGCAGCACCGCCGTGGTGCCGTCGCCCAGACGACGGTGGAGTTCCCGCAACAGATCGCCACGGCCGGTGAAGTGCGGATTACGCTGGGGGACGGCTCCTCCCAGGACCGCAGGCACGGTGCTCTCGCTCCGCGCCGCTCGCCCCGATGTTGTCGCGGTGCTCGACGTCACGAGCTCGCTGCCTCCTCTGCTGTCGGTTCCCGGGTCCACCGCGCGGCCGGGCGGGACGGCGCTGTCTGCATCAGGCCGAGGTGCGGGCGGGCGTCCATCTCTGATCTCACTACCCATGGTCATACCTCGGACACTAGCCGTAGCAATTACTGGTGATGGTGGTCGTTGCGGCGTCTCCCGCCCGGGCACGGCTCCCAGCAGGGCGCCGAGCCGGCGGGACCGGCGGGTGAACCGCCCGGCGACGCTGGCCAGCACCGTCTGCTCGACGGCCAGGAAGGGGCGGTTCGCCTCGACGAGCACCGGCAGGCCCACCTCCTCCGGCCGCTCGCTGGCCAGCACGAGATCGATCTCCCGCAACGCGTCCACCTCGGCACCGAGTGCCCCGGCCGCGACCCGCAACACCTGCAGCGCCGAGGTCCGTTCGCCGTGCGCGAGGAGCTCCTCGCGCACCCCGTCCACGAACTCCAGCGCGATCTCCGCTGCGGATCGGGGTCCCCGCCGCACGTCTCCGCGAGGTCCGCGCACGGGCGCCAGGACGCCGCTGCCCAGAACCTCGCTGAGATGTCGGCGGCCGGCGGCCGGCACCATGTCCAGCACCAGCCGGAGCACCGGCCACGTCAGTGGCGCGGCTGCCAGCGCAACAGCCAGCGTGAAGGCCGCCGGTGAGGCCTGTTGCCGGAACCGGTCGACCCGCTGCCGCGGGGTGGGCTGGGACCCGGGCGGCTCGGGTGGCTCGGGTGGACGCGGGCGCGGGACGGGCCCGGCCAGCACCGCACGCAGCTCGGTCGGCCGGGCGGGTTCGGCGCTCACCATCTCGGCCCAGGTGGCCAACCAGTCGGGGGCGAGCTCGAGGACGGGGACCGGCAGGACGTCGGCCAGTTCCCGTTGGGTCAGGCCGACGAGCACGGAATCCCAGCTACGGGTGAAGCCCCAGCGGGGCGGTGCACCCTCGGCGCCGCCCTGGGCCGGCACCATCCGTACCCGTTGCGGCCGCAGGCCGCCCCACCGCCACATGCGTTCCGGCAGCAGGTTGACCAGCGCGACCGGACCGGACCGGGACCATCGGTGCAGCACCGGCGCGATCACGTCGGAGCGCCAGGCCGGTGCCAGCGTGTCCGTCACGATCCAGACGATCTGACGGCCGGACGGCACGTGGCTCGCCGTCGCCGGTGCGCCGACCCCACCACGGGTCGCCCGCAACACCACCTGCTCGGGGCGCTGAACCGAGGTGTCGAGATAGCTGACCCGCACGTCCCGGAACCGGGCCTGTTCCAACAGCCGGGCCAGGCCGGGCACGAGATCGAGCCACAGCGTCATCGAGGGGCTGTCGTCGACCACGAGATGGATCTCGTAGCACGGCTCCATCCGCGCCCGCCTGACCGGTACGCCGAGCCGGTCCGCGGCGAACCGCTCGGCCGTGGCCGGCTCGTCCAACTCCCAGTGGTCGACGGCGGGCACCAGACGGTACAGGCCGCGCAACGCGCGGTGAAACGACAACGGGTCCGGCACGGCCGACTCGGGGTGCGGCTCGGCCAGGTAGCGGCGTGCGGCCGGCCGCCCGTCCTGGTAGCGCACGGCGGCGCGCGGATCGACCACCGAGAGGTCCACCTCGATACCACCCGGGGTCGGACCAGCACCGATCGGACCAGCACCGATCGGACTGGCGCCGGTCGGTGGGGTGCCGGTCGGCGGGGTGGAGCCCGACGGAGCCGAGGGCGATCGGGACCGGTCGGGCCGCGACGGATCGACAGGCGGCGGCTCGCCGGACGGCGGGCCGGGTGGCGACGGGTCCCCGGCCGACGGGTCCCCGGCCGACGGGTCGAGCGGGGGCAGGTCGAGCGGAGACGGGTCGACGGGCGGCAGTTCGACGGGCGGCGGGTCCACGGGCGGCGTCCCCGGTCGCGGACCCTGCGCCCCGGACGGCGCGCTGCTGGCCGGGGGCAGCTCCACCGCGGACCACAACCACAGCGTCTCCGCGAGCTCCCGGGCGGGATCGCCGTCTCGCGCCGTCTCGTCGTGTGCGGGGGAACCGGAACGGTCGACGCCACTCACCAGGTGCCCAGCGGAGGCGACAACTCGTGCCAGACGGCCTCCAGGAGATCGAGCCAGGTTGCTTCGTCACCGTCGAACGCGCCGGCCGCGGCGAGATGCGCGGCGTTGAGCAACTGGTCGGCGGCCAGCCCACCGCCGACCTGCTCGCGACGCCGCTCGAACCGCTCGATGAGCTGGGCCCGCGACGGGGAGTCCGCCGGGAAGTGCGCGGCGACCAGTGCGGCGAGTCCGGCGGTATCCGGATGCGGCAGGTCCAGCAGGGTGCATCGGCGACGGAAAGCCGGCGAGAACTCCCGTTCCCGGTTGCTGGTCATCACGACAATCGGGAAGGCTTTACACCTGACCACACCGTCGCTGACCACCGCGGTCCGCTGCTGGTCCGCGGTGTGGACCTCGACCTCGGGCGCCGCGGCACCCAGCCGGGACAGCTCCGGGAGCAGGAACTCACCATCCTCGAAAATGTTGAGCAGATCGTTGGCGAACGCGAAATCACTCTTGTCGAGTTCGTCGACCAGCAACACTCGTGGCAGCCGCTGCGGGAGAAGCGCGGTACCGAGCGGGCCGAGGCGGATGTACTCACCGATGGACGTCGCGACCGGGCCACGATTTCCGCTGGTGGACTCCTCTGGACGGGCCCGAGCCAGCCGGTGTGTGGGCGCCCCGCGGGCCTGCACCGCTGCCTGCGCCCGCCCGATGGCGTCGTACTCGTACAGGCCGTCCCGGATTGTGGTGCGACTGGTGATCGGCCATTTCAGCACGTTGCCCAGGCCGAGCTCACTGGCGATCAGAAAGGCCAGGCCGGATTTCCCCACCCCGGGAGGGCCGTTGACCAGAAGCGGCCGACGGAGATGGATGGCGGCGTTCACCAGCGATATGTGTACCGGTTTGAGCAGCGGGGACGGCGTCCTGCCCAGTCTTCGCCGGGCCTCCCGCTCGTCGGTGGCCGGCGGTGCCAGTAGCGGGCCACCGTCGAAGTCGCGCCACGGCGGCGGCGAGGGCCATCGAGCGTCCCTTTCGGCGGGGTCCAGCGGGCGACCGGTGCCCCGGAACAGCCACCAGCCAGGCGCTTCCGTCACGACGTTGTCTTCGGTGCTCACGGACCGTTCCCCCCTGGAACGTCGGTTCGCCGCGGATCATCCCATAGGAGCGCGATCTGACGGCCGAGGTGATGGTGACGGGCATGGACGGCGACCCGCTGGGAGTCCAGCCGTAGGCGGTGCGCGGCGCGGGGTAGGTCCGCCGTCTCGTGGTCGTTGAGACAGGCGCGCAAAATCTCGTCCGTCTCCGCCACCGGGTGGTTCTCGGATCGCCGCCAGATGATGCCGGCGATCCCGGCGGACAGCCCGACGAGCAGCTCCTCCATCCCGCGGCTGCCGATCCGCGGCGGCCCGCTGAGCACCAGCACCATCAGGTGCATGTTGGCGCGCAATTCGGCCTTCAGGCTGAGCCCGTCAAAAGGGGTCAGGGAACTGCACCAGTACGTCACCGTGCCCGCCGGACGTTCGACGTGCTGCCACCGTTCGCGCCACACTCGGTGCCATTCAGACTCTTCCTGCCGTTCAAGGCTACGTAAGGTGACAGAATAGTCAAGCGCCAGCGGCTGCTGGGCTCCGTACCGCTGCTCCTTTCGCCACCACTCGACCTCCACGTGCAGGAGATCGAAGGGAAGGACGAACTCGAGCGCGAGGTCGTCCCGCGTGGTCGACAGGATCCGCTCCACCTGCCGCACCACCGTGCTCACGGCGCCTTCGAGCTCGTCGCGGTCCAACCGTTCGTGGCGGGCGCCACCGTCGACGATCTGCCTCGGCTGGTAACGCTCCAGGCGCCAGGAGAGGTCGTAGCGGTCGGGCGCCGGCCCGGCACCCTCCAACCGCAGGACCAGGTGCACCGGGGACCGGCCGGCGGGCTCGTCCGCCCGTCGCTCACGCAGACGATCAAGATCGGCCAGGCAGCCGTCCTCCGTCGCCACTCCCCGAACCCAGGCCTCCACCAGCGGCTCGACCTCGCGCTCGAGCCGGTTTGTGTGGATGAGCCGGTCCAGAAACACCAGGTGGGGCGGTGGAAGCCCCGGGGAGGTGCCTCGATTGACGAGATGGACGAATACCTGCCACGCAGTGTCGCAGTACCAGGGGGGTGCCGTCTCGCGGTCGCCGGTGGCGGCCTGGAAATCACGCCGCACGTCCAGCGCCAGATATTCGCCGAGCGCGCCACGCAGTTCGTCCCAGACGTTCACGGTGCCCGCCGGGAGGACCCGGATATCCCGGCCGCGGCTGCCGCGCATCCCGGCGGTGGAACCCTGCCAGGGGATGACGGCCGTGACGGCGGTGTCCGCGGCGTACCAACAGTCGACGAGGTGAGCGAGGTCGGCCGCGAGGCTCGACTCGCCCATCAACGCCCGCACGCTGTCCCGCAGCGCGCCCAGGCCTCGCCGCAGGCGGGAGCACTCCGCCACGAAGCCGAAGAACCACAGGCGACGCCACGCATTCTCCGGTACCTGCAGCGACTCGTCGGCAGCTCGCGCCGTCCGGGCCGCGAGCAGGCGCCTGTTTGATTCCTCCTGGAGCCCGGGCATTTTGTCCAGAAGATCTACGATCTGCTCCTCCAGCCTGAGCCGAAACTCGCCGCTCCGCCCCGGCCATTCCGTCTGCTCCAGCACCAATCCCCCGAGTGAGCAGTCCCCGGAGTGCGCAAGCCGGCCATCCCGGGTCATCTCTGTCCTCAGAGTACTTACCGCGCTGGGACCGGTGAAGCGACCGATGCATCGCGGGGTATCGGCGGACGAAGCGGCAAAGGCTCACCGACGAGCCGAAACACATCGCCGACGAGCAGCGCCGAGGACCGGGGCGGCCGGGTTCAGCCGGTGGAGAACCAGGGATTTGCCGGGTAGTCGGCCGCGGCTGCCCGAAGAATGCGCACCCGCCCGTCCGGGAACGCACCATCGATGACCAGCCGGTTCACTTCCGACCAGAAGGCCTCGCCGCTGCGATCGTGCCTCGGCTGGTGACGGTGCGGAAGCCCGGCGCGTTCCAGTACCCGGCGCGCGGCGGCCGGCTCGCTGTAGCCGTCGGCGAGGGCGGTCACCTCCCCGACGGTCAGGCTCGTCGATGCGGGCCCGGGAAACGGGGGCTTCGGCCGCCGCCCCTCCGCGGCCATGGACCGCCCGTCCGTGGCCGCGGACCGCCCGTCCGTGGCTGCGGACCGCCCGCCGGTGCCGCGCACCAGCAGGTCGACCGCCCGGTACACCCGCCCCCGACCATCCATGCGCCCGACGACCGCGGCCAGGACCTCGAGGCCGCCGTCGTTGGCGCCGCACTCCGCGACGAAGGCGAGCAGCCACTGCCGACGAAACGACACACTCGGCACCTGCAGGGGGAACCCGAGCTGCTCTCCCGTCATCCGGGCGAGCATGTTCAGGCTCACGGGCTCGGCAAACAGCGGCTCAGCGGCCAGGATGTCCACGACCGCCTCGACGATCCTGTCGATCTCGGCGCGGCCCGGTCCCGGCCCGGGCCGGGCGTCACCACCATGCACATCAAGCAGTCTGCCACCGACGTCCACCGCTGCGGCCCGGACCGCCCCCGGCCGTCCACGACACACTGACCCTCGCTACGCAGCTTTGCGATTACTCTCTGTAATAATTGGCCGTGTGCTCCGGGCGGGACCCCGGAGCACAGTGCCTCCTGCTCCTCGTCGGACTCTTCGAACCGGCCGGCCGTGCCGCCCGAACTGAAGCCGGCGAACGCGCCCGCTACGACCCGGCCCGGGGGTGCCCGCGCGGACGCGATCGCCCGCGGCTGCAAGCAGTCCGACGACGGGGACTGGCTGTTCGGCGGCGAGGTGAGCAACCATTCGCGCTCCCTACTAGTCCCCGACGGGGCACCAGGCGTCTGCGTGCCAGCCGTGTCTGCGACCGCAGGAGGCGCGGCTCTGTGGCAGGCCGCCGCCGTTGACCTCCATAACGGCGATGAACTTGTCGGTCGGCGTCTGCTGCTCGAGGCGACCACCGAAGTCGATGAACCCGCCCTCCCCGTCGATGGCATTCGCCCCGTGGATGTCGCTGAGTTCCCGCCACACCGCGGCGGGGCTGATGGGTACCCGGCTGGCGGCGATGCTGCGCAGCGCGCCCTCGACGGTCCGGACGGAGTCGTAGGCGAGGCTGGTGCTGCCGTCCAGGAAGCCGTCGCTGTTCAGCGCGCATTCATCCTCGAAAATTGTCTTCAGCGCGGCGTAGAGGGCGCTATCCGGTTCACACGGCTCCCTGCCGGCGGAGAAGGACAGGTAGTAGTAGGGCAGCGCGGGGAACTCGCGCCGCTTCGTCGCGTCAGCCACGTACCGGGAGATCGCATCGTCGCCGACGATGACCGGTGGTGCCGACTGGCAGTGCCGGTTGATACCTTGCAACACCGTCTCGAAGTCGGTGTTCCGCCCGGCATAGAAGATCATCCCCGGGAAACCACATGCCTGCTTGCCGACGTCGTTCGCCGACGGGGCGTCGACATGCGTCGAGGACGTCGAGACATCCGGGGCGAAGGCCCGGGCCGCCTCGACCTTGAATCCGCTGCCCGGGGCGCTGAACAGCTTCTCCGCGTCTGCGGCGAGGTTGCTGCTGTAGTCGTCACTGGGGTCCGCCGAGTACAGGATCCGGACTTCGGGCGTCAGTCCGGCGCGGGAGGCCAGCTCATTTTTGATGAAAGCTGCCCCGACCTCGACCTCCCGCCGGTTCTGCGGCGAGACCTGAAAGTACATCTTCGAGGCGTCGGCGATGCGGTCCGCCGAAAGTGTGACACCGATCGTCGGGATCCCGGTGGCGGTGAGCTGCCTGATGGCCTCCACGGTCTTGGCGCGGCTTTCATCGAGGCCCAGCACCGCCACGATCGGTGGGCTCTCACGGGACCGCGTTCGCAGCATGTCCGCGACCTCCGGTGAGTGCTGCATGTGTTCGCCGCCGTTGGCCAGGATCACCCGGGTGAGCGGTCCGTCATGGGTACCTGCGGCGAGCTGGGCGTGCTGGGCGCTGGCGACGCCGAGGAGTTGGTCCCGCTGCGAGGTGAACGAGCCGGCGGGCGGCCCGCTCGAGGTCAGCCCCAGCATGTAGACGATCGAGGCATAGGGACGCGACGGATTGAGGAGATGCTGATCTCCCGCATCGCGATTCTGCTTGTAGATCATCTGTTCTACCGGGACGAGAGTGCGATCCGGATCTTTGAAGGCGTAGCCGTATTCACTCAGGCCGATGCACTCAACGCCGATGAGATTCAGCGTAGCCGCGTCGGGGTTGTCGCGGTCGAGGCCGCAGTGCGCCGTGCGCCAGCGCGCGTCGCCGGTACGCCGGCGCGCGTCACTCTGATCGGAGACCTGCAGAGGAAGCCCGATACCGAGCGCGACTCCCGCCACAACCAGGATGGCGGCGACGCGGATGAACCACCGTCGAGACCACAGCGGCGGCGGGTCGAGGGTGAAATTTCGCGCTCTCGCGAGCGCATTCCGGGTTTCCAGGAAATACCTGGTCTGCAGGGTGTCCGCACCGGGCGCGCCGTCGTCGGGATAGGGAAGCGGCACCGGGATGACGAAGGACAGGTACCAGGCCGTCGACAGGCTCTCCCTGCTGTCATTGGCCAGGCGCCCGCTCCAGTCCTCGTAGCTCTGCAGGGGCGCGTCGGTTCCGGCCGGCCGGGAGGGGTCCTCGAGGGAACACCCCCGCAGCCGCGGGGGCACCGAATCACTGACCGCGATGACGAGCAACGGATCGAACTGCGCCGTCTCGTTGCGGACGTCACTGAGCAGGTCGAGGAAACGGAATCCACCGTTACCCCCGTCGACGCCATCCAGCAGGGCCACCGGATAGGCCGTCCGACGCAGCGCGCGCAGGCGCCGACGCCGGTACGCCTGACGCAGATCCACCAGGAAAGCGCCGATCAGAAGCTTCGCGTGAAACTCCTGGACAGCGCGGTTCTGGGGGCTGGTCGCACAGAGCCGTTCGGCAAAGGCGAGGACGGACTCGGGGCCGTTGCGCGCACGGTGGGCTTCGACCCGCAGCCAGGTGAACTCCGCGCCGAACGGCCCGGGCAGCCGGCCGGTCACCTTCAGTCGAAACCAGACCCAGGGAGTGAGGATCCGCAGCCACTGAACCGCGAGGTTCGCGGCGGTCCCGCCGAGGTCGGGCGGGTCTCCACCGGAGGCGTCCCAGCGGCTGCGCTCCCGTTCCCGCAACCTCCGTAGCAGCACCCGGTCCCGGTCGGCGTCCTCGTCGGCGAACGACTGGGCGAGCAGCCAGCAGACAAGCCGGTAACGCGGAAATCGGATGCGCCCAACGCTTTCCCGACCGAGCTCCGCGCGCATGCGCCGCAGAACGGGCAGGACCTCGTCGACCGCATTGCGGGCCTGCGGACCACCCGGCTCAGGTGGATCGTCCGGCTCAGGTGGATCATCCAGCTCCGGAGAGTCGTCGGAACGCGTCCGACGCGGAAGCCGCGGCGCGAAGGAGTAGCGGCTGACCGGCACGCGCCCCGGCCGGGCGTCCGCGAGAGAATCCGCGATCAACGGGGAAATCCTCGCGTCATACTCGTCCACGAGGGACAAGATCGGTAGTCCCTGCCGTATCCCGTCGCGTCGCCGCAGCCTCCGAGTGGTAACGGGGGCCTCGCCGCGCCCTGGCCTGCGTACCAGCACATTGATGAGTGCGAGCAGGTCTGCTATGCCGGGAAAGATCGGCCTCTGGTCGGAACGGGGACGGCGGCCGCCTCGGGACGAGCGGCCCGCGCTGGCAGCCGTCACAACGGTCGTCTCCGCAATCCCCTGTCCATGGACCGCGGAAGAGTCGCGTGCATGGAAACCCCCGTTTTCGTGCTGCGGCCGGTGTAAGGCCGCACCTCGTCAGCCGCAGTTACCGGCTGTTCCCCCATTACCGCCCGTCGGAGTGCGCCACCGTATCGCCGCTCGACGCGCAGCTTGCGACGAACTGGTGTCGACTTCGCGACCAGGAATTATCGCACCGTAGCACAAGCCGGATCGGGACAAATATGAAGCCATTCCGGATTGATGATCACTCCGAGCTGCGCAGGGAGCGGAGGAGAAGGCGGCCGATGCGGGTGAGGAGCAGGGTGCCGGAACCGACGAGGGCGGCGACCACGCCGACGGTCAGGCCGAGTGCCGAGTTCGTGCCCAGGACCTGGAGCACCGCGAACGCGGCGCCGAAAGGCAGGCCCACCACCGCGAGGACGCCGAGGGCGGCGCCGGTCTGCTGGCCCTCCTGCGTCTGGACGATCCGGGTCAGGTCGACGATCTCGGTGAGCACGGCATCGAACCGTTCTGGCAGGTGGTGCTGTTCCTGGTAGGCGGCGAGGATGGTGTTCGCGGGTCCATGGGTGCTGGTGTCACGCAGCCAGTAGATGTTGCGAAACCGGGCGGCGCGGTGGGTCGGCGGTCAAGAAGGTCTGCCGAACCAGTTCCAGGACACGGCGGGTGTAAAGCCCGGTGCCGCAGCCGATATCGATGATCCGGTCCCGCGCCAGATCGGGGCAAGTCGTGACTCCCTCACCGCTCGGGGTTGATCCGCGTGGCAGCCGGCTGCAATGAGATGGCACCTGCGACAGTGCCGCGTTGATCGTTTTCGGCTACGGTGCGGGCATGGGAGTCGGTCACCGCCACAATCAAGGGCACCACCACCACGACCACGACGGGCTTCTCCATGATCACAATGAAGAGCACCATGATCACAAGCGTGGCGCGTTCGGGTGGTGGGCGCGGTTTCGCCATGGTGTCTCGGGAATGGTCGGTGGACACAGCCATGACAGCGCCGAGCAGATCGACGATGCGTTGGAGGCGGACGCCGCCGGTCGGCGCGCCCTGCTGGTCAGCCTGGCCGGTCTCGGTCTGACCGCGGCCGGACAGGCGGTGGTGGTGGCCCTGTCCGGGTCGGTGGCGCTGCTCGGCGACACCCTGCACAACGTTGCCGACGCGCTCACCGCGGTTCCGTTGCTCATCGCGTTCACCGTCGCGCGCCGCCCGGCCACGGCCCGGTTCACCTACGGTTTCGGCCGCGCGGAGGATCTCGCCGGCCTCGCCGTCCTGGCGATGATCACGCTGTCGTGCGTGTTCGCCGCCTGGGCGTCCGTCGACCGGCTGGTCCACCCCGAGCACGTCGACCGGCTGGGGGCGGTCGCCGCGGCTGCGGTCGTCGGCTTCGTCGGCAACGAGATCGTGGCCCGCTACCGCATCCGGGTCGGCCATCAGATCGGTTCCGCCGCGCTCGTCGCCGACGGGCTGCACGCCCGCGCCGACGGCTTCACCAGCCTCGCGGTCCTGCTCGGTGCCGCCGGCGTCGCAGCCGGCTGGCACTGGGCCGACCCCGTGATCGGCCTGGCGATCACGGCCGCGATCCTCGGGGTCCTGCGGTCCGCCGCCCGGGTCGTCGGCGCCCGGCTCATGGACGCCGTCGACCCGGCCGTGGTCGCCGAGGCCACCGGCACCCTGCTGCACACCGAGGGCGTCGAGGCCGTCCGCGAGCTCCGGCTGCGCTGGATCGGGCACACCCTGCGCGCCGAGGCCGACATCACCGTCGACGCGGGCCTCACCCTGACCGCCGCCCATGACGTCGCCCACGCCGCGGAGGCACATCTGCTGCGCCACATCCGCCGACTGTCCGCCGCCACGATCCACACCAGCCCCGCCCGCCACCACCCCGCGGCCACCACCGCCTAGCTGGAGCGCAGCGCCCCATCAGCGCCGTGTCTCGGAGGGCCCCCTTCCCATCCCACGGTCACGTTCCGTGGCGTCTGGCCGCGTGGCTGAGATGGGGCGCGACACGGGGCGCGGCTCGGGGGTCGAGGCGGATGACCTCGACTTCATCGCCCTCGACTCCTCACTCGTCGACCTCGTCCCCGTCGACCAAGGTCGGGACCACCAGGACGGGCCGGCGCGTCCAGTGGATCGTGCGGTGGGAGACCGAGCCGGTGAGCAGCCGTTCCAGGGCGACGCCGGCGCCGCCATGGCGGGTGCCGATGACGATCGCGTAGGCGTCGATGCTGTCGGCGACGGCGAGCAGCTCGGTCGCGGGATCGCCGGCCCGGACGTGGAACCGCCAGCGCACGGGGCTCGCCGCGAGGGTGCGGTCCGCCAGCATGCGGGCCGCCCTGGTCTGGGCGTCCTCCTCGGACTTGAGGAACCGCTCGCACGCGCGCCGGCCGGGCACCGTGGAGACCATCGTGCGGATCTGCGCGGGGCTGAGGGGTCGGACGTGGACGACGTCGAGGTCGGCGTCCAGCCGCTCGGCGAGGTCGACCGCCCAGACGAGTGCGGCGGGAGCGGACTCCCGGGTGTCGACCCCGACCACGACGTGCTGCATGCCTGGAGGGATTCCCCGTGGGCAGTGGCTCAGGCCCCTGCCGACCCGTCAATCGTCACGCGGGCCGGGCGACGAACCGCCGGCCGGGCGGCGAACCGCGGCGAGGCTACGGCTTCCGGGCAATTGCGCCGTACACGCTGACCTGGGCGTCGGTGAGGCCGGGCGGGTCGGGGGCGGCCGGGCGCCAGCGGTGGACCAGCTCGACGCCCGGCTCGATCAGCTCCAGCCCACCGAACAGGCTCTCGACCTCCGTGGGGGGGGGGGGGGGGGGGGGGGGGGGGGGGGGGGGGGGGGGGGGGGGGGGGGCGGGGGGGGGGGGGGGGGGGGGGG
>NZ_JAMQQF010000259.1 GCF_023716945.1 Frankia sp. AiPs1 | reverse complement strand
CGCCGCGGTCGCGCCGGTCACCGGCCCGCCCTGGCGGCCGAACCCGGCGGAACTCGCCCGCCGACGCGCGGGCTACCGGGCGGACCTCGCCGGCGGGCTCGACCGCTTCTTCGAGCAGCCGCGCAGCACGTGCCCGTGGTGCGGCGGCGGTGAGCTCAGCGCGCGCCTGCTCGGCCGCGACGTGGCGCAGGGCAAGCCCGGTGAGTTCCGGTACGACTGGTGCGCGGGCTGTGGTCATGTCTTCCAGAACCCACGGCTGTCCCTCGACGGGCTGGAGTTCTATTACCGGGACTTCTACGACGGACTGGGCGCGACGGCGCTGGAGGAGGTGTTCGGGTTCAGCCCGCAGCCCTACCTCGAGCGCGCCCGCCAGGCCATTCCGACGCCCCGGAACTGGCTGGACGTAGGGGGCGGCCACGGGCATTTCTGCAATGTGGCGAGAACCGTCTGGCCGGGCACCCGCTTCGACGCCCTGGACATCGGCGCCGGCATCGAGGAGGCCGCCCGGCGGCGCTGGGTGGACCACGCCTACCGCGGGTTCTTCCCCGAGCTCGCCAACGAGGTCAAGGGGCGCTACGACGTCATCAGCATGTTCCACTACCTGGAGCACACCCGGGATCCGCGGGCCGAGCTGGACGCGGCCGCGGCCGCGCTGGAACCGGGCGGTCATCTGCTCATCGAGGTGCCGAATCCCGACAGTCCGGCGGCCCGGCTGTACGGCGCGCTGTGGCCGGGCTGGCTGATCCCGCAGCACCAGCACCTGATGCCCGCCGCCAACGTCGCCGTGGCGCTACAGGAACGCGGCTTCGCCGTGCAGGAGACCCGCTTCGGCGAGGTGCACCAGCAAGGCGACCCGGTGATGGCCCTGTACGGCCTGCTGCAACGGCTCGCGCCGTCGCCGTCGGCCGCCTGGCGCACCGCCGCGGTTCCCCGCCGGGCCCGGGCCGCGCGGGCCCTGACCACGGCGGCGCTGGTACCGGCCTTCGTGGGCGGCCTGGTCCTGGACGAGGTGAGCCGCCCTTACCTGACGTCGGGATCGCGCGCCAACGCCTACCGGATCCTCGCCCGCCGGCTCTAGTGCCGCCGAGCGGTGGTGACCGCCCAGCGGTGGTAGCCGCCGATGGTGCCGGCCGTCGAAACTGACGACCGGCACCATCTCCCGCGGGCTCGGCCACGCTGCCGGCCCACCGGGCGGGTGTTTGTCGGGACCCGCTGAACGAATTCCCGAGCAGCAGGTCACCCGGAGGCGACCAGCTCACCGTCGATCGGTCGGTGCCCCGTCACGCGGAGCGGACCGGCGCGGCGATCGTCTCACCAGTCCCAGCCATCGTCCTTCCACCGGTCCTTGCGCTTGTCGTCCTTGAACCAGTCGTCCTTGCGCCAGTTGTCCTTGTGCCAGTCGTCCTTACGCCAATTGTCCTTACGCCAGTCGTCCTTACGCCAGTCGTCCTTACGCCAGTCGTCCTTACGCCAGTCGTCCTTGCGCCAGTTGTCCTTGTGCTTGTCGCCGAACCAGTCGTCCTTGAACCAGTCGTCCTTGTGATTGCCGTCCTTACCCCAGTCGTCGCCGCCCCAGTTCTGGGCCTGCTTGACCGCGCCTCCCTCGTCGGACGCCCAGGCACTCGAAGCCGCTGGTCCCAGCGCGACGAAAATGGTCGCCATGCTCGACAGCGCGACCACTGCGGCCCGGGTCCTCATTGATCTCCGCACAGTTCTCCCCTACGGTTTCGGAAAAACAACCAACCAAGGTCGCGAGAAAGCGTATCCGGCCTGCCGTGGACCGCAAATCCAGCCGCTCGACCCTGACCCATTTCCGGTTTCTCTACACATTCCCGTAAGCCCCAGAGGATGACCGAAGAATCGGCGGAAACAATCGTCGACGACTCGGCCTCGCGGCGTCTCGCCGGCGCCCGGGCGGGGTACGCGCCGGGGGCGGGGCGACGAGGCGATCCGCCGGGTTCGGCAGACCTCGCCCGGATCGCCGGGCATCGTCGGCGGCCGTCTCGAAAGCCGGCCGGCCGGCCCGGGTGCAGACCCCCCTCCGACTACGTAGAGTAATCACGAGATGGTCGAGGGGGTTTGGATGCGCAGCACCGAGACGAGCCGCCCGCTGACGCCGGGCCTCGGTCGGTCACCTCGGCGCCGCACGGCCGAGCCAGCCGGCCGCCCGTTCCCGACCGGCCGCCCGTTCCCGGGCAGCTTGCTGCCCCCGGCCGGCATACCGTTCGTGGCCGCGGCGCTGCTGGCCGCGGGCTGCCTGCTCGGCGCCTGTTCCGGTCCGGCCGCCCCAACCCGACCCGCCACCCCGGCGCCACCCGCCCGGGTGACGGCTCCCCCGGCCGGTACCGGCACCGCCGCCCCCGCGAAGGTGCGGCACCTCGTCGCCCAGGCCGTGGTACCCGAGATCACCTGGTTCGCGACCCCGGACACCGCCGCCCCCCAGGGGCGCCTCGCCAACCCCAACCGGGAGGGCGTGCCGTTGGTGTTCGCCGTCGAGGAACGCCGGGCCCACTGGCTGCTGGTCCAGTTGCCGGTCCGGCCCAACGGGTCGCGGGGATGGCTGCGGGCCGAGGACACCCGGGTCACCGAGACCCCCTATGACCTGCGGGTCGACCGTTCCGCGCATCGACTCACCGTGCTGCGCGACGGCGCGGTCATCGCCCGCCTCCCGGTGGGCATCGGCACCGGTGGCACCCCCACGCCTTCCGGCCGGTTCTACCTCACCGAACTGCTGCGACCCGCGGATCCGAACGGCCCGTGGGGCCCATACGCCTTCGGGCTGTCGGGCTTCTCGGACGTGATTACCCAGTTCAACGGCGCCAACGGGATCATCGGGCTGCACGGCACGAACCGTCCCGACCTGGTCGGGACGGACGCCAGCCACGGCTGCATCCGGCTGCGCAACGCCGACATCGCAAAACTTGCGGGAATCCTCCCCATCGGCACACCGATCTTCATCGGTGAGTGAGTGCGCGTCATTCCTGGCGGATGCGGGGCGAGGTCCCTAGGCTACTTTCATGACGGGTTACCATCTGGCCCAGGTCAACATCGCCCGGGTACTCGCCCCGCTCGACTCCCCCGCGCCGGATGACATCCTGGCCGGCCTCGCGCCGGTGAGCGACCTCGGCGACGGGCAGCCCGGTTTCGTCTGGCGGCTGCCGCCCGCGCAGGGCGCCGCGGCAGTGCACACGTTCCGGCTCGACGCCGAGGCCGACCTCACCGTCATCGTGAACCTGACGGTGTGGGAGTCGGCGGACGCCCTCGCCGACTTCGTCTTCCGCCACGATCAGGGCGCGTTCCTACGGCGCCGGCGGGAGTGGTTCCATCCGACCGACCGGGCCACCAACGCCCTGTGGTGGGTGCCGGCCGGGCACCGGCCCGGCACGCCGGAGGCCGAGGAACGGGTCCGGCACCTGCGCACGCACGGACCGACCGCAACCGCGTTCACCTTCCGGCTGACGTTCCCCCCGCCGGATCGGCGGATCTCCCTGGTCCCGGGCAGCGGTCCGGAGCCGGCGGCCGAGCCCGCGAGTCCCGCCGACGTCGAGGTGCCGAGAAGCCTGGCCGCCGGCGGCTGAGTCCGGCCGCCGCGGCGAGGCCGTGGCGGCCTGGTTCTGACCATCGGGGCCACGGCGTCATCGACGATGCGTGACGAGCCGGGGACCGCGGCGGGTCAGCGGACCGCCGGGTCCACCAGGCCGACCCCACCAGCGTCGATCCCGATCCCGGCGGTGCCGCTGCCGGCGGTGTCGCTGCCGGCGGTATCGATCCAGCCGGCGAGGATCGACCCGAACACCGAGGGGTCCTCGCCGCGGTTCCAGAACGCCGTCGCCGCCTGCACCGCCGCCGCCCCCGCCCGCAGGTACTCGGTGACGTCGCGGCCCTCCCCGATCCCGCCGACTCCGACGATGTCGACGGTGTCCGGCAGCAGCCGGTGAAGCTGGCGCACCTGGCCGAGACCGACCGGCTTGAGCGCGGGGCCGCTCATCCCGGCCAGCTCCACGTCGACGACGGGACGGTGGTCGACGTCGACGACCAGGGCGTTGGGGAAGGTGTTCACCGCGGTGACGAAGCGCGGACCGCCGGGCCGCCCGGCGAGCTCGGTGAGCACCGCGGCGAGCTCGGCGAGCGCCGCCGGGTCGGAGAACGGCGAGATCTTGACGCCGTAGGGGACACGCCCGGCCGCATCAGCGCCGGCCCGCGCGAGCAGCGCGTCGCCGACCGCGGTGCAGATCGCCGCGGTCTGGCCGGGGTCGAAGCAGGCGATGCGCTTCTGGGCGCCGCCGTCCCAGACGTTCGGGCAGGCCAGGTTGAGCTCGATGAGATCGACGCCGGCCTGGGCGACGACCTCGGCGATCTCCTGGTATTCCTCGACGTCGAATCCGGCAACACTGACGATCAGTGGCTTGCCCGCCGCGTGGGCCCGCTCGACCATCCCGGGCAGGTGGGCGCCGTAGTAGTCCAGGCCACGGTTGGGCAACCCGAGCGCGTTGATCGAGCAGACCCGCCCGGGCCAGTAGACGTTGCCCGCGTTACCGGTCCGCGGCTGGCGGGTGATCGAGCCGACGACGATCGCCGCGACCGCCGACCGGGCGAAGGCGTCGACGTCCTCCACCGACTTGCACGTGCCGGCCGCGTTCATGACCGGGTGTTCCAGGGCGACGCCCGCCAGAGCACTCATGCCCGCCAGCCTAGGGCGGTTGCCGAGGAACCCGCCGGTCAGGCGACGGCTGCCCGCCGTCTGCCGAAGCGGCGACGCGTACGGTGCCGGTCGATGGCCTTCTGGTAGACCGCGATGCGCAGGGCGGCGATCCGCTTCGGCTCCAGTTCCTCGGTGCCGACCCGGCCACGGGCGCCCACTGCGGCGGCGAGTTCCGGGTCGGTGAGGAAGGGCTCCAGCGCGTCGGCGAGCGCGGGCGCATCCTCCGGCGGGACGACCGTTCCGCCCTCCCACTTCGCCACCCAGGTCGCGACGCCCGTGGTCGCGGTCGCGACGACCGGCCGACCCGAGGCCATGCCCTCCAGGCCGGCGATGGAGAAGCTCTCGAACCGACTCGGGACGACGACCGCCCGCGCCTCCTCGTATGCCTTGACGAGCTCGGGCCGGGTGAGGTGGCCCGCGAAGCGGCAGGTGACGCCGAGTTCGGCGGCGCGACGCGCCAGCCAGGTGCCGGTCGGGACGTCGTCGATGAGGCCGGACGACTGACCCGCGAAGACCACCGTCGGCTTGACGCCGCGCTCCCCGAGCAGCGCGGCGGCTTCGATCAGCACGTCGAGACCCTTGCGCCATTCGAGCCGGCCGACGACGAGGAGCGTGGGGTCGGTCTGCTGGGGCGACGGCACGGCGACGTACGGGGAGCGGTCGAACGGGTAGGGGATGACGTCGGCGTCGGTGTTCGGCTTCAGCCAACCGAAACCACGCAGGGTGGTGACGATCAGCTCGGACGGGGCCGTGCGCGCGTCGGCGCGCAGCGCGGAGAACCGATCGATCCGGTCCGCCAGCGCGCCCCGGCCGTGCAGCTCACCCTCGCGCAGGCGGACGTCCATCATCGTCGGCGTGTGTAGGTGGATCACGAGGGGAACATCGCGGCGCACCGCGGTACGCAGACCGCGGGTCTCGCCGTCCTGGGTCTCGATGACGTCGGGGTGCAGGCCGAGTCGGCGCAGCCAGAAAGCATAGGAGACCGCGAGGACCACGCGCAGGGAGAGGGAATCGCGGGGATGGTTCTTCCCCTGAAACGACCGCCCCAGCGGACCCAGATATCTGCTGACCGGCAATCGGAGCAACGGACGCCGGTACACCTTGACGCCGTCATGGTCCTCGTCGGTTCGGCGCCGCCCCTGCGCGCACAGGATATGGACCTGATGACCGAGCGCGGCCAGCGCGTGAGCGATGTCGTGCGTGTAGACACCCGCCCCATCCCAAATGATCGGCGGATACTGCTCGCACAAGAAGACGATCTCCATACCCATCCCCCACGCCGGTGAACTCCGGACGGCTCACCATAGCGCCAGCCTATCCAGCAGGCGCGGGGGGTTTCGGCCATTAGCAAACGCTGAGGATCTTAACCTTAACGTAAGAGAAGCGCCGGCCGGACGCGGTCTGACCTGCGCGTTGGCCCGCAACCCAACGGGAAACCTCCAGGCCGGAATGCCTTCCCTGGCGGCCCGACCAGCGGCACACGGACACGCAAGCGACACCGATCAGACAGCCACGGACACCGACCGGACGGCTTCAGGAGCATCCAGACCGCCGCGGAACCGGCCGGTCAGCGACGGATCAGCGCGACGACACCAGCCGGAGGCCGGCCGCCCGGCGATCGGAGCCCTGCCGCGGCCCCCGGCGGCGGGGACGAGGGAGGGGCAGGCCGTACCCGCGGTCCCGGGTGTCCGGCCCGAACACCGCGGCCAGTCCGATCAGCATCACGAACAGTCCCAGCAGCAGGAGTTCAGGCATCGTGGACCCGCCCGAGCAGGTCGGGGTGCGAAAGCACCTTGAGCCGGCACCCGATAGCGCTATTGTCTAACGTCATGGTCAACGATAGCAGTATCGACCGGGTCGTGGGGGAGCTTCGCCGGCTCGCGGCCAGCGGGGCCATCGGAGAGAAGCTGCCCAGCACGCGGACGCTGCAGCAGCGGCTCGGCGTCGGCCCGGTGACCGTGCAGCGGGCGCTGGGCCGACTGGTCGCCGAGGGCCGGCTGGTGACCCGGCCCGGCGCGGGTACGTTCGTCGCGGCCCGGCGCACCGTCCAGGCGAGCGACACCGACTGGCAGCAGGTCGCGCTCGGTCCGAGCCCCGTGCAGACCTCCGGCCTCGACGTGCTGTTCCAGCTGGTGGGCAGCCCGGGATTCCAGCTCGGGGCGGGCTACCTCGATCCCGCGCTGCGCGCGGACACCCGGCTGGCGGCCGCGGCCAGCCGGGCGGCGCGACGGCCGGACGCCTGGGCCAGCTCCCCCACCGCCGGCACCCCGGAGCTGCGGAGCTGGTTCGGCCGGCAGATCGGCGCCGAGCCGGAGAACGTGCTGATCACCCCGGGCGGCCAGGGCGCGTTGTCGGCGACATTCCGCGCGATCCTGCCCGCCGGCCATCCCGTCCTGTTCGCCACCCCCACCTACCCGGGCGCGCTCGCCGTCGCCCGCAGCGCCGGGCACATCCCCATCTCGGTGCCCGGCGACCAGGACGGGATCCGGCCCGAGCTGCTGCGCGAAGCGTTCGCGCGGACGTCGGCCCGGCTGCTGGTCATCCAGCCCACGTACGCCAACCCGGACGGCAGCGTGCTCGCGGCACAGCGCCGCGGCGAGGTGCTCGACATCTGCCGGCGGGCCGGCGCGTTCATCGTCGAGGACGACTTCGCCCGCTGGCTCGGCTTCGCCGCCGTGACGCCGCCGCCCCCGCTGTGGCAGGACGACGAGCACGGGCAGGTCATCACGATCCTCTCCCTGACCAAGGTGCTCGCCCCGAGCCTGCGGGTGGGCGCGGTCATCGCCCGCGGGCCGGTGATGAGCCGCATCGCGGCCATGCGGATCGTCGACGACTCCTTCGTCGCCCGCCCGGTCCAGCACACGGCGATCGAGCTGGTCAGCGGGCCGGCCTGGGCGGCGCAGGTCCGGGCGGTGGGCCGCGCCCTGCGTGAGCGGGCCGCGACGCTCGTCGCGGCGCTTGCCCGCGAGCTGCCCGAGTGCTCCTTCACCCCGCCGCGCGGCGGGGTGAACCTCTTCCTGCGCCTGCCCCACGGGATCGACGACCTGGCGGTGGCGACCAGCGCCGGGCGGCTCGGGGTCGCGGTCGCTCCGGGCCGGTTCTTCACCATCGGCGAGCAGGAGGCGGGCCACCTTCGCCTGTCCTACGCGGGCATCCGCGCCGAGGACATCCCGACCGCCGTCGGCCTGCTCGCGCAGGCCGTGCATGCGGTGGCCGAACGAGCACCCGGGTTCACACACTGAACCGCGAGCGCCACCGCCGGAACCGACCCGAGGCCTACGGCCGGCCGGGCGTCGCCGCGGCCTCCCGCCCCAGGGCCTCCCCGCCCGGGGCCTCCCCGCC
>NZ_JAMQQF010000258.1 GCF_023716945.1 Frankia sp. AiPs1 | reverse complement strand
GCCCGCAGCCGGGCGCCGACCTGCTCGTCTGCGCCTTCGACACCGAGGTGGCCGTGCGGGCGCCGGTGGCGGCGGCGGTCGAGGAGCCGGGCCGGGTGCTGGTGCCCGGTCGGCTGCTGGCGGACATCGTGCACAGCCTGCCCGCGACGACGGTCGAGGGGGGGGGGGGCGCGGGGCCGGCGGGGCCGGGCGGCGGGCGGCTCCCGACGGACTGCGGGTCGTGCACGTCAGCGGCGATCCGGCCGTGCGGGCGGCCGTCACGGACATGCTTACCGAAAGCCTCGCTGCCGATCCGGTCACCGTGCCGCGGGCGGCCCTCGCTCTCGACGCGGTGCGCCGCGCGCGGCCGGCGTTCATCCTGCTCGACCGCGACCTGCCCGACGCGACCGCGCCCGAACTACTCGCTCAACTCGCGGCGGACCCCACCACGGCCGCCATTCCGGCGTTCGTCCTGACCGAGGACACCGACCCCCGCGAGCGCACCATGCTGCGCCGGGCCGGGGCGGTCGACATCCTCGCCCTCCCGCTGGACCCGGCGAGTCTCATTGCCGCCGCGACCGCCCTCACCGCCGCGATGACCGCTCCCCGCTGACCCGCTCCCAGCTAGTCGGCGAGGAGTTCGAAGTCGGCCCAGTCGAAGCCGGGCGCGACGACGCAGCCGACGAGAACGTGCCGCCCGTCGCGGGGCGCGGCCGTCTGCCACTGCCCTGCCGGGACGACGATCTGCGGCACCTCGCCGGCCGCCGCCGCCGACCCGAGCAGTTCTGTGCGGCCCGGCGAGGGCCGGCGATCCGTTCCGCCGAGGGTGAGCTCAAGGGCGCCACCACCCTGCCAGAGCCAGATCTCGGCCGAGGCCACCCGATGCCACCGGGACACCTCACCCGGGCGCAGCAGGAACAGGATGGAGGTCATCGCGGGCCGCTGTCCGCCGTGCGCCGTGACGAGATCGGGGCTGGCCCAGGTCTGGCGGTACCAGCCGCCCTCCGGGTGAGGTTCGAGGCCGAGGGCGTCGATCAGCTCGTCGGCGGACGTCGTCGGGTCGTCGAGGCGGCTCATCGGCAGATCCTCCCCCACAACTCGCCGCACCGTGGCGGGACGCAGCACCGTGGCGGAACGCGGCGCGCCGTGGCGGAACGCGGCGCGCCGTGGTGGGTGCGGGTGCGGGTGCGGGAACGTGCCGGTCGGCCGGACCGTCAGTGAGCCGGCTGCGCCGCGATGTCCTCGAGAAGGCGTTCTGCGGCCGTCCAGGGGTCGGCCACACCGGCGAGGACCTGACCGGCGAGCTCCGCCAGGCGCGCGTCGTGCGGCGGGGCCGCCAGGCGGTCCTGCAACGCGGTCAGCGCCAGCCCGCGGATCTCGTCGGCGGCGCGAGCCAGCCGGCGACGGTCGAGCTCACCGGTCGCGGCGAGATCCTGCCGGTGCGCGGCGATGCGTTCGACGAGTTCGTCGATGCCCTCGCCCAGGGTCGCGGCGACGCGGACCACCGCCGGCCGTCGGGCGTCGGCGCGCATCCGGGTCATCGCGGTCAGGTCGGCGACGGTGCGGGCCGCGCCCGGCCGGTCCGCCTTGTTGACGACGAGCACATCCGCGACCTCCAACAGGCCGGCCTTGACCGCCTGCACGTCGTCGCCCGCGCCGGGCGCGAGCAGGACGCAGGTCGTGTCCGCGAGCGCGGCGATGTCGATCTCCGCCTGGCCGACGCCGACGGTCTCGACGATGACGACGTCGAACCCGGCCGCGTCGAGGACCCGCAGGGCCTGCGCGGCCGCGGCCGCCAGCCCACCGAGGCGCCCACGGCTGGCCAGGGAGCGGATGAACACCCCGGGATCACCGGCGTGTTCGGTCATCCGGACCCGGTCGCCGAGCAGCGCGCCGCCGGAGTACGGCGAGGACGGGTCGACCGCGAGCACCCCCACCCGGCGCCCGGCGCGGCGATAGGCCCGCACCAGCGCGGTGACGGTCGTCGACTTGCCGACCCCCGGGGCGCCGGTCAGGCCCACTGTCTGCGCGCCGCCGACATGCCCGGCCAGCGCCGCGCCGATCTCGGGCCACCACCGAGGGGTGTTCTCCACCGCGGAAAGCAGCCGCGCGAGCGCCCGCCGATCACCGCCGACGGCCGCCGCGACCAGCTGCGCCGCAGCCACATCCGCCCCGGCCACATCCGCTCCGGCCAGCTCCGCCCCGGCCAGCTCCGCCGTGACCGGACCGCGAGCAGGGTCGGGCAGACCCCGCGCGCGACCGACCCCCGCGGCGGAGCCGATGGTCACGCCGCCGGGACGCGCAGGATCAGGGCGTCACCCTGGCCGCCGCCGCCGCACAGGCCGGCCGCGCCGATCCCGCCGCCGCGCCGGGCCAGCTCGTTGAGCAGGGTCAGGGCGATGCGGGCGCCGGACGCGCCGAGCGGATGGCCGATGGCGATCGCCCCGCCGTTGACGTTGACGATGTCGGAGCTGATCCCGAGGTCGCGCATGGACTGGATGGAGACCGCGGCGAACGCCTCGTTGATCTCGACGAGGTCGAGGTCGGCGGGGGTGAGCCGCTCCTTGGCCAGCGCGGCGAGGATGGCGTTGGACGGCTGGGACTGCAGCGAGGTGTCGGGGCCGGCGACGAAGCCGTGGTGGCCGACCTCGGCGAGGATCGGCAGGCCCAGCTCCTCGGCCTTGGCCCGGCTGGCCACGATGACCGCGGCCGCCCCGTCGGAGATCTGCGACGCGGACCCGGCGGTGATGGTGCCGTCCTTGCCGAACGCCGGACGCAGC
Source organism: Frankia sp. AiPs1 (assembly GCF_023716945.1). Classification (GTDB taxonomy): domain Bacteria; phylum Actinomycetota; class Actinomycetes; order Frankiales; family Frankiaceae; genus Frankia. Next base: position 5,350 of record NZ_JAMQQF010000258.1, on the reverse strand, counting down.
TTGCCGAGCGCCTCGGCGGAGGTGTCGGCCCGGACGCCCTCGTCCTGGCTGACGACGAGCGGCTCGCCGCGACGCTGCGGCACCGAGACGGGGACGATCTCGTTGTCGAACAGGCCGTTCTTGGCGGCGGCGGCGGCCCGCTGGTGCGACCGGGCGGCGAAGGTGTCCTGCTCGGCGCGGGAGATGTTCAGCGAGCCGTTGTAACGCTCGGTACTCGCGCCCATGGAGATCTGGTCGAAGGCGCAGAACAGGGCGTCCTGGTCGATGGCGTCGAGCGCCTCGGCCGCGCCGTACTTCACCCCGGCGCGCATCGAGCGCAGCAGGTGCGGCGCCCCGGTCATGGACTCCATCCCACCGGCGACGACCAGGTCGTACTCGCCGCTGGCGATGTAGGTGTCGGCGAGGGCAATCGCGTCGAGGCCGGACAGGCACACCTTGTTGATCGTGACCGCGGGCACCGTCATCGGGATGCCGGCGGCGACGGCCGCCTGCCGGGCGGTGATCGGGCCGGTGCCGGCCTGGATCACGTGCCCCATGATGACGTACTGGATCGCGTCGCCGGACAGCCCGGCCCGCTCCAGTGCACCCTTGATCGCGATGCCGCCCAGATCGGTCGCGGTGAAGCTCTTCAGCGCCCCGGACAGCTTCCCGATCGGTGTCCGCGCGCCGGCCACGATCACGGAACCAGGCATGGCTGCCTCCTCAATCACTCTGGTGGGAAGATCCTCGCCGACGTCCTCCCGCGAGTCGGCTCCGGACGTACCCCTGGGACCGCGGTCACGTCGGTACGGCCGGTGCGCTCACCCCACGGGCACCTGCAACACCACGATAACGTGATCTTGACTCTGGTGCCCGGCCCGGCGGCGCACGCCATGAGCGGCCGGTCCCGCCCCGCGGCGGCCGGGCGGCGGGATCCCGCCGCCCGGCCCCGGTCAGGACAGCGCGCCGCAGGCCACCACGAAGGGGGAGGGATCCGCCGGCAGCCGCACCGTGCTGGTGGCGGTGTCCTGGACGGTCAGGCCGTCGGGAGTGAACCCCAGCGTCGTGGTGACGACGCTGAACTGGGTTCCGTCGGTCGAGGTGCCGGTGCTGATCTGCAGGGTCCTGTCGGCGCAACGCAGGCCGAGTCCGGAGTTGCCGTGGACGCCGGCGCCGAGAGCCAGGCCGCTCGGCGGCGTGACCGCGACCAGCTCGTCGAGGCTGACATAGCGCAGCAGGGCGTAGCTCTTCGTCCCGTTGGCGACCTGGGTCTGCACCAGCAGCTCGCCGAAGCCGTCACCGTCGATGTCGACGACCGCGCTGTTCAGCGGGGTGACGATGCTGGCGAGGGGAACCCTGGCCTGCTGGCCGTCTCGGGAGAACCGGACGCGCAGATTCGTACCGTCCACGGCGACCGTGTCGGGCTGGCCGTCGCCGTCGATGTCGTTCACCCCGGCCGGCTTCGCCACCGGGGTGGGCAACTGCGGGCTGCCCGGGCCGGTCGTGCTCACCGGTGTGGACGACTGCGTGCTGGTGGGGGTCGCCGGCGGCGAGGACACCGACTGGGTCGGCCGGGTCGGCAGCGGGCTCGTCGGCGGGCGGGTGGCCGAACCCGGGGTCGACCCGTGGGTGCCGCCGGAACTGGAGTGCCCCCCGCCGCCCAGCGACGGCACGGTCGCCGCCCGGCTCGGCTCGCTGGCTGTGCTCGGCTGGACCGGCGGCGCGGCCGGCTCGACGACCTGGCTCGACGGGCTCGGCCGGATGGCCACCACCGCCAGCCCGATGAGCGCCGCCATGACCATCCCGCCGAGGGTGAACACGGGGATGCGCCAGCGGCGCCGACGGGCGATGCCGGCGCGGATCTGCCGGTAGGCGTCCGGGGATGGCCGGATGGGCTCGATCGCCTCGGTCAGCAGCCGAGTGAGCTCGTCCGGTTCCAACGCGCTCACCGTAGGCCCTCCAGCTTGCCGCTCAAGGCCGACAGCCCTCGAGAGGTGTAGGCCTTGACGGAGCCGACGCTGCAGCCCATCACCGCCGCCGCGTCCGCCTCGGACATGTCGGCGTAGTAGCGCAGGACGACCGCCTCCCGCTGGCGCCGCGGCAGCTCTCGCAGTGCCTGGATAACGGCGGCTCGCTCGACGAGAGAGTAGGCCCCCTCCTCGGCGCTGGCGGCATCGGGCATGGGCTTGGGGGCATGCTTGAGAGCGACGAGTCGACGACGCAGCGTGGAACGTGCGAGATTGACGACGGTCTGCCGAAGGTAGGCCAGGGCCTTGTCCCGGTCCTGGAGGCGTCCCCAGGCCCCGTGGACGCGGATGTAGGCGTCCTGGACGACCTCTTCGCACAGACCCACGTCATCCAGCAGCAACGCGGCAAGACGCACCAACGACCGGTAATGCTCGGAGTAAAGGGCGGTCAGGGCGGCGTCCGCGTCCCGCGCGACGTCGCTACGGGCGGCGTCGCTCCGCGCAGGCACGGGCCGCCACCCCTCCACGACTGTCATGGGCGCGGTCACACCACGTTGGACGCGGACCGAGCACTCGAAGTTGTCCCGAAAGTTCTATCGCGTCGCGCACCAAACAGACAGCCCCCACATCCCGCGACCCCGTCTCCGTACCCATCGGTTATCTCTGCCGCCCTGTCGACGTCGTGTGCCACCCAGCCGACTACCTGTGCCGCCCGGTCAACTGCCTGTGCGACCCGTCCACCTGCCCGGGCCGCTCGTCCGACTGCCTGTGCCGCCCATCCACCTGCCTGTGCCACTCGTCCGACTGCCCGGGCCACTCGCCCGACTGCCTGTGCCGCCCGCCACACGCCCTCGATCACGCACCGCCGGAGGCCGATCGTGAAGGACATCCTCGAAGCGATCCTCGCCCAGACGCCACCGTCCCCCGACCGGCGAGCGGAGTTCGCCGCGTTCGCGGTCCCGGAGTTCTACCGCGGCGTGGTCGTGCGCCGCGACGAGACCGGGATGTTCGACGGCGTCCCGTCCCAGGACAAGGACCCGCGCCGCTCCCTGCACGTCGACGAGGTGCCCACGCCCGAGGTGGGTCCCGGCGAGGCCCTCGTGGCGGTCATGGCCTCCTCGGTGAACTACAACACAGTGTGGACGTCGATCTTCGAACCGATGTCCACGTTCGGCTTCCTCGAACGCTACGGGCGGACATCTCCCCTCGCTTCCCGCCATGACCAGCCTTACCACGTCGTGGGTTCCGATCTGGCCGGAGTCGTGCTGAGGACAGGAGCCGGCGTACACGTCTGGTCCCCCGGGGACGAGGTCGTGGCCCACTGCCTGTCGGTCGAGTTGGAACGCGCCGACGGTCACAACGACACGATGCTGGATCCGGAGCAACGAATCTGGGGTTTCGAGACGAACTTCGGTGGGCTGGCCGAGCTGGCTCTCGTCAAGGCGAACCAGCTCATGCCCAAACCGGGCCATCTCACCTGGGAGGAGGCGGCCGCGCCGGGGCTGGTCAACTCCACCGCCTACCGTCAGCTCGTCTCCGCCAACGGTGCCCGGATGAAGCAGGGCGACGTCGTCCTGGTCTGGGGGGCGTCCGGGGGACTGGGGTCCTACGCCACCCAGCTCGCACTGCGCGGCGGGGCGATCCCGGTCTGCGTCGTGTCGTCGCCGGCGAAGGCGGAGATCTGTCGATCCCTCGGGGCCGAGCTCGTCATCGATCGGGCGGCGGAGGACTACCGGTTCTGGAGCGACGAACGCACGCAGAATCCGCGGGAATGGCAACGGCTCGGCCGGCGCATACGCGAACTCACCGGCGGCGACGACCCGGACATCGTGCTCGAACACCCCGGGCGAGAGACCTTCGGCGCATCCGTCTTCGTGACCCGCCGTGGCGGCACTATCGCAACCTGCGCCTCCACCAGTGGCTTCCTGCACGAGTACGACAACCGATATCTGTGGATGAACCTGAAGCGTGTCGTCGGCTCCCACTTCGCCAACTACCGGGAGGCCTGGGAGGCCAATCGGCTCATCTCCCGGGGCATGATCCATCCCACCCTCTCCCGGGTGTACCCGCTCATCGAGACGGGGCAGGCCACCCATGACGTGCACCGCAACGCTCACCAGGGCAAGGTCGGCGTGCTCTGCCTGGCACCCACCGACGGGCTGGGTATCCGCAACGAGGAGTTCCGCGCCCGCCACCTGACCGCAATCAACCGGTTCCGTGGCGTGTAGCCGAGGAAATCGCGACGGGCCCGATGCCCGGCTGGCGTCACGTACACATTGACGGTCTGAGATGCTGGGGTCCTATGACCGAACACACGGATCTCATCCCGATGGCCGGCGAGACCGACGGGCCCCCAGCCTTCGATCTGGTCCGCCGTGGCTACGACCCCAATCAGGTCACCCACCACGTGAACTGGCTCGTCGAGCAGCTCCGCGAGGCCGAGGCGCACCGGGCCGCGGCCGAGGCCGCCGCCTCGGAGGCGGCGACCGAGGCAGCTCGCGTGCGCGACGACCTGGCCGCGAACCGACCCGCCTGGGAGGAGTTCGGCGGCCGAGTCACCCAGATCCTCCAGCTCGCGGAGGAGGAGGCGGCCACCGTCCGCGCCGAGCGGACCCGCGAGGCCGACGCCCAGCTCGAGGAGGCCCGCCGGATCGTCACCGAGGCCGAGGCCGCCCGGGAGAAGACGCTGCGGGAGGCCGACGAGCATGCCGCCTCGATCGTCTCGACGGCCCGCGCCGAGGCCGAGCGGATCGTCGAGAGCGCCCGGTCCACCGCGGCGGCGGCCGAGGACGAGTCGAAGCGCCGACTGGCCGATCTGGAACGTCAGCGCGAGCAGGTCACGACCCAGCTCGCCGCCCTGCGCGAGCAGGTGACGGCCCAGCTTGGCGCCCTGCGCGACAAGCTCACCGCCGCCAGCGCCTCGATCGCCTCGATCGAGGCGGCGCCGATCGAGGAGCGCAAGGCGATCGGCGCGGAGACGACGGCGCTGCCCGCGCCCGCGAGCATGCGCAGCGCCTGAACCCGCGACTGACCCCCGAGGCCGATTCGGGCGGGCGCGCCTTCAGCCGGCGCCCTGCGACGGTAGGCGCGCCGCCCGGCAGCGGCGATCCCAGCACGGCCGATGCCAGTGCCGCCGGTCCTCGACGCGCTCCGGCGGCCAGACGACCAGGTGGGCGGTGCCCGGGTTGATCTCGTGGTCACACCCGGGGCACCGGTAGACCTTCGCCGTCGCCGCCCCGGTGACCGGGCGGACCACCCACTCCCCGTCGCGCAGCACCACCACCGGATCGGGCAGCCACGCCCCGGCCGGGCGCCCGCGAGCGTTCTGCCCGCGAGCGTTCTGCCCCCGGGCGGGACGGCGGCGCGCCCGACGCGTCACCGACCCCGTCTGCCCGGTTCCCAGG
>NZ_JAMQQF010000257.1 GCF_023716945.1 Frankia sp. AiPs1 | reverse complement strand
GGCGGCGGCTGTGCACCGCCGGCCGCCCGGCCAGGCGTCGGCGAGCCCGGTCAGCGTGAGCGGGACGCCCCCGCCGGAGCGAACGCCGCAGCGACGGGGTCGGCCGGGATCAGGCCGCCGAGCTCGGCGACCAGCTCGTAGGAGCGGATCCGGTCCGCCAGCCGGTGGATGTTCGTAGTGATCATGATCTCGTCGGCGCCGGTCACGTCGAGCAGAGCGTCGATCCCGGCCCGGACGGTCGAGGCGGAACCGACGATGTGCGACCCCGTCGCGTTCTCGGCCGCGGCCCGTTCCTGCGGGGTCCAGGTGTGCGCGGCGGCCTCCTCGGGGGAGGGGAAGACGCCGGGACGGCCGCCGCGAATCCGCAGCATCGCCAGCCGGAGGGGCGCGGCGAGCCATTCGGCGCGCTCGTCGTCCTCAGCGCAGACCACCGCGGCGGCCACGATCGCGTACGGCTGCTCCCGGCCGGGCGAGGGGCGGAACGACCGGCGGTACAGATCGAGCGCCGGCACCGTGTTCGCCGAGCTGAAGTGGTGCGCGAAGGCGAACGGCAGGCCCAGCATCCCGGCCACCTTGGCGCTGTAGCCGCTGGACCCCAACAGCCAGATCGGCGGCGCCGGGGACTGCGGGAACGCGTGCACGCCGCGCATCGGATGGTCGGCGGCGAAGTCGCCGCCGGCGAGGAAGGTGGTCAGCTCGGCGAGCTGCTCGGGAAAATCGTCGACGGGGAGCAGCCCGGCGGTGCGCCGCAGCGCCCGGGCGGTGGCCGGATCCGTGCCCGGGGCCCGGCCGATCCCCAGGTCGATCCGGCCGGGGAACAGGGCTCCGAGCGTGCCGAACTGCTCGGCGACGGCCAGCGGCGCGTGGTTGGGCAGCATCACGCCGCCCGAACCCACCCGGATCGTGCTGGTGGCCGCGGCCACCTGGCCGATGAGGATCGATGTCGCCGAACTGGCGATGCCGGGCATGCCATGGTGCTCCGCCAGCCAGTACCGGGTGAAGCCGAGCCGTTCGGCGTGTCGGGCGAGTTCGAGCGACCCGCGGACCGCATCGGTGGGGGTCGTCCCGGTGCCGACCGGGACGAGGTCCAGCACGGACAGGGGGACGCTTCGGGTCGGTTTCACGACGTGGTGCAACGACGTGGCGGGGCCGCTGTCTTCCCTGTCCGCCACGTCAGAGCCGGTACCGGCCATGTCTCTGCCGGCCATGTCACGTCTGCGCCGGCCACGGTCACGCCTCAGCCGCCCACAGTTTCCATGTAGTCCTCGGCGACTTCGTCTAGGGCATCGCTGGGATGGCCGAGCGCCACCCGCACCCGGCGGCGCCCGACGAGCAGAAGGTCGAGCAGGAAGTCCGGCACCGGGGCCCGCTCGCAGCGGTGATAGCCCATCGTGAACCAGGTGTGGGCGTCGTCGAGCAGGCCGACCGCCTCCAGGCTCTCGGCCACCGCCTCGTACACGCCCGGATCGGCCGATCTCGCCGCCTTCAGCTCCGCCCGTAGCGAGCTGGCCTCCTCGGCCTGCCCGTCGCGCAGCAGCCCGTCGTGCAGCCAGACGCGGGGATCGACGGGGCAGGCGCTGCCGTCGGCCACCGCGGCGCGGTAGCAGCGGACCGCCTCGCGCCAGTCCTGGACGAGCCCGTACTGGCTGCCCGCGTCGACCAGCAGGGAGGCCCGGGTGATCGTCTCGCTGTGGGCGTCGGGCCGCTCGGCCAGTGTCTCCAGGGTGCCCGCCGCGCCGCGGTGATCGCCGCTGCCCGCCGCCCTGAAGACGATCTCATCCACGTCGTCGTCCGAAAGCATGCCGCTCATTCTCCCTGCCCGGGGTCGATCCCTGGCGGACGGGCACCGGCGGCGTGGCTGCGTCGGTCCCGTCCGGTCCCGTCCGGCTCTGGCCGACGATCCGGATTCGGACGGGTCGGCCGGCCCGGATCGGGGAAGGAGGTGATCGATCGCCGCCACGGACCGCGAGCGGTCGGCGTGGGACTGGCGGTCCGGCACAGGCGAGCGGTTCGGTGGATGGGGTGTGGGTGGACGCGACATCGGCGGGTCGGGATGAACGGCCGGAACTCCGGCCCGGGCGGGCGGTGGGCGTGCAGGCGGATGCGGCCGGCGGGGCGGATGCGGCGGGTAAAACGGATGCGGCCGGCGGGGCGGATGCGGCTGCCGGGGTTGGGGTGGCCTTCGTCCTCGGCGGGGGCGGCATCCTCGGCGCGAGCGAGGTCGGCATGCTGGCCGCCCTGTTCGACGCCGACATCCTGCCCGACCTGGTGGTCGGCACCTCCGTCGGCGCGATCAACGGGGCCGCGGTGGCGGCCGAACCCGCGCCCGCGACGATCGACCGGCTGACCGATCTGTGGTCGCAGCTCGGCATCTCCGACGTGTTCGCGGGCGGCCCGGCCCGGCGGCTGGCCACCGTCGTCCAACACGGCCACCTGCACTCCAACGCCCCGCTGCGCGCGCTGCTGCGCACGCACCTGCCGGCCGAGCCGATCGAGGACCTGCCGGTGCGATTCCAGTGCGTCGCGGCGAGCATCGAACGGGCCGCCGCGCACTGGTTCGACCGCGGGCCGCTCGTCGAGGCCGTGCTGGCCTCCTGCGCGGTCCCGGCGCTGCTGCCGCCGGTGCGCATCGGCGAGGAGCACTTCATCGACGGCGGGATCGTCGACAGCAACCCGGTCGGCCGGGCCGTGGAGCTCGGTGCCCACACGGTCTACGTCCTGCACGTCGGCCGGATCGAACGGCCGCTGCGGCCGCCGCGCTGGCCGTGGGAGGCCGGCCTGGTCGCCTTCGAGATCGCCCGCCGGCGCGGCTTCACCGAGGCGATGGCCCGGCTGCCCAGCGGGGTCGCCGTCCACGTGCTGCCGGTCGGAGAGCGCGGTGCCCCGCTGGTGCCACTGCGCTACCGCTCCACCTCGGGCCTGAACCGGCGCATCCAGCAGGCCCGGCAGGCCACTGCCGCCTACCTCGACCTCACCGCCGGCGGCCGCACCCGGCCGCTGGACGTGTCCTGACCTGGAGGTTGACGCCGTGGGCGTGCCACCGTGGGCGATCCGCCGATTCGTGGTCGACCCGTTGTTCGTGCCGCTCGCAGCGGCGCTGGCGCTGGTCGGGGTGGCACTCGCCGCGCTTGGCCTGCTCAGTGCGCCGGTCGACCGCCGGCTGCGGCTGCCGCGGGCGGCCCTGCTCGTCGCGGTCTACCTGAGCGCCGAGGCGGTGCTGATCGTCGTCACGTTCGGGCTGTGGCTGGCCCGGCCGGCTCTCGGCGGTCGGTGGGAGACCGCGCACCTGTGGCTGCTGCGCCGAACGCTCGCCGTGCTGGTCGCAGCCGCCCGGCGGCTCGTCGGGCTGCGCCTGGAGGTCACCGAGCCGCCAGTGGGGACGGCCGACGCCGGCTCGGGGCCCGTCCTCGTGCTCAGCCGGCATGCCGGACCGGGCGACTCGTTCGTGCTCGTCCACCTGCTGCTCAGTCGCTATCACCGCATCCCGCGGGTGGTGCTGATCGACCGGCTCCAGCTCGACCCGGCGATCGACATCCTGCTCGGCCGGCTCGGCGCCTGCTTCCTGCGCAACGACGGGTCGGACGACCACGCGGCCGGCCGGATCGGCGAGCTCGCGCGCGACCTGGGCGCCGGCGAGGCGCTCGTGATCTTTCCGGAGGGCGCGAACTTCACGCCATTGCGCCGGCGCCGGCTGATCGCCCGGTTGCGGGCGCGCGGCCAGTGGGACCGGGCGGCGGTCGCCGAGGATCTCGACGCCGTCCTGCCGCCGCGGCCGGCCGGGGTGCTGGCCGCGCTCGCCACCGGCCGGATCGCCGCCACGATGATCGTCGCGCATGCCGGCCTGGACGAGTTCAGCGAGCCCGGCGAGGTCTGGCGGGCGCTGCCGTTCGCGGCGCCGCTGCTGCTGCGCTGGTGGTGGGTGCCTGCGGCGGAGATCCCCAGCGCCGCGACGGGGCAACGGCAGTGGCTCACCATGCACTGGGCTGTGATGAACGCCTGGATCGGCGCCCAGCGCGCCCACGCCGCCAGCCGACCGACGCCGGCCGCCGCGGAGCCGCCGGCTGCCGCGGAGCCGCCGGGTGACCCGGTCAACCCCGCGGTCTGAACCGGGAGTCGCCTAGTTCCGCGAATCCGTCGAGTCAGACGCGGGCGAGTCGGGCGCTGCGCAGGCGGAGCGGGAGCGGGCCCGCAGGTGGGGATGGATCCCCGGGTCCAGTTGTAGCGTCGCGGCCACCTGGACCAGCAGGTCGACGAGGGCGTGCCGGTCGTCCGGGGTCAGGTCGCCGACGATCTCCGCCTCCATCGGCGGGATCAACGCGGTGACCTGGTCCACCAGCACCGCGCCGGCCGGGGTGAGCCGGATCTCGAACGCCCTCCGGTCCTGCGCGCTGCGGTGTCGGCGCACCCAGCCCGCCGCCTCCATCTCGTCGATCAGGCCGACCATGTTGTTGCGGTGCATACCGAGTGCGTCGGCGAGCTGTTGCTGGGTGCGGCCCGATGTCCCGGTCAGATTGCTCAGGACGCCGAACGCCCGCGGCGAGACTCCCAGCGGGGCCAGCCGAGCGGCGAACAACTGCCCCGCGCGCGCGCCGACCTGGGACAGCAGGAACGGCAGGGAGGTGGCGTAGGAGGCCGCCGGGAGATCGCTCACGGGTGTCGAGTCTAGGTGCTCAAGTGATTGTCATGTAAGGTGACAATCACTTGAGGGGCCCCTTCTGGGTGATGCGACGAACGGAGCTGGTCGGGATGAAGATCGCAGTCGTGGGCGCAACGGGGCGGACCGGAGCTCTGGTGGTCGAACAGGCACTGGCCCGCGGGCACCGCGTGACAGCGGTGGCGCGCAGGCCCGAGGCGGTGACGGCGCGGCACGACAGCCTGGAGGTCGTCGGGGCCGACGTGCTCGATCGGGATCAGCTTGTCCCGGTGTTCGCCGGGGTCGAGGCCGTCGTCTCGGCGCTGGGCGCCGCGGCCGGCCGGGAGCCGACGACGGTCTACTCCGCCGGCACCCGCAACCTGCTGGCCGCCATGCGGGCCGCCGGGATCCGCACCATCGCCGTGATCTCCGCGACGCCGGCGGGGCCGCGTGGCGAGCTGCCCTTCGTGCAGCGGCGGGTGATGATGCCCGTGCTCGACCGGTTCTTCGGCGCGGCCTACGCCGACATGCGGCGGATGGAGGAGATCCTGCGGGCCAGCGACGCCGACTGGATCGCGGTGCGCCCGCCGAGGCTGCTCGCCCGGCCCGCCACCGGGGACTATCGCCTCGTCGCCGAGGCGCCGCTGCCGAAGGCGCGCAGCATCACCTACCCCGACCTGGCCACGGCGCTGCTGGACGTGCTGGACCGCCGCGACCTTTACCGCAAGGCGGTCACCGTCGCGCAGTGAGCCGCCTGAGCCGCCGTGAGCTGCCTGAGCTGCCTGAGCTGCAGTGGGGTCAGGACCGGCGGGCCATCTTGATGGTCTTCTCGAGCTGGTCGCGGTCCACCTCGGCGACCCGCCCGTTCGTTGGCACGGTCGGGATGTGGCCGCCGCCGAGCACCAGGTCGGTGGTGTGGCGCAGACCCATGTCCTTCTGCTCGACGTCCAGGATGGCTTCCTCCACCCGGTAGAGCTTCTCGATCTGCGACACCTTCGCCTCGACCTGGGCGGCGACGATGCGCAGCCGGCGTTCGGCCTTGGCCAGGCGCCGCTCGAGCCGCCGGTCGACGATGTTCGGCATCGGCTCGTCGCGCTCGGTCGGGTCGTGCAGGTACAGCTCGACCGCCACGGCGACCAGCGGGATCAGCGCCTGGAACAGGATCACCGCGCCGCCGGTGCTCTCGCCGGCCGTGCCCTGCGTGCGCACGAGCACCCCGGCGATCGACAGCAGCAGGAAGATCGCCGTGGTCAGGCTCAGCGCCAGCGGCGATGACTTCGACTCGACGAGCTGCTCGCGGACGTCCAGCTCGATCTTGAAGCGGCCGGCGTCGGCATCGGTGAGCATCTGCTTCTGGGCGCGGGCGAGGATGGACGCCTTGATCCCGTGCGCGAGCGCCACCCCGGCGATGAAGACGGCGACGCCGAGCAGGCCGCCAAGCCACCACTCCGGGCCGTAGCCGCCGACGTCGGCGAGCACCGCGTAGGACTGGGCGAAGACGTAGAAGTCCAGGGCGGCGAGCAGGGTCAGGACGACCGTGCGGGCCGGCCCCGCCAACGCCATCTGCGGGATGCGCTCCTGCACCCCGACGCTGCGCCACAACCGGCCCTGCTCGACCTTGTTCTTGATCAGCTCGGTTCGCCGCTCGCGGCGTTCGGCCCGGGAGTCGATCTCCATTCGGAGCTCGGCGATCAGTTCCTCCAGGGTCCGCCCGTCGGCCCGGACGGAGGCCCGAACCTCCTGGACCTCCGCCTCCTCGAGGCTCTTGAGGACCTTGGGGCGGGTCTCCGCACCCGCCAGCGCGATGTCGGCGTCTCCCACCCGGCGGATGAGCTGCTTGGCCAGACGCCCTGGCTGGTTTCCCCTGCGCAGCACCGTTTCAGGCTCCTACTTTTCCGATCCGATGGGCGGTTGGTCGGGTGGGGACGAGCAACTAGTCGATGGGGACGAGCAAGTCAGTCGATGGGGACGAGCGGGTCAGTCGATGGGGCGAGCAAAGGTGCCGCCGACGAAGCAGAGCATGGCGCAGACGATGCCGAGCACCGAGGCGACCATGGCCTCGCGCGCCCCCTGCTGTTCGTCGCCGGAGAAGACCATGGTCAGCACGAGGGTGCCGACGCCGACCACGGCGCCGACGGTGCCGAGCATGAAGCGGCGGGCGATCGTCTCCCGCGGCGGCAGGGTCGACAGCGCGTCGATCGGGGCGATTCGGCCGGCCCGCGCCCGGTTGCCCACCCGGCGCCGGATGTCGCGCAGCCGGAACGTGTTGCCGGTGATGAAGAAGCTGAGCGCCGTCACGATCATCGATCCGGTGACGGAGACCTTGGCGAATGAGGACGACAGGGTCAACCAGACCCAGATCTCCAGCACCGCGAGCATGACCAGGCAGCCGGTGATCACGACCGTCGAGCGCATCAATGCCGGGCTGAAGTGCTGGTCCTCGGGCTCGTGTAGAACGCCCATCGGTCGTCTCCTCGGCTTGAGTTTCACCGGCGCCGTCGTGGCCAGCAGCGGTTCGGATGGATCGGCGTGGTGCGTGCTGCGGCGGTTGCGGACGGGGTGCTCCGGAAGTTCGGCGGCTGCCGCGACGGGCGCGACGGGCGCGACCGGACGGGCGGCTGGGATCGTCGGGTCAGTCGGGATGGTCGGGTCAGTCAGGACGGTCGGGTCAGTCGGGATGGTGGAGCTAGCTGCAGTCACTGCTGATCCGTCGACACAGTTCGCCCTTGAGATAGCGGGCGAGATCCTGCTGCGGCCGATCCGCCGCGCCCTCGTTGACCCCGAGGAACCGGACCTTGTCGTTGCCCACCGCGGTGATCTGCTGAGTTTCGAAGCACCGTTTTACCAGCGCCTCGGCGATGGACGCGGACGCCTTCTTGCCGTCGACGTTGAGGCAGTCGGCGTCCTGACCGGTGCCGAGCAGGTCGCTCCAGACGAGGACGGTCACGTCGGTGACTTTCACGTCGGGTGTGGATCGGACGGTGTTGAGCTCATCGTTGATGCCGGCGAGCAGACCTGTCGCGCTTCCCTTCGTGCTGACCCGCTCGGTCTGGACGACATGGTCGATCTCCGTGCCGAGGGCCTTGGCGGCGGCGACCCGGTCCTTCTCCTCGCGCCGGTTGTTGTTCCGTTTGATCTGGAACATCCGGTCGCCGTGGAAGCAGTCCGAGTACGTCATCGCCGTGCCACCACTGGCGACGAGCCGGATGTAGGCGCCGTTCTTCAGCGCCGTGTCGAGGTAGGGCTGGAGCCGGGTCGAGACGCGCTGCGCGGTAGCGGCCGAGTTGTCGGTCACGTCGAGCAGCACCAGCAGCAGCGGGGCACCGGCCTTGGGGGTGGACTCCTGAAACTTGGCGCAGTCGAGCGGGCCGTCCGCCTTGGACGTGCCGAGCAGGCCGCCGCCGTCGCAGGCGGCGAGCAGAGGTGTCATCAGCATGGCCGCCGCCACCAGCCCGGCCAGCCGGCCGCGCAGGTGGCGG
>NZ_JAMQQF010000256.1 GCF_023716945.1 Frankia sp. AiPs1 | reverse complement strand
GGCCAGACCGGGGCCGCCGGCGGGGCCGGACCAGGAACCGTCGGCGCGAGGTGACCCGCCGCGACGTCCCCGGGCCCGCTCGCGGGCGTCCCGCTTTGCCTGCGCAAGGATCTCCCGGGCCAGGTCGGCGCCGCGCCCGCCACCCGAGGGCGAGGACGGGGCCGAGCTGGGAGATGGGGCCGAGGTCGGGGGCGGCGCCGAGGTCGGGTCGGCTCGGTGGTCGTCGCGTTCAGGGGGCACGGAGCACCTCACCTGCGGCCACGACGTAGCGGGTGCCGGCCAGTTCGGCCGGCACATCGGCCTCGACCGCGGCCGTGACCAGCACCTGCTCCGCGGGGGCGACGAGTTCGGCGAGCCGGGCCCGGCGCTGGACGTCCAGCTCGGCGAAGACGTCGTCGAGGAGCAGGACGGGCTCGCGGTCGTCGGCCCGCAACAGCTCGAACGAGGCCAGGCGCAGGGCCAGGGCGAGCGACCAGGACTCGCCGTGGCTGGCGTAGCCGCGTGCCGGCAATCCGTCGACGGTCAGCAGCAGGTCGTCGCGGTGCGGTCCGACCAGAGTCTGCCCGCGTTCGATCTCCCGCGGGCGGGCGGCCACCAGCTCGACCCGGATCGCCTCCTCCCACTGCTCGCGGTCGGGGCGGACCGGGTCCGGCGCCGCCACGCTGGCCCGGTACTCGAACCCGACCGCGGCCTGCGCGCCGGCCACCGCGGCGTAGGCCCCGGCCACCCCCGGACGCAGCGCCTCGACGAGGGCGAGGCGGGCCGCGAGCAGCTCGGCGCCGTAGCTGGCCAGGTAGCCGTCCCAGACGTCCAGGGTGCGCAGGTCACCCTTGCCGCCGGCCCGTCGGGCCGCCCCGGCCGTGCGCAGCAGGGTCGAGCGCTGCTTGAGCACCCGGTCGTAGTCGGCGAGCACCGCGGCCATCCGCGGGGTGCGGGCGATGAGCAGCTCGTCGAGGAACTGCCGGCGCCCCGCCGGGTCCCCCTTCACCAGGGCGAGGTCCTCCGGGGCGAACAGGACCGTGCACAGCAGCCCGAGGACGTCGCGGGGCCGGCCGACCGGGGCCCGGTTCAACCGGGCCCGGTTCGCCCGCCCCGGCACGATCTCGAGCTCCACCAGAGCCGCCCGGTCGCCGCGCACGATCCTTGCCCGCACCACGGCGTGCGACGCGCCCTGGCGGACCAGGGGGGCGTCCGCGGAGACCCGGTGGCTGGCCAGCGTCGCGACGTATCCGATCGCCTCGATCAGGTTCGTCTTCCCCTGACCGTTGCGGCCGACCAGCGTGACCACTCCCGGACCAAGAGCAAGATCCAGGGACGGGTAGGACCGGAAGTCGACGAGGGACAGGTGGGTGAGGTGCACGTCACCCGTGCAGGCGGATCGGCATGAGCAGGTAGCGGTAGTCGGGCACCTCGCCGTCGTCGTCGGCCTTACCGGTGAGGATCGCCGGCTTGTTCGCGGCGACGGCCGGGTCCTCGGCGCTGGCGAAGCCGATCCGCACGATGTCGGACTCCAGCGCGCCGAGCGCGTCGAGCAGGTAGGACGGGTTGAACGCCACCGAGAGCTCCGGGCCGTCGTAGGTCACCGGCAGCGTCTCCGTCGCCTGCGCCTCGCCGCCGGTGCCGGCCTCCAGGACGAGATGGTCCGGGGAGAACGACAACTGCACCGGGGCGGTCTTCGCGGCCACCAGGGCCACCCGCTTGACCGCCTCCTGCAACGGCGCGATCTCGAGCTGGGCGATCAGCGGGGAGCTGTCCGGAAGCAGCTTGCGAAAGGGCGGGAACTGGCCCTCGAGCAGCCGGGTGGTCGTCTGCCGGGTGGAACCCGCGAAGCCCGCGAGTGTTTCCCCGGACGGGCCCGTCCCCAGCGCGATCGAGACCTCGACCCCCGAGCCGGACAGCGACTTCGCCGTGTCCAGCAGCGTGCGGGCGGGGACGAGGGCCACCGTGGCGGGGGCCGCCGCGTCCGCCTCGCCGGCGGAGTTGTCCGGACGCCACTTCAACGAGCGCACGGCGAGCCGGTAGCGGTCGGTCGCGGCGAGGGTGAGGGTGTCGCCTTCGATCTCGATACGGACGCCGGTGAGCACCGGGAGGGTGTCGTCGCGCCCGGCGGCGATCGCCACCTGCGCGACCGCGGCCGCGAAGGCCGATCCCTCGATGTGGCCGGTGACGGGGGGCATGGCCGGCAGCGCCGGGTAGTCGTCCACCGGAAGCATCGGCAGCGCGAACCGGGCGTTGCCACAGGTGATCACGAGCCGGGTGCCGTCGATGCCGAGATCGACCGGTGCGGCCGGCAGCGCCCGGGTGATCTCCGCGAGCATCTTGCCGTTGACGAGGGCGCGGCCCTCCTCCGACACCGTCGCGTGCACCGTGCCCTGCGCGGCCACCTCGTAGTCGTAGGCGGCGACCTTGAGCATCGGCCCGGTGGCGTCGAGAAGGAGGCCCGACAGCACCTGCAGCTGCGTGGTCGGCCGGCTCGGCAGCGTGCGGGCGGTCCAGGCGACCGCTTCGGTGAATTCGTCCCGTTCCACCCGGAACTTCATGGTTAGCCCTCCTTCGTCCCCTCCGGTGTTCGGAGTCAGCCCGTCGGGAACACCGATCAGCATCCCAGAGTGCCAGGCGGCCTCGGCGGGCGGTGGGCCCCACCACGAACGCTCACCCGGAGCCCACGAAGTAGCACAGATCGCGCTCGAGCAAGATCGCGAAAAAGTTGTCCACACCCCCTAGTACTTCAAGCTTTTGATCTTTCTAGAAAAAAATTAAGTTCGTGGTGGTAGTAGGGGCTGTGGATGCTGGGGATAACCGACGTTTGCGCAGGTCAGAGGCCCAAAGAGCCGGTGCAAAACCTGTGGGTAGAGCTGTGGGTTGGTGCGGTGGATATCCACATGCCGAGCGGTCGTCCCCAGGGACTACTTTGTCCCTCCACAGGCCGACCCCGAGTTATCCACAGGCTGTCCACGCCTTCTTCCACCGGTCCGCCCCCAAGATGTCCACAAGGTTTTCCACAAGCTGTGGGCGGAACCACCCCGTGGGCTCGAGGCCGCCAGCGGGGTGTGCTACAGAGCGCCTCGCCGTCCTGGCGCACGCGGCGGCCGTCCACCGGCGGCAACTGCCATCCCCAAGGGGCCCCCGGCCGAGCCAGGTACATCCCACCTCGACGCAGGAGTGGCGGAACCCGGCCGCGCCGCGGCGCTGTTCGGCCCCCGGACCGGAGCCTGTTGCGGTGCGTTCTGGACGGTTCGAGTCCGCAGACCGTGCAGAACGCACCGCAGTCCGGCCAACCGGCGTCGACGGGCCGCACGGCGCGGCCGGAGCCGGCGCGGCCGGAGCGCGCTGGCGCAGAGTCCGCCCGGTGCGCCGGCAACTACGCCCCCGTACCGCGCCACCAGCCCGGTACCGCCGCCAGCTCCGTGCCGGCAGCCCAAGCCCCGTGCCGGCACAGCCCTGCTCGTGGCGAGCGGCGGAAGGGCGTCGCCAAGGTCCTGCCGCTTACCCGCAGGGGCCGGGGCTCGCCACTACTGCGCGGTCCGGGATCTGGGGACCGGTGTCCGCCGGCCTGCTGCGGTGCGGTCGGGGGTGCACGGCCTGGTCAGGGCTGGCGGGCCTGGACCCGGATGCGGTTGGTCAGTTCGGTGACCTGGTTGTAGATGGCGCGGCGTTCGGCCATCAGACCGCGGATCTTGCGGTCGGCGTGCATGACCGTCGTGTGATCGCGGCCGCCGAAGTGCTGGCCGATCTTGGGCAGCGACAGGTCGGTCAGTTCGCGGCACAGGTACATGGCGATCTGTCTGGCCGTTACCAGCACCCGGCTGCGGGAGGTGCCGCACAGGTCGTCCATCGAGACGCCGAAGTACGCCGCGGTAGCGTTCATGATCGCGGCTGCGGTGATGTCCGGGTTGCCGGCGTCCGGGATGAGGTCCCGAAGCACGATCTCGGCGAGGGTGCGGTCGACGTGGGACTTGTTCAGGCTCGCGAACGCCGCGACCCGGATCAGCGCCCCCTCCAGCTCGCGGATGTTGCGCTCGATGTGCGTGGCGATGTACTCGAGCACGTCGGGCGGCACGGGCAGGCGCTCGGTGGCGGCCTTCTTCGACAGGATCGCGATCCTGGTCTCGAGGTCCGGCGGGGTGATGTCGGTCATCAGGCCCCACTCGAACCGGCTGCGCAGCCGGTCCTCGAGCGCCGAGAGCTGCTTGGGCGAGCGGTCGGAGCTGATGACGATCTGCTTCTCGCCGTCGTGCAGGACGTTGAACGTGTGGAAGAACTCCTCCTGCGTCCGCTCCTTGTTCTCCAGGAACTGGATGTCGTCGACGAGCAGGACGTCGATGTCCCGGTAGCGGCGCTGGAAGGCCTGCTGGCGATCGTCCCGGATCGAGTTGATGAAGTCGTTGGTGAACTCCTCCGAGCTCACGTACTTGACCCGGGTGTTCGGGTACAGCTTCAGCGCGTAGTGGCCGATCGCGTGCAGCAGGTGGGTCTTGCCCAGCCCGGAGTCCCCGTAGATGAACAACGGGTTGTACGCCTTCGCCGGCGCCTCGGCGACCGCCACCGCGGCCGCGTGCGGAAATCGGTTGCTGTCCCCGATGACGAAGGTCTCGAAGACGTAGCGCGGGTTCAGCCGGGCCTGCGCGGGCTCGGTCTCCAGCGGCGCGGCGTCGCGGCCGAGCCCCGCGCCCACCCGCATCGGCGGGGTGCCCTCGGCGGAGTCGGGGAAGGGCAGCTCGCCGTTCACCGGAGCGCCGGCATCCCCCGTCCGCCGGCCGGAGTCCGTGGCTGCCGCGCCGCCCGACCCGCGTCCGCGGGAACCGCCCGCGTCCCGCTGCGCGCCGCCGTCGCCCTCCCCCGGCCGGACGATCCTGATCGGACCGCTCATCGGCTCCGGGTCGGGCAGGTGCTCGACGGTGACCGCGACCCGAATCTCCCGTCCATACGCTGATGACAACGCTGTGGACAGGAACGGCCGCAGCCGCGAGTCGAGAAGCTCCTTGGTGAACTCGTTGGGGGCGGCGAGCAGGGCGGTGTCCTGCACGAGGCCGAGCGGGCGGGTCAGTCGCAGCCATGCACGCTGCTGCGCGGACAGCGCGCCGTCGGCGACACCGGCGACGGCCTGGCTCCAGACCGCGGCCAGGTCCGGGTCGCCCGCGGGTTCCTCCCCGAAAGGTAGACCGGCGACGGAGTCGGCGCGGGGGTTGGACACGGGGGCTCCTCGGGCAGTTCGGTACGGTTTGCGGGCGGTGCTGGCCCCATGAGTGGGGGTACGTCGCAGATGTTGATGTGGTCCCGGTCCGGCCGCGACCGGCACGCCTCGTCCCGATGGTTCTCCACATCGTCGTCCACAACCTGTGCATGGACACGGCAGGGCCTCCGGCGTGGCGCAACCGGCTCACTCCCGGTACGGCGCCCTACTCCGGGTCGTCATCCGGATCTGCCCCGGCCCCCCGCCGATCGCCCTCTCCACAGGCGATTTCCACAGGCCAGAGTGCACCCGGCCGGCGGTGCCCCCCGAACGCGGGTCCGCCCGGCACCGTCCGGCACCCGCGTGTGCGGGATGTCGTCCAAGGATCGTAAGGCGCCGCCCGCACGGCTGTGCCGGGGCCGGACGGGAATGTCCGGCGCCGGCACGGCGGGCAGGTCGCCAGGGCCGACGCATCCGACCGTGTGGCATTTGCTTACAAGCAGTCACGTCGATGGCGGGTTCCGCCCGCGGTGGGCCGCAGTCGGGACCGCGGCGGCTTCGGGTCCATCGGTTCGCACCACGGTCGCACCACGGTCGTGGTGCACCATGGTCGCGGTTCGCGCCACGGTTGCGGCCCGGGTTGGGCGGGCCGGGCCTGAGGCGAGGGCGGACGGGTGCGGTCGCCGGGTCGTCCGCGGCACCGGCATGTGTACGCTAGGTCGAACCGCGGTGTTAGACCGCTTCGTTTGTCGTGGGATGCGCTTGCGCGGGCCGTGGGGCCCACCCCTCGGCGGCGGAGATCACCGCCCGCGTCCATCTTGCAGACGGAGTCTTCACGTGAGTAAGCGCACCTTCCAGCCGAACAACCGCCGGCGGGCCCGCACGCACGGGTTCCGGCTGCGCATGCGGACCCGCGCTGGTCGATCCATCGTCTCTGCCCGCCGTCGCAAGGGCCGCAGCGAGCTCTCCGCCTGACGGCGGGTTCCTGCTGTACCCCGGCTGACATGCTTCCCGAGGTTTCCCGCGTGCGGACCCGGGGCGAGCATGCCCGCGTGGGGACCGCGGGCCGGCGGACCCGGTCCGGTCCACTGGTTGTCCACAGCTTGTGGACAACCAGTGGGGATTTGCCGCGGGCCGGTTTCGTCGTCGGCCGCAAGGTTGGTAAGGCAGTGGTGCGCAACCGAGTGCGCCGGCGCCTGCGGGAGCAGGCGCGGGCCCGGTTGGACCGGCTGCCCCCGGGGACGATGCTGGTGGTCCGCGCCCTGCCGGAGGCGGCTTCGGCCAGCTCCGAGCGGCTCGGTCAGGCCCTTGACGATGCGCTCGCGCGGGCGCTGCGCACCCGCGCGGCCTCGGACGGTCGGGGCGATGACACGGCCGTGCAACCGGCCCGATCCTCGGGGCTCGTGTTGGGTGGCGGCCGATGACCGTCGGGATGTTCCTGCTCGTAGCGCTGGCGGCGGCCGTTGTCGTCGATCTCGCCCTGGCCTCCGGACTGGCCCGCAGGCGCCTGCCGACCGTGGCCCGCACGGCTGATGGTGCGGTCCGTGGTCCTCTGTCCTGGGCCTTCGCCGGGCTCGTGCGGCTCTACCGGGCCGGCTGGTCGGGCCGCAACGCGGGCATGTGCCGGTTCGAGCCGTCGTGCAGCGCCTACGCGCTGACGGCGGTTCGCCGCCATGGCGGCATGCGCGGAGGGGCACTGGCCGTCGGCCGGCTGCTGCGCTGCCAGCCGCTGTCGGCCGGCGGGTACGACCCGGTCCCCGGCGAGCCCACCGACCGGCCGCCGCCGTCTGATGGGCCGCCGCCGTCTGACCGGCTCCCGTCGTCTGACCGGCTCCCGCCCTCCGGCGGCCCGCCGAAAGGCGGGGCGCGGCCGGGAACGAACGCGGATCCGGGAACCAGCGCGGGGCCGGGAGTCGTTCGCAAGCCCAGAGGGGTGACGACCGTCTCGGGGCGTGGTAACCGCGCGGTCGCGCCCGGACCGCCGGTGCCGTCGCGCCGGCCCACAGGCATGGCTTTCCGTCTCCGATCGAGGGGACGCGGGCCGAGATCGTCGGTTCCGATCGCGGACCGTGGTCGTGAGGAGTCTGAACGTTGTTGAATCCCCTTTACCATCTCGCGGCGAACGCGATCGTCTTCTTCCATAAGGGGTTCGCGCCGATCTTCGGCGCCGACAGCTTCTTCGCCTGGGCTTTCTCGGTCGTCCTGCTCGTCATCGCCGTCCGTGTCCTGATCTTCCCGCTGTTCGTCAAGCAGGTGAAGTCGCAGCGGACGATGCAGATGATGCAGCCCCGGATCAAGGAGATCCGGGAGAAGTACGGGCACGACAAGCCCCGCATGCAGCAAGAGATCATGGCGTTGCAGAAGGAGCATGGCAACCCGCTTCTGGGCTGTCTGCCGATCGTGCTCCAGATCCCGTTGTTCATCTCGCTGTTCCACGTGTTCACCCACCTGGCCCCGATGAACGAGGGCCCGAACGGCGCCCTCGTCTGGCGGCCCCGGGTGGGGCTGTCCGCGGATCAGGTCGAGCAGATCGCCTCCGCCAAGGTCTTCGGAATCTCGCTCGCCAGCGAGTTCGGTTCCGACAGCGACTTCGTGCACTTCCTCGGGGTGAACAGCACCCACGTCAAGATTCTCGCGGTCGTGCTGATCGTGCTGATGGGTCTGACCACCTTCATGACCCAGCGGCAGATCATGGCTCGCACCGGGCCGGTGGATCCGCAGCAGGCGATCGTCCAGAAGGTTCTGCTTTACGGCTCCCCGCTGATGCTCGCGATCTTCGGTTTCCGGTTCCCGATCGCCGTGCTGCTCTACTGGCTGACGACCAACCTGTGGAGCATGGGCCAGCAGTTCTTCGTGATCAAGCGGATGCCGCCGGTCCGCCCGCTCGGCGCCGATGGCCGGCTCCCCGGTGCTCGCGCCGGTGCCGGCGCCGACGCGGCGCCCACTCCGGCC
>NZ_JAMQQF010000255.1 GCF_023716945.1 Frankia sp. AiPs1 | reverse complement strand
GGGGGGGGGGGGGGGGGGGGGGGGGGGGGGGGGGGGGGGGGGGGGCGGGGGGGCGGGGGGGGGGGGGGGGGGGTTGGGGGGGGGCTCGCGGCCGGGCGGCTGCCGGGGACGTTCCAGCACCGGGGCCGGCGGCACGTCCAGGCTCACCGGCTCGCCGGGCTGGACCCGCACCGTCTGGCCGTGGTGGAGCAGGGTGATCGCCGGACCCTCGGAGACGGTGTAGGTGGCCGTCGCGTCGGACACCTCCACCCGCAGGTGCCGCCCGCGCACGCACAGGCCGAAGGCGAGCCTGGTCAGGCCCTCGGGCAGGCGGGGGGAGAAGGCGATGACCTCGCCACTGTCGCGCAGGCCGCCGAAGCCCTCCACCAGCGCGATCCAGCTTCCCGCGAGCGAGGCCATGTGCAGGCCGTCGCCGGTGTTGTGCTCGATGTCGCGCAGGTCCATCAGCGCGGCCTCGCGCAGGTAGTCGTGGGCGAGGGAGAGGTGGCCGCACTCGGCCGCCATCACCGCCTGACAGCAGGCCGACAGCGACGAGTCCCGGACGGTCAGCGCCTCGTAGTAGGCGAAGTTGCGGATCTTCTCGTCCATGGTGAACGCGTCACCGCAGCGCTGCATCGCGAGCACGAGGTCGGC
Organism: Frankia sp. AiPs1; assembly: GCF_023716945.1. Lineage (GTDB taxonomy): Bacteria > Actinomycetota > Actinomycetes > Frankiales > Frankiaceae > Frankia. Next base: position 7,510 of record NZ_JAMQQF010000255.1, on the reverse strand, counting down.
CTGCTTGACGACCTGCTTGCGGTAGAGGTCGAAGTAGGGGAAGTGCAGCAGCAGCGGGTACTGATCGGACGTGGTGTGCTCGAAGTCCCACACCTGGTGCTCGGTGAATCCCTCGGACTGCGGGTGGACCCCGAGATGGGGGTCGTAGGGAATGAACATGTCCTCGGCCGCGTCCCGCCAGGAGGCGGTCACCTCGGCGTCCACGCCGAGCTCGGCAGCGCGGTCGGGATGCCGGCGGGCGGCGTCCGCGGCGGCGATGAGGTTCCGCTGGGCCATCAGGTTCGTGTAGACGTTGTTGTCGGCGATCGCCGAGTACTCGTCCGGGCCGGTGACGCCGTCGATGCGGAACCGGCCGTCGAGGTCGTGGTGGCCCAGCGAGCGCCACAGGCGCGCCGTCTCGACCAGGATCTCCAGGCCGACCTCGCGTTCGAACCGCTCGTCCTCGGTGACGTTGACGTAGCGGGCGACCGCGTCGGCGATGTCGGCGTTGACGTGGAACGCCGCCGTCCCCGCCGGCCAGTACCCGGAGCACTCCTCGCCGTGGATGGTGCGCCACGGGAACACGGCGCCGGCGAGGCCCAGCAGTTCGGCCCGTTCCTGGGCCAGCGGCAGGGTCGCGTGCCGCCACCGCAGCGCGTCGCCCGCGGCGTCGGGAGCGGTGTAGGTCAGCACCGGCAGCACGTAGGTCTCGGAGTCCCAGAAGGCGTGCCCGTCGTAGCCGGGACCGGTCAGGCCCTTCGCCGGGATGGCGCGGCGCTCCGCCCGGGCGGCCGACTGCAGGACATGGAACAGCGCGAACCGGACGGCCTGCTGGACCTCCGGGTCGCCGTCGACCTCGACGTCGGCGCGCTGCCAGAACGCGTCGAGGTACTCCTTCTGCTCGCGCACCAGGCCGCCCCAGCCGGTCTGGCGGGCGGCGACGAGCGCGGCCACGGCCTGGTCGCGCAGCGCCGGCAGGGACCGCTGCTCGGACCAGCCGTACGCGAGCCACTTGACCATTCGCAGCTTCTGGCCGGGCAGCAGCACGACCGTCGCGGTGACCCGACCCGCGTCGGGTTCGCTTTCCGACGAGATGCCCAGGGAGTCCGGGCCCTCGAAGTAGTGGTCCATGGCGGCGGCGACCCGGATCTCGCTGTTCCGGGTGATGTGCACGGTCTCGACCTTGGTCCCGTCGGCGCGGTGCCGCTCGGAGATCAGCGGCGTCTCCAACACGGCGGCGGCCCGCGGGTCGCCGTGCCGGGTCGGGAGCTGCTCGTTGGCGACCAGTTCCGACTGGATGACGACCCGGGCCGGTTCGCCGACCGCCTCGACCTCGTAGTAGAAGGCGGCGATGGACCGCTGGGAGAACGACACCAGCCGCTCGGAATGCACCCGGATCGTCTGGCCGGCCGGCGAGACCCATTCCACGTCGCGGGTGAGCACGCCCTCCCGGAAATCGATCATCCGCTGATGCGACAGTAGTTCGCCGTACCGGATGTCGAACGGCTCGTCATCCACCAGCAATCGGATGATCTTGCCGTCGGTGACGTTGATGACCGTCTGCCCGGACTCGGGATATCCGTACCCGGCCTCCGCGTACGGCAGGGGACGCAGTTCGTGCACGGAGTTCAGGTAGGAGCCGGGCAGGCCGTGAGGATCACCCTCGTCGAGGTTTCCGCGCAGCCCGATGTGGCCGTTGGACAACGCGAACAACGATTCGGACCGGCCCAGATCGTAGAGGTCGACGCCGGATTCCCGGATCGCCCATGGCTCGATCAGGTAGGACGCCTTGTCGATCATGCCGGGCCACGCCCGGGGGCGGACGGCGCGGACGGCGCGGACGGCGCGAGCAGATCGGCCAGGTCCTCGACGACGACGTCGGCGCCGTGCTTGCGCAACTGCTCGGCGTGCCCCTGCCCGACCCGGTCGACGCCGACCACGTAGCCGAAGCCGCCGGCCCGACCGGCCTCGACGCCGGCGAGGGCGTCCTCGAACACCACCGCCCGCTCCGGCGGCACGCCGAGCAGCCGACCACCGGCGAGGAACGTGTCCGGCGCCGGCTTGCCGGCCAGGTGGTCTCGAGCCGCGACCAGGCCGTCGACGACCGCGTCGACGAAGGCGTCGAGGCGGGTCGACCGCAGCACCTCCACGCAGTTGGCGCTGGAGGAGACCACCGCCCGGGGCAGCCCACGCCTCGACAGCTCCTCCAGATAGGTCCGCGAGCCCGGGTAGACCTCGACTCCCTCGGTCCTGATCCGCTCCAGGAGCAGGATGTTCTTGCGGTTGGCCAGGGCGTTCACGGTCAGCGCGGACGGCGGGTCGTCCGCGGTCCCCGCGGGCAGGCGGATGTGGCGGGCGGCGAGGAAGGCGCGTACCCCGTCGACCCGGGGCCGGCCGTCGACGTACTCGGCGTAGTCCCCACCGATGTCGAACGGGACGAATGGTTCACCGGACCGGCTGGCCCAGTTCTCCAGAAAGTCGTCGAACATCTCCTTCCACGCGGCCGCGTGCACCGTCGCGGTGTTGGTGAGCACCCCGTCGAGATCGAACAGGCACGCCTGGATGTGATCGGGTAGCCCGAACATGCTTCTCCCGCCTGTGTTCGCATTCCCCGCCTCTGCGCCGGGGAGGCCCCGTTCCGACCGGGCGTTCCCCGAGCGGACACGCCTCTACCTACCCCTGTCACGCTACGTCTCACTCCACCGGCCGGACCCCGGCCGGTGGTCGACCGGGTGGCCGGGCGGTGAAGATCGACCGCGGATGCTCTAACGTCCACGGCGTGCTGCTGTCCGACCGGGACATCCGGACCGAGATCACCGCGGGCCGGGTCCGCCTCGACCCCCACGACCCCGCCCTGATCCAGCCATCCAGCATCGATCTGCGGCTGGACCGCTGGTTCCGGGTCTTCGCCAACCATCGGTACAGCCACATCGACCCGTCGGTCGAGCAGGAGGATCTCACCGAACTCATCGCGCCCAACGGCGACGAGCCGTTCGTGCTGCATCCGGGCGAGTTCGTGCTCGGCTCGACGCTGGAGGTCGTCACCCTGCCGGACGATCTGGCGGGCCGGCTGGAGGGAAAGTCGAGCCTGGGCCGGCTCGGGCTGCTCACGCACTCGACGGCCGGCTTCATCGATCCCGGCTTCTCCGGGCACGTCACGCTGGAACTGTCGAACGTCGCGACGCTGCCGATCAAGCTCTGGCCGGGCATGAAGATCGGCCAGTTGTGCCTGTTCCGGCTGACCTCGCCGGCCGAGCACTCCTACGGCTCGGCCGTCTACGGCTCCCGCTACCAGGGCCAGCGCGGTCCGACGCCGTCCCGCGCCTTCCGCGACTTCACCCGCGCGCCCGTCCCGAACGGCGAGCTCCCGCCCACCTGACCCACCCGGCCCGGCCCCCCGCCTGCCCGCACGCCTCGGCCGGCCTACCTTGCCCTTCGGGGGGGTTCTGTGTCCGGATTGTCCCCCCCGAACGGCAAGACAGTCCAACGGCAAGCGACCCGGGGCCCTCGCGGGTGGCGAGGGCCCCGGGTCGCGGGGTTGGCCGTCGGTCAGCCGACGGGCTCGACCGGGGTCGTCGCCGGGGCTGCCGGAGCCGCCGGGACCAGCGAACGGGCCAGGAGCTGGGAGACGTCGAGCACCTCGACGCTCTCCTTCGCCTCACCCGCGAGCTTCTTCTCCGTGACGGCGTCGGTCAGCATCACGATGCAGAACGGGCACGCGGTGGACACGACGTCCGGGTCGAGGCCGAGAGCCTCCTCCATCCGGTCGACGTTGACCCGCTTGCCGATCTTCTCCTCCATCCACATCCGCGCGCCGCCGGCGCCGCAGCAGAACCCGCGCTCCTTGCAGCGGTGCATCTCCTGACCGCGGATACCGGGGATGGCCTCGAGGATCTCCCGCGGCGGGGTGTAGACCTTGTTGTGCCGGCCGAGGAAGCACGGGTCGTGGTAAGTAACCGACGAGTCGATCGGGGTGATCGGCACCAGCTTGCGCTCCTCGACGAGCTTGCCGAGCAGCTGGGTGTGGTGGACGACCTCGTACTCGCCGCCGAGCGAGGAGTACTCCCGGGCGAGGCTGTTGAAGCAGTGCGGGCAGGTCGCGACGATCTTCTTGACGCCCGTTTCGTTCAACAGCTCGATGTTCGCCTTGGCCATCTCCTGGTAGAGGTACTCGTTGCCGAGCCGGCGGGCCGGGTCACCGGTGCAGGACTCGTTGGTGCCGAGGATCGCGAACTCGACGCCCGCGGTGTGCAGCAGCTCGGCGAAGGACCGCGCGACCTTCTTGGCCCGGTCCTCGATGGCACCGGCACAGCCGACCCAGTACAGGTACTCGACGTCGTCGGGGATCTGCTCGCCGTCGCCGATGATCCGCACCTCGAAGGGCAGGCCCTCGGTCCACTCGGTGCGGGTCCGCGGCGACACGCCCCAGGGGTTGCCGTTGTTCTCCAGGTTGCGCAGCATGACGCCGGCCTCGGACGGGAACGCCGACTCGATCATCACCTGGTAGCGGCGCATGTCGACGATGTGGTCGACGTGCTCGATGTCCACCGGGCACTGCTCGACGCAGGCACCGCAGTTCGTGCACGACCACAGCACGTCGGGGTCGATGACCCCGCCCTCCTCGGCGGTCCCGACGAGCGGCCGGTCCACCTGCGGCTGCCCGGGCTCGGGCACCCGGCCGAAGCCGGACTCGGGCACGCCGTGGTGGGCGTGGGCGTCCTCTTCGACCCCGGTCACCGCCTTCGGCGCCTCCTCGCCCTCGGCCCCACCCTTCGCCGACAGCAGGTAGGGAGCCTTGGCGAACAGGTGGTCCCGCAGGTCCATGATCAGCAGCTTCGGCGACAGCGGCTTGCCGGTGTTCCAGGCGGGGCACTGGCTCTGGCAACGCCCGCACTCGGTGCAGGTGGCGAAGTCGAGCATCGCCTTCCAGGTGAAGTCCTCGACCTTGCCGACGCCGACGAGCGGCTCGTCCTCCTCCATCAGCTTCTCGATGTCGGGGGTGCTGCCGAGCGGGCCGAGGGCCACCGGCTCACGCTTGAGCACGACGTTGATCGGGGCCAGCCCGATGTGCAGGTGCTTGGAGTACACCACCAGCACGGAGAAGCCCATGATGACCGCGATGTTGAGCAGCAGGAAGGCCGTCTCGATGTCCTCGTTCACATCGTGCGAGAGGCCCGAGAAGATCCGGCTGACGACGTAGGAGGCGAAGGCCCACTTGGTCTGGCCCTGGGGCAGGTTCCCGGTGTTGTACTGGGCGCCGCGGTAGATCAGCAGGGTCACGACGACGGCCGTGATCAGGCTGAGGATGACCCAGGCCGGCCCGGTGTGCGAACCGTAGAAGCGGGACTTGCGCTCCAGTCGGGCGGGCGCGTTCTTGATCCGGATGATCGTGAACGCAGCCAGCCCGGCGAGCACCGCTACGGAGAAGAAGTCCTCCAGAAATCCGATGGCCGCCCAGTGGCCGAACCACGGAATGTGAAAGTCGTCGTCGAAAAGACCGCCATAGGCCTCGATGACGGTCAGCAGCAGGATGGTGAAACCCCAGAAAGTGAACAGGTGCGCGATGCCCGGCACCGACCACTTCAACAGCTTCCGCTGACCGCCGACCTCGCTGATCTCGGTCCAGATGCGCTTCGGCAGGTCGTCCAGCCGGCCATGCACCGGCTGTCCCGACCTGATCAGCCGGAACAGCCAGAACACCCGGCGTCCGGCTACCGCGAGAGCGATCAGCGTGATCGCTCCACCGATCGCAATTCTCACAGCATCCTCCATCTGGCACCCACCATCGCGGGTGAGCCTACTCGTACCGGCCAGTAACAATTGGGACGAGTGATCCGCACCACCCGTTCGGCGAGCCCCGTCCCATCCACCGGCCAAGGTCGTTTTCGCGATCCGGATGCGGATGGCGTTGACCTGTTCAGCCGGCGGCGAGCCCGCCTACCACCCGACCCTGCCACGACGTGGTCCGAGCGGCCCGATATAGGGGGTCCGAAGGCCCGATCACCCGCGCCGGGTGCTCTGGACTGCTACTTTCAGTGGCAGATGCCCAACCGACGCGCAACTCCTCGCACCGCCGCGACTACCGCGCCGTCACGCATCCGCGCACCCGCGCAGGCGTCGGCGGGCGGCCGGCGGCGGGCGCGGCGCCAGCACCGTCCCGCCCCGTTCGACCACGTCCCGCCCACGTCCGCGCCGCGATGGCAGCACCCGAGTCGATGATGTCAACCCTTGCGCTGCAGGGATCTTCGACGCACGATGGGGACGGCCTTTCGCCCACGGTGACCGGGCGATCGTGTGTCCCGCGGGCATGCATCTCCTGGGCATGCGTGGGCTCGGTGCCAGCGCTGTCGCGACGACGCCCGGCGTTCCCGGCGGACGGGCCGCTACCAACGTTGACGACCCCTGCGAACCATGGTGGGCACGATGGCAACGATCACCCGGCCGACGATGACCCGAGTCGGCCGTCCCGGGCAGTCCCTGCAGACGGAGTACCAGCGGGCCCGGGAGAACCAGGCTCTGGTCCGGCGGGACCGGCTGACGCGGCAGGTCCCCCGCATCGCGGCGCGGGCGGCGGTGGTCGGCTTCGTCCTCGCCCTGGTCATCGCCTTCGGGGTCGGCCAGCCCGGCATCGCGATCGCGGTGTTCTTCCTGGTCTTCCTGGCCTGGCCGGCCGGCATCATCATCGCCGCGTACGGCACCGCACCGGACATCGAGTCGCTGCGGGAGGGCGCCGAGGCCGAGCGCAGAACCGCCCGGGCCATCGCCCGGCTGCGCCGGCAGGGCTACATCATCCTGCACGACCGGGCCGTGCCGTACTCCGAGGCGACCATCGGCCACCTCGTGATCGGTCCCGGTGGGGTGATGGTGATCGGCAGTGACAACAGCAAGGGGACAGTGCGCTACACCAAGGGCGGGGCGATCTGCGACGGCGAGTCGCTCAAGCCGGTGATCGACCGAGCCTCCTGGCTGGGCGGCGAGGTCCGCAGCCAGGTACGGGCCGCGCTGCCGATGCTCAAGATTCCGGTCACCCCGATCCTGGTGATGGTCGAGGCCAACGTGCTGTGGAGCGACGGCGCCCTCGACGGTGTGACGATCATCAGTATCAAGGACGTCCCCACCTTCATCCGGAAGAAGCCCGGCCGCCTCAACCCGGGTGAGGTACGGCAGATCATCGCCGCGTCGGAGCGGCTGTTCCCGGCCTTCTCGGCCAACCGGCTGGCCGACCAGGTCACCGTCGACCGCGACCAGTGGCTGACGCTGATGGACGCGCTGCGCACCATCCGCGAGCGTGACGGTGACGCCAGCGACATGCTCGAACGGCTCGCCCAGATCGAGGCCGATCTGGGCCGGCAGGCCGACCTCAGCGAGCGAACCGGGATGCCGCTGGCCGTCCCGGGCCGCGAGGCGCCCGCCGAGGACACGGACCTCGACGAGGACGACCCGACCGACGCCGCCGGTGGTCCGGTCACCTCGATCGGCCTGGCCGCTGCGGGCGGCGGGGGCGCCCGGCCGCGTACGGGCGGCGCCCGTC
>NZ_JAMQQF010000254.1 GCF_023716945.1 Frankia sp. AiPs1 | reverse complement strand
CTGCAGGCCGGCGCGCCCGCGCGCCAGCAGTGCGACGTCGAAGCCTGCGTCGGCCAGGGCGAGCGCCGTGGCCCGCCCGACTCCCGCCGACGCCCCGGTCACCAGAGCCACCTTGCTGTCCGCCATGCCGGACTGCCTCCCTTCAGCTTGAGCTGCCCATTCACCGGCCGCTGCATTCACCAGCCGCTGCATTCACCGGCCGCTGCCGATCCCCGCCGAGGCCTCCTACCCGCCATCCCGATATTCATCCGGAGCGAGAACGGCGGCGGAGTCCCAGCTCGGCGCGCCATCCAGGCCAGGTCGCCGTCCGGGCCGACCAGTGCCCCACCTCCAAGTACCTTGTGTCCGCAGGGCGACGGACAAACCCGACTGGTCCGGTCGGTCAGAAAGCGGGGCGCGTGCCTGCGCCCGGGGTGAACCTCAAGCGCCTGACCACCACGCTCCAGCGAACCCTGCTGCCACCGGTCCTGCCGCCACCGGTCCTGCCGCCGGTGCCCGGTCTGAGCGCGAACACCGGGCCGAGCGCCGTCCGCCCCGGCGGACAATGGGAATCCCTTCTGGAATCCTCGGAGAAGCGGCTTGCCACAGTTCGCCGAAACGAACCACGATCTGCTGACGAGCAACCTTTCCAGGCGACCCGGCCTCACGCACCTTGTATCGGGATGGCCCTTGTGTGCATGGAAGGAAGCGAGCTAACGTGACCTATGACGCAAATCACGGGGCGGGTGTCAGGACCCAACGAGGTAGCGGTTCTGGGCATCAGCGATGACGTTTCGGATCAGGCTGGCCCGGGCGTCAAGGGAACCAGTCGAGGTTCGGCCGTGTGGGGCGAGAGCTCCACCTGGATGGGTGTTTACGGCGTTTCCCACAGCACGACCGGTGGCGCCGGAATGATGGGCGAGAACCAGACCGGAGCCGGCGTGATCGGCCGGAGCCACGCGGAGTACGCGGCGGGTGTCGAGGCCGAGAATGTCAGCACCGCGGCCACCGCCGGTCCCGGCGTTCGCGGCAAGAGCGCGGGCACCGGCGTGTGGGGCGAGAGCACCACCTGGGTCGGAGTCTTCGGCCACAGCGTGAGCACCACCGGCGGCGCCGGGGTCTGGGGCGAGAACCCCAACGGCACCGGCGTCTTCGGCAAGGGGGTGAACGCCGGTGTCTTCGAAGGCGACGTCATCGTGACCGGCGACCTCCGGCTCACCGGTGCGGATGTCGCCGAGCAGTTCGACGTCGCGACCGAGGTGCCGGCGGGTAGCGTCGTCTGCCTCGACGACGCCGCCCGGGTCGAGGTGTGCCGCAGGCCGTACGACAGGCGCGTCGCGGGCATCGTGTCCGGTCTGGGCGACCGGAAGCCGGCGGTCGTGCTCGACCGCGCCGACCGGGGACCGCGCCGCCCGGTCGCCGTCGTCGGCAAGGCCTGGTGCCTGGCCGACGCGGAGAACACGCCGATCGAAGTCGGTGATCTGCTCACGACATCGGGACGTCCCGGCCACGCAATGGCCGCGCGCGATCCCGGCGCCGCGTTCGGCGCCGTCATCGGCAAGGCGCTGTCGCCTCTCTCCACCGGCCGTGGAATGGTGCTTGTGCTGGTCGGGTTGGGCTGAATGGCCGACATCTCGCTGCGTCGCGTCGGGAACGCCCTGGGGTTCGGTAACTCCTTCTCGGTGTGCACGGACCTTCTGGGATTCACCGGTGGGAGGGTGCCGGCCCGGTTGAACGCGCACCGCGCCCAGTCCGTGGTCAGTCTGCGGGGGTACGTCAGCACACTGCGCGGCAGCAATTTCGACGTCACGCTGATCCTCGCCGGTTCCGATGTCATGACGAAATCCGACGCCACCGTGATCGACTACGCGATCTACCGGGCTCGGGAGATCTACGCCGACGCGGGCTTCTGCCTGCGTCGCGTGGGGCGGGATCCGCGCACGGTCGCCAACAGCCTCGGCCACGACGACATCACGTCGAGCGACGAGCTGGGCAAGACCAACAAGGACCTCACGGTCGACGGCGACACCCTGCCGGTGGTCCTGCCGGCAAACATGTCGGTGACGGAGGTGGACGCGGCGGGGCACGTCGTCTCCGCCACTCTCGGCCAGTCGCCGGTCGCCGGCCCCTGCGGTCACCGGGACGCCGCCTCGAACTCGTCGGTCGTCATGATCAACGGCGAGGAGACGGCGCGGACCCTGGCTCACGAGATGGGCCATTTCCTGGGCTGTTCCCATCCGGCCACGGCGGGTACGAACCTCATGGCGCAGACCGGCACGATTCAGGCGACCGGCGCGGACCCCTTCGATGCGGTGACCATCGTCGACCCGGACCGCACCCTCATGCGCAAGCACTGCGTCATGCACGCGGGGATGGTGAACATCTGATGGTTGACCAGGCAGCGTACGACCCGCGTGACTACCCGGTGGAGCAGCTCGAGGCGGCCGCGCGGGGAGACAGCACGATCATGGCTGCGGCCCTGGCCGTGGCGCTGCTCGACGCCCATCCCGACGTCGATACCCGCGCCACGATGCTGCGACTCGCCCAGGACCAGGCGGCCGACCCCCGAGGCAGGCGCTCGGCCGTGCGGGCCCTGGCCGGGTTCCCGGACACCGCGCCCACCCTGCGGACGCTCACCGGTTCCGACACGCCGCTGGCCGCCGCGGCCCGCCAGGCACTGAACGAGATGGGTCAGGCAGGCTGAGCCGAGGCCGAGCCGGCGACCTTCCGTTGGCAAGCGGACGGTCAGCGGTCGCGCCAGTAGGCGAGGACCTTCTCGGCCGGCTCGGGATCGGTGTGCGGGCGCGGGGGCGGCGCCGGGGTGGCGGAGAAGCGCGGGGTCGGCACGGCCTGGGTGACGCCGTCGAGTTCGACGACCGTGCCACGGGCGGCGATCTGCGGGTGCGCCGCCACCTCGTCGAAGGTCAGCACCGGCGTCAGGCAGGCGTCGAGGTCGGCGAACACGGTCACCCACTCGTCGCGGGTGCGCCGCGCGAAGGTCTCGGTGAAGCGGGCGCGCAGCACCGGCCAGCCCTGCTCGTCGTCCTGCGGCGGGAGGTCGGCGTCGGCCAGGTCGAGGCCGCGCAGCAGGTTCGCGTAGAAGGCCGGTTCCAGTGCCGCGACGGCGACGAACCGACCGTCGGCGCAGGTGTAGGTGTCGAAGAAGGGGGCGTGCCCGTCGAACAGGTTGCTCTCCCGGGCGTCGTTCCACCGGCCCTGGCCGCGGAACGACCAGACCATCTGGGCGAGCATGCTGACCCCGTCGACGATGGCGGCGTCGACGACCTGGCCCCGCCCGGAGCGCTCCACCTCGTGCAGCGCCGCGAGCACCCCGATGACGCCCTGCATCGCGCCGCCGGCGAAGCCGAGCAGGTTCAGCGGCGGCAGCGGCCGCTCGCCGGCGCGGCCCAACGCCCCCAGCACCCCGGTCAGCGCGATGTAGTTGATGTCGTGGCCGGCCTGCTGGGACAGCGGCCCCTGCTGGCCCCAGCCGGTGATCCGGGCGTAGACCAGCCGGGGGTTGCGGGCGAGGCAGTCCTGCGGGCCGATCCCGAGGCGCTCGGCGACGCCGGGGCGCATCGCCTCCAGCACGACGTCGGCTGCCGCGGCGAGGTCGAGGGCGGTGTCCCGGCCCTGCGGCGAGCGCAGGTCGACCGTGACGTGCCGGCGCCCGCGCAGCACCGGGTCGCCGGCCGTGGCCGGGTAGGGGCCGCCGCCCGGCCGGGCCAGGCGGACCACGTCCGCGCCGAGGTCGGCGAGCGCCATCGCGGCCATCGCCACCTGGCCGAGGCCGGCGAGTTCCAGCACGCGCAGTCCGGCCAGCGGTCCCGCACCCCGATCCATCTGACCTCCGAGTCTCGGCGGGCAAGTTGCCCTACCAACGTGTTTAGCGGATTTCGCCGGGTCGGGCGCACCGCACGGCCCGGCGCCGATCAGTCGGCACCTATCAGTCGGCGCCTATCAGCGGGCACCGGTCAGCGGGCACCGCCGGACGCCGGCAGCTCCCGGCCGCACAGCCGCTCGTCGAGGACGTCGAAGGAGCCGGTGGCGTTGGCCTGGACGAACGCGAGGCAGGTGGTGGGCCGGCCCAGGCTGGTGCTCAGGTCGATGGGGGAGATCAGCCCGCCGGCGTCGTAGCTGCGAACCGCGCGCAGGGCGTCGACGAAGCCCTTGCGGGTCGGGCAGGCACCGGCCTCGGTCAGCCCGCGCAGGAACAGGTCGGTGTCGATGTAGGCGATCATCGCGAGGTCCTGGCGGGGGTTGGCGATCTGGGGGGCGTAGCGCGACATGGCGTCGAGGTAGCCGGCGATGGGCGGCCCGCCGGCCTCGAACGGCCGGTAGAACACCGGCACGACGACGCCGGTCATGGCGCCGCCCGCCTCGGCCAGTAGCTGGCTGTCGTAGCCGCTGACCGAGAGGATCACCTTCGGCTTCCACCCCGCGGCGGGCAGCTCGCGCAGCACCGCCGGCAGATCGGGGGTGCCGACGACGGTCAGCAGCGTGTCGGCGCCGGTGGCGGCGAGCCGACGGGCGATCGCGGCCGGGCTGTCGGCGTTCGCGGTGTAACCGATCTGGTCGACGACGCCGATGCCGACCGCGCGCAGGCTCGCGGACAGGCGGGCGCCGGCGTCGTTGACGCCGGTGGACAGGGCGGTGGTGAGCAGGGCCGCCCGGGTGCCGCCGCGGGACTTCACGAAGGTGCCGTAGGTGTCGCTGGCCGCGCCGGTGGTGTACGAGAAGGAGAACATGTTCCGCCTGGTCGACCAGCTGTCGCTGGCCGCCAGGCCCGCCACCGGCACGTCGCGCTCGGCGAGGTAGCCCGCGCTGCCGTCGGCGGCCAGGGAGTACTCGAGGATGCCGAAGTCCCCCTTGCCCTCGATCAGGTCGCGGGCGCCGATCGCGTTCGCCTCCGTCGTGCCCTGGTCGTCCCGCCAGTCATAGACGATCTTCCGGCCGTGGACGCCGCCGGCCTGGTTCGCCAGCCCCAGCCGGGCGTCGATCCCGGCCCGCACGGCCGCCAGCGACGACGCGGTGGGGCCCGAGTCCGGGTAGAGCAGGCCGAGGCGGACCTCCTCGGCGGTGACCCCGGGGGTGTCGCAGCCGGCGGACGCGGGCTGCGTGCCCGACGAGCAGCCGCCCGTGAGGACCGTCAGCGCGAGCAGCGCGACGGCCAGGACCAGAGACGAACGTATGCGAGGCATACCGGCGGGACTCCTGAGCGGATGCGAGCGGTGTGCGGAACACGAACTCGCGGACGCGAAGGTTCACTCCGGTAATCGCCGGACGCGCGCACCCCCGTACTCGCGGTTCGTCGTAGCTGCCGGCCCGGCCGTACGCCCGGCTCTCGCCGCGGCGAGGCGCGCTGACCAGCCAACGGGGACGCTACCCAAAGATGTCCGCATCCGCCACACCTGTCGGATTGGCCCCATCACACCGCCGCGTCACGGCTCGTCATGGCCCGACGCGACCCGACGCGACGCGACGGGGCTCGTAACTGGGGCCCGGCCCGCCGCGGTCGCACCCGACCCCGACACCTTGAGCGCTAAATCATCTATATCTTAGATTCCTTAGCATCGGTTCCTCGCTCGGCCCGATCCGTCCCCCGCCCCCGCCCGACCGAAGGAGACAGCGTGGCCGCAGGCGGTCCGCAACGGCCACCCGACGTCATCGGCCGGCGGATGCGCGTGCCGAAGATGGCCGAACTGGTCGCCGCGGACCTGCGGCAGGCCATCATCCGCAGCACTCTCGCCGAGGGCCAGGCGCTGCCGCCCGAGGCCGTGCTCATGGAGCAGTACGGGGTCTCCCGCCCCACCCTGCGAGAGGCGCTGCGCATCCTGGAGGCGGAGTCGCTCATCACCGTCCGCCGGGGCGCGGGCGGCGGGGCCCGCGTCCAGTCACCGAACCCGGCGGTCGCGGCCCGCTACGCGGGACTCGTCCTGGAGCACCGCGCCACCACGATCGCCGACGTCTGGGACGCCCGGCTGCTGCTCGAACCGCCGACCGCCGCCGCGCTGGCCCGCCGGCGCACCAGGGCCGACCTGCGGGCGCTGCGCGCCCTGCTGGCCGAGCACGACGCCGCCACCGAGCGGGTGCAGGGAGTCCGGCTGCACAACGAGTTCCACACCCTCGTGGTCCATCTCGCCGGCAACGAGACACTCGCCCTGCTGATCACCCTGCTCGGCGAGATCATCAACCGGACCACCTGGACGCGCGTCGAGGCCGACCTCGGCACTGCGGAGCTGGAGCGGGCCGAGCGCGGCACGGTGCGGGTGCATGCCATGCTCGTCGACCTCGTCGAGGCCGGGGACGCCGCCGGCGCCCAGGACCTCTGGCGGCGCCACCTGGCCGCCGGCGCCCGATACCTCGGCCAGGGCGGGCGCGACGAGGCCACGCTGGACCTGCTCGGGCGCCCCGGCGAGCCCGGGGCGCCGATCGACTCAGGCGGCTGGCTCGCGGGGTAGGCCGAGGACGCGCTCGGCCAGGATGTTGCGCTGCACCTCCGAGGTGCCCGCGTACACCGTCCCCGCCCGGGCGTTCAGCGAGACCTCCCACCAGCTCGTCGTCGACTCCGGGTCGGCGCCCGGGTCGTCGGTCCGCAGCGGCCGCGACGGCCCCTTGCCGACGAGAACCAGGCCGTCGAGCCCCTCGATGTCCAGCGCGAGCTGGGTGACCTCGCGGTGGTACTCGCTCCAGTAGAGCTTCGACACCGATGACGCCGCCCCCAGCTCGCCGCCGGCCAGCACGTCGCTGAGGATCCGGTAGCCGAGGAAGCGCATGACCTCCACCCGGGCGCGGAAGTACGCCAGCCGCCGGCGCACGGTGGGATCGTCGGCGAGTCCGCGCCGGCGGGCCAGTTCCACCAGCCGGTCGAGCTCGGCGGCGAACAGGATCGGGTTCGTCGCCGCCTCCTCGCCGCGCTCGTAGGTCAGCAGGGTCGAGGCGACCTTCCACCCGTCGCCGCGCTTGCCGACGATGGCATCCGCCGGGCAGCGGGCGTCGGTGAAGAACACCTCGCAGAAGTCCTCCCCGCCGGTCATGTGCCGGATCGTGCGCACCTCGACTCCCGGCTGGTCCAACGACACCAGCAGGAACGACAGCCCCCGGTGCTTGGCGGCCTCGGGTTCCGTGCGGGCCAGCACGAAGATCCCCGTGCTGCGGTGCGCACCCGACGTCCAGATCTTCTGCCCGTCGATGTGCCACTCGCCGTCGTCCAGGCGCGCCCGTGTCCCCGCCGCGGCGAGGTCGGAGCCGGCGTTCGGCTCGGAGAACCCCTGGCACCACACCTGCTCCCCGGACAGCAGGCCGGGCAGGATCGCCGCCTTCTGGGCCTCGGTGCCGTAGCGCAGCAGGGTGTTGCCCAGCATCTTCACCCCGGTCGAGTCCTGCGGCTGCACCCCGAACGGCACGCCGGCCCGGGTCAGCTCCTCCACCAGCACCACCTGGTGCAGGGTGGTCAGCCCCCGGCCGCCGTGCTCCACCGGCCAGGCCACGCCCAGCAGCCCGCGGCGGTACAGCGTCCGGCGCCATCCGGTCACGAACTCACGTACCGCCGCCGCGTCGCCCAGGGCGCCCGTCCCCGGCCAGCCCGGGGGCAGCTCCTCCGCCAGCACCGCCCGCACCTCGGCACGGAACTGCTCCACCTCCGCCGGATACCGCGTGTCCACCCGGACCTCCCCACCTCCGCGACGGCTAGAATCAGGTAAACAATATCCCTATCCTTGTGTCCCAAGCACAGGGTCCTGTCCCAAGCACAGGGTCCGTCTCAAGTACAGGGTCCTGTCTCGAGCACAGGGTCCGTCGACGTCCGCCGACTCGCCGACACGCTCCGGTCGCCGGGCCCGGTCACCCGCTGGAGGTTCCGTGCAGTTCCGGTACAGTCCCGAGCACGACGAGCTGCGCCGCGGTATCCGGCGCTACTTCGCCGACGTCGCCGACGCCGATGCGGTGCGGCGCGACATGGACACCCAGACCGGGTGGGACCCGGTGACCTGGCAGCGGCTGTGCGACGAGCTGGAACTGCCGGCTCTGGCCGTGCCGGAGGAGCACGGCGGGGCCGGGTTCGGCCTGGTCGAGCTGGGGATCGCGCTGAGCGAGGCCGGCCGCAGCCTGCTGTGCGCGCCGCTGCTGTCGACCAGCTTCGCCACCCAGGCGCTGCTGCACGCCGGCGACGCCGATGCCGCCGCCGCCCACCTGCCGGGC
>NZ_JAMQQF010000253.1 GCF_023716945.1 Frankia sp. AiPs1 | reverse complement strand
GCCCTGGCCCGGTTTGACGGTGAGCTGCTCGGCGGCAGATCCACGGCCGACGCATCTGCGGCCGGGGCCGGCGCGGCGGCGGGACCGATGGCCGGGGGACCCGCGGTCGGTGGACCGGCCGGTGGCTGAGCGGCGCGGCGGGTTCGGACCGGTGCGGCATGCATCGGTGCCGGGTGAATCGGTGCGGCGTGGGTCGGAACCGACGACGGAAGGGGGCACGGTGGGCAGGGCCGGGCTGGACAAGCGGCCGCAGGAGGTCGCGGCGATGTTCGACGGCGTGGCCGGGCGGTACGACCTGACCAACGCCGTGCTCTCCGGTGGCCTCGACGGGACCTGGCGGCGCGCCACCGCCGCCTTCCTCGATCTGCGCCCCGGCCTGCGGGTCCTCGACCTCGCCGCTGGCACGGCCACCTCCTCGCGGGCCTTCGCCGAGGCCGGCGCGGACGTCGCCGCCTGCGATTTCTCCCTGGGCATGCTGCGTGCCGGCCAGCGCCGTCTCGCCGAGAAGCCGCTGCCCGCCAGCCCGACGGGACGGGTGGTGCTGACCGCCGGGGACGGGCTGCACCTGCCCTTCCCCGACGCCGCGTTCGACCGCACGACGATCTCGTTCGGGCTGCGCAACGTGGCCGACACTGTGCGCTGCCTTGCCGAGCTGCGTCGGGTCACCCGGCCCGGCGGCTCGCTCGTCGTCTGCGAGTTCTCCCGTCCGGTGTGGGGCCCCTGGCGGACCGTCTACCTGGAGTACCTGATGCGGGCGTTGCCGAGGGTCGCCCGCACGGTCAGTAGCAGCCCGGACTCCTACGTCTACCTGGCCGAATCGATCCGGGCCTGGCCGGCCCAGGCCGAGCTCGCCGGTCTGCTGCGCGAGGCCGGCTGGTCCCGCGTCACCTGGCGCAACCTCACCGGCGGCGTCGTCGCCCTCCACCGCGGCCACGCCCCCGACTGACTCGCCCGCCCGGGGCGGCCCGGGGAGTGCGGTGCGGTACGCACGGTGGGTGCCGGTCAGCCGGGTAGGTGCGAGTCGAACCAGGTCAGGGTGCGCGACCAGGCGTCGCGGGCCGACGCCGGATGGTGGGATGCCGGGCGGGCGTCATTGTGGAAGCCGTGCCCGGCCTCGGGATAGCGGATGATCTCGGTGGGCACGGGAGCCTCGGCCGCCGCGGCCCGCAGCGCCTCGACGTCCTCGACGGGGATGCTCGGATCCTGGTCGCCGTACAGGCCGAGCCACGGTGCCTGCAGCCGCCCGGCGATCTCCAGCGGGCTCGGCTCGCCGAAGCGTCGGGTGCGGATCCCGCCGCCGTAGAACGTGACCCCCGCACCGAACGGGCGGGCCACCGCGGCCTGGAAGGCGATGCTCCCGCCCAGGCAGAAGCCGACGACGGCGCAGCGGTCCAGCGCCGTTCCCTCCTCGGCGAGGACGGCGAGGGCGGCGTCGACGTCATCCAGCAGGTCCGTGCCATCGAGGCCCTCGACCACCTTCACCGCCGAGGCGATGTCGTCGTAGTCGAAGACCGGCGAGCCGACGCGGTGGAACAGGTCGGGCGCGATCGCCCGCCAGCCGGCCCGAGCGAAGCGGTCGCACAGGCCCCGCACATGCTCGGTGAGGCCGAACGCCTCGTGCAGGACCACGACGCCGCCGCGGGCGGGACCGTCGGGTTCGGCGAGCGTCGCCAGGGCAGGCCCATCGGCGGTGGGCAGGACGACGGTCTCTTCGGTCATCGGCTCTCTCACTTCGGAACCACTGCGGATTTGGGATACTTTGCGCTTCTTCGGGGTCGGCTGACGTGGCGTGGTCGATGCGGCAGTCGGTCGGGTGGGCGGATGGGCGGTTCGGATCGCGACGAAAGGTCGTGACCGCGAGGTCAGGGTGGTTCCTTCCGGCCTGGCGCCACCCGCTTGGGCCGGCCGGGACTACCCGTTCGGGCGGCGGCGCCTGGTCCGGACGTGCCCCGCGCGAGCCCGGTGGCACCGCCGTGACGTACCGGCGCCCGCGGACGAGCGCCGCGTTTCGGGCGGCCAGCGAGTGAGTACCCCGCACAGGCGGTGATCCCACCCCGTCGGGAGAAGGTGCCATGGGCCATTTCCGGTTGTCGGCTGCGGGTAGTGGGTGAATTGCGATGCGTGACACGCCGGAGAGCCTGGCGCGGCTGTCACGCTCGGGACCAGGGGTCATGCGAAGAGGGGGGTCGGCATTGTACGCTTGCCTAGAAGTTGCGCCAGGACGCCGCGGCGGGTCCGCGTGGGTCGGGAGCCGGAAACGGTCGCTCACGGTGGTCATTGGGTTCGCGAAGTCGACTCGTCCGGTCTTCAGCGCATCCAGGTTGGTGCGATTGGCCTGCGTAGGGCCTACACTCGCCGAGGACGCTCGTGAAGAATTTCACGAGCACTCAAGCGGAGGGTCCCGGCCGGGAGTGCTCCCGGGACGGGCGGTCGAGCAGATCCGGAGCAATGGGTGGCCATGGCGACGACAAGGACTGACGGCGTGGGCGGCGGGTCGACGACCGACGCCGACGTCATCGTGGTCGGCGCCGGTCCCGGTGGCTCGTCGGCCGCCTACCACCTCGCCAGCACCGGGCTCGACGTCCTGTTGGTCGAGAAGACGACCTTCCCGCGGGAGAAGGTCTGTGGCGACGGGTTGACCCCGCGTGCCGTGCGCAGCCTCGTCGAGATGGGCATCGACACCTCGCCGGCCGCCGGCTGGGCGCGCAACAAGGGGCTGCGCATCGTCGGCGGCGGCGTGCGGATGGAACTGCCCTGGCCGGACCTGGCGAGCTGGCCCGACTACGGCCTCGTCCGCCCCCGGCTGGACTTCGACGACCTGCTCGCTCGGCATGCGGTGAAGGCCGGTGTCCGGCTGCAGGAGGGCACGGCTGTCACCGGGCCGCTGCTGGACGAGCGCACCGGCCGGGTCGTCGGCGTACTGGCGCGCACCGGGCCCGACCGGGAGCCGGTGACCTACCGCGCGCCGCTGGTCATCGCCGCGGACGGCAACAGCGCCCGGATTGCGCTGGCGCTCGGCATCCGCCGCCGGGAGGACCGGCCGCTCGGCGTCGCCGTCCGCCGCTACTACCGCAGCCCGCTCACCAATGACGACCACCTCGAGTCCCACCTCGAGCTGTGGGAGGGCCGCCCGCGCGAGAGTCGCCTGCTGCCCGGATACGGTTGGATCTTCGGCGTCGGTGATGGCACCAGCAACGTCGGTCTCGGCCTGCTGAACACCACCGACGCCTTCCAGAACACCAACTACACCGACCTGCTGCGTCGCTGGCTCGCGGCGCTGCCGCCGGAGTGGGGCTTCACCGAGGACAACGCGATCGGCCCGGTGCGCGGCAGCGCCCTGCCCATGGGCTTCAACCGGACCCCGCACTACCGCGACGGCGTGCTGCTGGTCGGCGACGCCGGCGGCATGGTCAACCCGTTCAACGGCGAGGGCATCGCCTACGCGCTGGAGTCCGGCCGGTACGCGGCCGAGGTCGCCGTGCAGGCGCTCGCCCGCGCCGAGGGGTCCGCCCGGGAACGCGCCCTCGGGCACTACCCGGCGATAATCCGCGCCCAATACGGCGGGTACTACACTCTGGGCCGATATTTCGTCCAGCTCATCGGGAACCCGACCGTGATGGCGCTCGGCACGAAGTACGGTCTGCCGCGGCCGACCCTCATGCGTTTTGTCCTTAAGATCATGGCGAATCTCACCGACCCCCGGGGAGGGGATGCGATGGACCGACTGATCAATGCCATGACCCGGCTCGCTCCCGCGGCCTGACGTGTTACCCGGGTCGATCCGGTGGCGTGCGACACGGGTCGGATCGACGGAATTCCGGTATATCGAGCACAACGATGCCGGCGCACGAGGGCCGGTGTCGGGGCGGAGTGCGACAGGGTGTCGGGGCGCTCCCGGATCGTTTTCTCCGCGGCCAGGACTGTGGGACCAGCCCGCCGTCGGAGGGCCTGGGGTCGTGCGGTGTGGGGGGAACCGGTGGAAGCGGCCGGCGAGGCAACGAAGTACCACCGGGCCAGGGGGTCTGGCCCGGACTCCAAGCGGGCGCCCCGCTTCCGGCGCCGTCATCAAATGGCCAGAAACGTGACGAACACCGAGCGCGGACCGTTTGTGTTCCGTTCACCGGGAAGCCATTCCTCATAACGTCCGGCAACACTCTTCTGAAGGGGAGGAGTTCGGCATGCTCTCGAACTACGTGCCGATCCTCGTTCTGCTGGCGATCGCGACCCTGTTCGCGGTCGGTTCCGTCGCGGCGGGCGCGCTCATCGGCCCGCGCCGGTTCAACCGCGCGAAGATCGATGCCTACGAGTGCGGGATCGAGCCCTCTCCGGCCCCGGCCGGCCCGCAGCGCTTCCCGGTGAAGTACTACAACACCGCGATGCTTTTCATCGTCTTCGACATCGAGATCATCTTCCTGTTTCCGTGGGCGGTCGCGTTCGACAGCCTCGCGGTGTTCGGCCTCGGTGCGATGGCGCTGTTCATGGCGACGATCTTCGTCGCGTACGCCTACGAGTGGCGTCGTGGAGGTCTGGAATGGGACTAGAGGAGAAGCTGCCCGGAGGAGTACTCCTCGCCAGCGTCGAGAAGCTCGCCAACTGGTCGCGGCGGTCGTCGCTGTGGCCGGCGACCTTCGGGCTGGCCTGCTGCGCGATCGAGATGATGTCCACCGGTGCCGGCCGCTACGACCTGTCCCGGTTCGGCATGGAGGTCTTCCGGGCCAGTCCCCGCCAGGCCGACCTGATGATCGTCGCCGGCCGGGTGAGCCAGAAGATGGCACCGGTGCTGCGGCAGATCTACGACCAGATGCCCGAGCCCAAGTGGGTGCTGTCGATGGGCGTCTGCGCCAGCAGCGGCGGCATGTTCAACAACTACGCCATCGTCCAGGGCGTCGACCACATCGTCCCGGTCGACATGTACCTGCCCGGCTGCCCGCCGCGGCCGGAGATGCTGATGGACGCCATCATCAAGCTGCACGAGAAGATCCTTGCCGGGCCGGTCACCGGCAAGACTCCGCACACGGAGTCCGGTTCGTCGCCCTACCCCAAGCCGATCGACGTGGCCACCGCCCGCGCCGGGCTGCCCGCGGGTGAGCTCGACACCCGGACCCTGTCCGTCAATGACCGCAAGCGCTTCCGGATCCCGACCGGCGCGCCGGTCCCGACGGGCAGCGGCGCCGTCGAACCCGTCTTCGACACCCGGCGGCCGGCGGCGATCGCCCCGCCGTCGGTGTTCGGGCGGGCCAAGAGGATCCCCGTCGACGCCAAGCCCGCCGACGAGTCGCGGGCCCACGGCCCTGGTCCGAGCACCGCCGACATCGCCGACAGCGACGCCGCCCCGGGCGGCGCGACGGCGGGTACCGGCGCCGCACAGCGGGACGCCGACCCAGGAGCGAGCCATGACACCCCCTGACGGCGGCAGCCTCGACGAGAGCGGGGCCACCGCGAACGGATCCGGCGAGCTGGTAGACGGTGGCAACCCGGACGGCGGCAACCCGGACGGCGGCAACCCGTACGGCGGCAACGGGGTGCGACCGGGACGGCGCCACGACGCGTTCGGTTCCGGCGGCACCGGCGACACTTCCGGGTTCGGCCGGCTCGTCGCCCCGGCCCCGGTGCTGGCCGCCAGCGAGCGGCCGTTCGGCGACTCCGACGCCGACGCGGTGTACGACGCGCTCGAACGCGTCTTCCCGCAACTCGGCGACGCCGTCGAGCGGGCCGTCGTCGACCGTGGCGAGCTGACCCTGCACGTGCGCCGGGAGAGTCTGCCGGCGCTGGCCCAGACCCTGCGCGACGACCCGGGACTGCGCTTCGAGCTGCTGTCGTCGCTGTCCGGAGTGGACTACCCGGACGACATCACCGGCCGCCGGCTGCACTCGGTGGTCCACCTGACCTCGATGACCTATCGCCGCCGGCTGCGGCTGGAGGTCTCCGTCGCCGACGCCGACCCCACGTTGCCGAGCCTGACCTCGGTGTGGCCCACCGCGGACTGGCACGAGCGGGAGGCCTACGACCTGTTCGGCATCGTCTACACCGGCCATCCCGGGCTGACCCGGATCATGATGCCGGACGACTGGATCGGGCACCCGCAGCGCAAGGACTACCCGCTGGGCGGCATCCCGGTCGACTACAAGGGCGCCACGGTCCCGCCGCCGGACGAGCGCCGGAGCTACTCGTGATCCCGCACCCGGCCCTGACCGGCCGCCTGCATCCCCGAGGCGACATCCGAGGTTCGCTATGACGCCCAGCACGTCGGCCCCGCACACATCCACCGCCCAGCCCACCAACGGCACTGCTCAGCCCACCGACGGCTCCTCGGCCTACGAGGCCGGCTTCACCGAATCCGCCGCCGGTCGGGTCTACACCGTCACCGGCGGCGACTGGGAGGAGATCCTCGGCGCCGGCGAGCAGGACGCCGAGCGCATCGTCGTCAACATGGGGCCGCAGCACCCCTCCACCCACGGCGTGCTGCGCCTCGTGCTGGAGATCGAGGGCGAGACGGTCACCGAGACCCGTCTCGTCATCGGCTACCTGCACACCGGGATCGAGAAGAGCTGCGAATACCGCACCTGGACCCAGGCGGTCACCTTCCTCACCCGCGCGGACTACCTGTCCCCGCTGTACAACGAGGCGGCCTACTGCCTGTCCGTGGAGAAGCTGCTCGGCATCACCGACGACATCCCCGAGCGGGCCACGGTCATCCGGGTGCTGGTGATGGAGCTGCAGCGGATCTCCTCCCATCTGGTGTGGCTGGCCACCGGCGGGATGGAGCTCGGCGCCACCACCGCGATGATCTTCGGGTTCCGGGAGCGGGAGAAGATCCTCGACCTGCTGGAACTCATCACCGGGCTGCGGATGAACCACGCGTTCATCCGGCCCGGCGGCCTGGCCCAGGACCTTCCGGACGGCACGGAGCGGGCCATCCGGGAGTTCCTCGTCGACATGCCCAAGCGGATCCGCGAGTACCACCGGCTGCTGACCGGCCAGCCGATCTGGAAGGCGCGGATGGTCGACGTCAACGTCCTCGACGCCGCCGGCTGCATCGCCCTCGGCGTCACCGGGCCGGTGCTGCGCGCCGCGGGCCTGCCCTGGGACCTGCGCAAGACCATGCCCTACTGCGGCTACGAGACCTACGAGTTCGACGTGCCGACCGCCCTGGAGGCGGACTCCTTCGCTCGTTACCTGGTGCGGCTGGAGGAGATGGGCGAGTCCCTGAAGATCGTCGAGCAGTGCCTGGACCGGCTGCGGCCGGGGCCGGTCATGGTCGCCGACAAGAAGATCGCCTGGCCCGCGCAGCTGTCGATCGGCGCCGACGGGATGGGCAACTCGCTGGCGCACATCCGGAACATCATGGGGACCTCGATGGAGGCCCTCATCCACCACTTCAAGCTGGTCACCGAGGGCTTTCGGGTGCCGCCCGGCCAGGTCTACACGCAGATCGAGTCGCCGCGCGGCGAGCTCGGCTACCACGTGGTCAGCGACGGCGGGACGAGACCGTTCCGCGTCCACGTCCGCGACCCAAGCTTCGTCAACCTGCAGGCCGTCCCGGCGCTGACCGAAGGCGGCCAGGTGGCGGACGTGATCGTCGGAGTCGCCTCGGTGGACCCGGTGCTCGGGGGAGTTGATCGGTGATGACCTTCGCACCCGAGACCCACGCCGCCGCGGCCGAGATCATCGCCCGCTACCCGGCCGGCCGCTCCCGCTCCGCGCTGCTGCCGCTGCTGCACCTGGTGCAGGCGGAGCAGGGTTGCGTGACGACCGAGGGGGTGATCTTCTGCGCGGACACGCTCGGCATCACCCAGGCCGAGGTCGGCGCGGTCGCGACCTTCTACACGATGTACAAGCGGCGGCCCGCCGGCGACTACCTCGTCTCGGTCTGCACGAACCTGTCGTGCGCGTTGCTCGGCGGGGACGAGGTCTTCGCCCGGGTCGCCGAACGCCTCGGGGTCGGCCACGACGAGACGACCCCGGACGGCTCGATCACCCTCGAACACGCCGAGTGCCTCGCCGCCTGCGACTACGCGCCGGTGATGACGGTGAACTACGAGTTCTACGACCAGGTCGATCCCGACTCGGCGCAGGCCATCGTCGAGGGCCTGCAGGCCGGCGAGCGGCCCGCGCCGACCCGCGGCGGTCCGCTGTGCTCGTTCGCCGAGACGTCCCGCCAGCTCGCCGGGTTCGGCGACCCGCGCCCGGAGGGCGTCGCGGGACC
>NZ_JAMQQF010000252.1 GCF_023716945.1 Frankia sp. AiPs1 | reverse complement strand
GCGGACAGGCTCGCCGGCGGCGCGTCGCGCCGGCCGCGTGGCCGGCTCACCGCGACCGCCGATGCTCGGGTCGCGACGACCAGGCCGGCCCGACGGATCGACCCACGCCGATGACGGACCGGCCCACGCAGGTGACGGATCCGCCCACGGCTCAGTAGACCGGCAGGGACTTGTCGACCTGAGTGGCCCAGGCCGTCACGCCACCCTGGACGTGCACGGCCGAGGAGAACCCGGCGCCCTTGAGCGTCGCGAGCGCCTCGGCGGAGCGCACCCCGGACTTGCAGTAGACGACCACGCGCCGGTCCTGGGGCAGGTCGGCCAGGTGGGCCGGCAGGTCGCCCTTCGGGATCAGCCGGGCGCCGGGGATCCGGACGATCTCCCACTCGGCCGGCTCGCGGACGTCGACCAGCTCGATCGGCTCACCGGCGTCCAGCCAGCCCTTGAGCTCGCTCGCGGTGATCGTCGAACCGGCGGCCGCGAGCTGGGCCTCCTCGGAGACGACGCCGCAGAACGCCTCGTAGTCGATCAGCTCGGTGATCGACGGGTTCTTCCCGCAGAGTGGGCACTCCGGGTCCTTGCGAACCTTGATCGAACGGTAGGTCATCTCGAGGGCGTCGTAGACCATCAGCCGGCCGACCAGCGGGTCACCGATCCCGGTCAGCAGCTTGATCGCCTCGGTCGTCTGGATGGACGCGATCGACGCGCACAGCACGCCGAGCACGCCGCCCTCGGCGCAGGACGGGACCATCCCGGGGGGCGGGGGCTCCGGGTAGAGGCAGCGGTAGCACGGACCGTGGTCCGCCCAGAAGACGCTGGCCTGGCCGTCGAACCGGTAGATCGAGCCCCAGACGTACGGCTTGCCGAGCAGGACGGCCGCGTCGTTGACCAGGTACCGGGTGGCGAAGTTGTCGGTCCCGTCGACGATGAGGTCGTACTGGCTGAAGATCTCCATCACGTTGGAGGTGTCCAGCCGGGTCTCGTGCAGGACCACGTTGACGTACGGGTTGATGTTGAGGACCGAGTCCCGTGCCGACTCGGCCTTCGACCGGCCGATGTCGGACTGGCCGTGGATGATCTGGCGCTGCAGGTTCGACTCGTCGACGGTGTCGAACTCCACGATGCCGAGCGTTCCGACGCCCGCGGCCGCCAGGTACATCAGGGTCGGCGAGCCGAGACCGCCGGCGCCGACGGCCAGCACCCTGGCGTTCTTCAGCCGCTTCTGGCCGTCCATGGCGACATCCGGGATGATCAGATGCCTGGAGTACCGGCGAACCTCGTCGACGGTCAGGCCCTCGGCGGGGTCGACCAGGGGCGGAAGGGACACGCTTGCTCCTCGCGTTCGGTGTCGTTCTTCGACGATGCCACAACGGCGCGCGGCCTCGTCGGGAATGAGCCATCCCGGGCCCGATCCGCGTGCGCCCGCTGCTGCTTCGGCTCGCGGACCTCGCCCGGAACGGCTCCCGTCGGTGCAGCGTCTGGCACCCCCAACGTGTTCCCCGGACCCCGGTGGGTACACCGACGATGACCTGATGACCACACCCTGTGGGGAGTTGAGTGCGGTGTCCTTCGTTGACAAGGTCAGGAACAAGGTGGACGCGCTGCGAGGGCGGGGCAAGGAGACGGCCGGGAAGGCCACCGACAATCGGGACCTGCGGGTCGAGGGCCGGAGCGAACGCGGCGTCGCTGACCTGCGCGACGCCGGCGAGAAGGCCAAGGACGCCTTCCGTCGCTAGGACGGGGCCGCGGAAGTCCCCTTTCCGTGCTGCTGCCACCTTCCGTCACGGCTGGCGCCGTGGCTGAGACTGGCCGGCCCAGCGGAGCCCACCCGGCCCGATCAGGCTGTGCGCCGGGTGGGCTCCGCGGCGCGCGAGGGTGTCGCCTTCGACTTGGCGGACGCCCCGTCGGGGGACGCACCGTTAGTCGACGCACCGTTTCTGCTGGACGCACCGTTTTTGGACGCACCACTGGCGGGCGCGCCCTTGGCGGACGCGCCCCTGGACGGCGCCTTCCTGGTGGGTGCGGCCTTGGCGGAGGTGGATTTGGCAGGCGTGACCCTGGCGGACGTGGCCTTGGCGGACGTGGCCATGGCGGGGGTGGCCTTGGCGGACGTGGCCTTGGCGGGGGTGGCCTTGGCCGCTGTGACCTTCGGCGCCGTACTTCTCGCCTTGGGCGGGGCCTCGCCGTCGGTGGGCTCGGCGGCGGAGAGCTCCCCGGCGCCGGCTCCGTCCGGGTGGTCTCGGCGGGCGGCGGCGATACTCGCGCGCAGTGCGGCCATCAGGTCCCCGACCGGCTCCTGCTGCGGGCTGGCCGGCGGGCTGATCACCTCTCGGCCGGCGATCTTGGCGTCGATGACCGACTGCAGTGCCTCCCGGTACTCGTCGGTGAACCGGGTGGGATCGAAGTCGGCGGCGAGGGTGTCGATCAGCGAGGCGGCCATCGCCAGCTCCTGCGGGCGCACCTCGACGTCCTCGTCCAGGAACGGGAAGTCCGGCTCGCGCACCTCGTCCGGCCAGATCATCGTCTCCAGGACGAAGACGCCGTCGCGCACCCGGAGCGTCGCGAGCTGCTCGCGCTGACGCAGAGCTATCTTCACCAGCGCGACGCGGCCCGATTCGGCGAGCGCGTCGCGCAACAGGACGTAGGGCTTCGCGCCGGTGCGGTCCGGTTCGATGTAGTAGCTCTTGGCGAAGTAGATCGGGTCGACCTGCTCCAGCGGGACGAACTCCAGCACATCGATCGCCCGGGAGGTGGACAACGGCAGGTTCGCGAAGTCCTCGTCGGTGAGCACGACGGTCTGACCGTCCGGCAGCTCGTAGCCCTTGGCGATGTCGGCGTAGTTGACCTCGTCCCCGTCGGCCTCCGCCACCCGGCGATACCGCACACGGGAGCCGTCTGAGCGCCTGACCTGGTGAAAGGCAACATCCCGCTCCTGCGTCGCGGAGTAGAGCCGGACCGGGATCGACACCAGGCCGAAGGAGATCACACCCTTCCAGATCGAACGCATGTTCGCCCCTCACGTCGATTACCCACCATGGTGACCCACTGGACGCCCACGAGTAAGCCAGATGAGGGAAACGCCCAAAGTTATCAGCAGACGCGACCCTGGGCACGGCGGATCGCGAGCGGGACAGCGCGCAGCCGACGCCGGGTTGCCGTCGGCACCGGCCGGAAGGGGTGAGGGCGTGCCCGGGACAGCGCCGAGCGCAGCGGCAACGCCGGTAACGCCGGGAGCAGCGGGAACGATGCCGGGATGAGCGACGCCGTTCGCCAGACCACGGTCGAGGTGGATGGCCGCCAGCTGCGGCTGTCCAACCTGGACAAGGTCCTCTACCCGGCCACCGGCTTCACGAAGGCCCAGGTCATCGACTACTACCACCGGATCAGCGCGGTCGCGGTGCCGCATCTGGCGGACCGGCCGCTGACCGTCGTCCGCTTCCCGAACGGCGTCACGGAGTCGAGTTTCTTCACCAAGAACGCGCCCTCACACCGGCCCGACTGGACCACCATCGCGCGACTGCCCTCGCCCGGGTCGACGAAGGACCGTTCGACGATCGACTACCTCGTCGCCGCCGACCGCCCCACCCTGGTGTGGCTGGCCAACCTCGCGGCGCTCGAACTGCACACACCGATGTGGCGGATCTCGACCGGGCTGCCCGACCTCGTCGTCGCCGATCTGGACCCGGGCGCGCCGGCCACGGTGGTCGACTGCGCCCGGGTGGCCCTGCTGCTGCGCGAGGTTCTGCCCGAGCCGCTGTGCGTGAAGACCAGCGGGTCCAAGGGCCTGCAGGTATATGGACGGGTGACCGACGGGCGCAGCGCCATGCAGGTCCGGGCGGACATGCGCGTGGTGGCCACCCGGCTCGAACGCGAACATCCCGACCTCGTCGTCGCGAACATGCGCAAGGACCTGCGCGGCGGCCGGGTGCTGCTCGACTGGTCGCAGAACAACCCGGCCAAGACGACGGCGAGCGTCTACTCGCTGCGCGGACGGGACCGTCCCACCGTCTCGACCCCGGTGACCTGGGCGGAGGTGCGGGGCTGCCGGCGCCCCGAGGATCTGACCTTCACCGCGGACGAGGTGCTGCGGCGGGTCACCGAGCACGGGGACCTGTTCGCCCCCCTGCGCACGGACCCGTCCGGCGGCGGACGATCGGCCCGACCGGACGGGTCGGATGGTTCCGCGTGAGACGGCCCGATCCCGGGCACATCGCGATCCGGACCCGGCCCGGGTTCTGGACCGCATCCGTTACCCGCCTCGGCGGGCCGCCATCCCGACCAGCCCAGGAGGACGTCCCCATGGGAGTTCCCACCGATCTGCCAGCCTCCGGCCTTCCCCTGGAGGTGTCGGACGCCGACGCGGCCGAGCAGGCCCGGGAGGTCCGTCCGGCGGCGGGCGCCCCGCCGGTGCTCTCCGCTCCGCCGAGTGAGGCCGACGAGTTCGACGTCGTCGAGCAGAGCATCGTCGTCGACAACGACGAGGACGACTACTACCGCTGACCCACTGACCCCGCCGGCCGGCCGGCCGGTCGCGGTGCGCGGGCCGGGTCCCGGCGCGATGCGCACGGGGCCCGGCGATCGCGTTGCGGGGCCCCGCGCCGCGCCGGTGTCCGCGGGTAGGGTTTGACCACATCAACCAGGAGGTGCGCCGGTGACCGCCGAGCCAGCCTCGCCCGGCACGCGCCCGGGACGCACTCCCCGGCTACCCCGCACCGCCCGTCGCTTCCAGCTCCTCGGCGCCGCCCGCGAGGTCTTCGTCGCACAGGGCTATCACGCCGCCGCGATGGACGAGATCGCCGAGCGGGCGGGCGTCAGCAAGCCGGTGCTGTACCAGCATTTCCCGGGCAAGCTGGAGCTGTACATCGCGCTGCTCGACGAGCACACCACCCAGCTCGTCACGAGCGTGCAGGAGGCGCTCGCGTCGACGACCGACAACCACGCGCGCATCGCGCGCTCGGTGCGGGCGTACTTCGACTTCGTCAACGACCCGTCGGGCGCCCACCAGCTCGTGCTGGAGTCCGACCTGCGCAGCGTGCCCGCGGTGCGCCAGCGCATCGAGACCGCTTTCGCCCAGTGCGTGCGTTCCATCGCGGCGACCATCGTCGCCGACACCGGGCTGACCCAGGACGAGGCCGACCTGCTCGCCGTCGGGCTGGTGGGACTCGCCGAGACGGCGTCGCGGTGGTGGCTGGTCCGCGGCGGCACCGTGGCGAAGGAGCGGGCCATCGAGTCGATGGTGGAGCTGGCCTGGCGCGGCATCGGCGGGTACCCCCGCCAGGGCCAGCATGATGACCAGCACCTCGACGAGCACGATGACCAGCACGCCAACCAGCACGCCGACCAGCACGTCGACCTCCAGCGGGAACACCGCGATCCCCGCGCCGACCCACAGGACCCTCGGCCCACGCACGAGGAGCCCCGACCGGACCGGTGAGCGCTGGGTGTGCCCGGAGCGAACACGCCGATCCCGTCCCGGTGGAGAAGTCCCGGAAGCCATAGTGTGGGCGGTGATCCAACCTCGGCGGCGGGTGTCCGCCGGCGGTAGGTCCGACGAAGGCGGAGGTCATCGGTGGAGGTCAAGATCGGCGTGCGGCAGGTCAGCCGGGAGCTGGTGCTGGAGAGCGACCAGTCGGCGGAGGCCCTCGCCGCGTTGGTGGGAGAGGCGGTCAAGGCCGACAACGGCGTGCTGACCCTCACCGACGACAAGGGTCGGCAGGTGGTGGTTCCGGTCGCGGCCCTGGCCTATGTGGAGATCGCTGCCGGCGGGCCGCGGCGGGTGGGATTCGGCGGTTGATCGAAGGCTGATCGCGAGCTCGGCGTGCCGTGCGGCCTGTCCGCCCGGCACGCCCGGCGGTCGATCAGGCGGAGAGGCCCAGCGCCGCCATCCGGCGACCGTGCGCGGCCATGATGCGGTTGAAGATCGACGCCAGCGCGTCCAGATCGCCGACTCCGACCAGCAGACCGGTCAGTGCGTCCCGGTCGACCCCCACCCGCTGCGCCTGGGTGAGCGCCTCGCCGACCAGGCGGCGGGCCCACAGCGCGAGGCGGCCGGCGACGGTCGGGTTGGCCTCGATCGCGGCCCGCACCCGGTCCACCGCGAACGCAGCGTGGCCAGTGTCGTCGAGCACATTCAGCACCAGTTCGCGCGACGGCGAGGGCAGTCGCGCGGCGATCTCGCGATAGAAGTCCGCCGCGATGTTGTCGCCCACGTACGCCTTGACCAGGCTCTCCAACCAGTCCGCCGGGGCGGTCGAGTTGTGGAACGCGGTCAGCGGGCCGATGAACGGCGCCATCGCGTGCTCCCGGTCGACGCCGAGCCGATCCAGTTCTCCACAGATGGCCTGAAAGTGGGAGAACTCGGCGGCGGCCATCGCCGCGAGGGCGATCTTGTCACCTAGAGTCGGGGACATCCGCGCGTCGGTGGCCATCCGCTCGAAGGCGGTCAGCTCGCCGTAGGCAAGCAGGCCCAGCAGGTCGACGGTCGCCTGGTCCGGCTGGCCCGCCAGGTCCGGTCGGGGCACGTCGGTCGGCAGGGAGGATGTCTGTGTCACAGGCGCGATTCTGGCACCTGCCGCCGCCGGTGTCGGCAAACCTCGGCCAAGGAGCCCCCACTCGGCGTGCACACCAGCTATGCTAGGTCGTAGCCAGAGGTCATTATGTCACCTCGGCTGTCGCGTAGCAGGCGTCGCCTCGTCACCTGTGCACCCAGAGTAGCCATCTATGGCGCCGGGGCACACGGACTTCGGGTCGCGGGCGCCGCGCGGCTCACCGCGAGCGGGTTCAGCGTAGACACCGCTCAGAGCAGACCAGGAGCGTCCCGCTGTCCGTCACAGCCGCACCATCCTCAGATGATCTACCGACTCCCCAACCCCTGACCGACACGCCCGCAGCGCCGGCAGCGCCGGCAGCGCCCACCTTCGCCGACCTCGGTGTTCGCGCCGAGACGGTCGAAGCGCTGACCGAAGCGGGCATTGTGCACGCTTTCCCCATCCAGGAGCTGACGCTTCCGCTCGCCCTGGCCCGCAATGACATCATCGGTCAGGCCCGCACCGGCACCGGCAAGACCCTCGCCTTCGGCATCCCCGTCGTCCAGACGGTGCTGGCGGCGGACGAAGGCGCCGACGGGCGGCCGCAGGCCCTCATCGTCGTGCCCACCCGGGAACTGTGCGTACAGGTGACGTCCGACGTCACCCGCGCCGGCACGCGCCGAGGCGTTCGGGTGCTGTCCGTCTACGGCGGCCGGGCCTACGAGCCGCAGCTCAGCGCGCTGCGCGCCGGAGTTGACGTCGTCGTCGGCACGCCGGGCCGGCTGCTCGACCTCGCCCGGCAGCGGGTGCTCGACCTCGCCGGCGTGCGCACGCTGGTGCTCGACGAGGCCGACGAGATGCTCGACCTGGGCTTCCTGCCCGACGTCGAGCGCATCATGGCGCAGCTGCCGACCAGCCGGCAGACCATGCTGTTCTCCGCGACCATGCCCGGCCCGGTCATCTCGCTGGCCCGGCGGTTCATGCAGCGGCCGGTGCACGTCCGCGCCGAGCAGCCGGACGAGACGCGCACGGTGCCGACCACGCACCAGCACGTCTTCCGCGCCCACGCGCTGGACAAGATGGAGGTGCTCGCCCGCGTCCTGCAGGCGGGTGGCCGCGGGCTCGCGATGGTGTTCGTGCGCACCCGCCGCACCGCGGACAAGGTCGCCGAGGACCTGGACAAGCGCGGATTCGCCGCCGCCGCCGTGCACGGCGACCTCGGGCAGGGCCAGCGCGAGCAGGCGCTGCGCGCGTTCCGGGCCGGCAAGGTCGACGTCCTGGTCGCCACCGACGTGGCCGCCCGCGGCATCGACATCAGCGGCGTCACCCACGTGGTGAACTACCAGTGCCCCGAGGACGAGAACGTCTACCTGCACCGGATCGGCCGCACCGGCCGCGCCGGCGAGAGCGGCGTCGCCGTCACGTTCGTCGACTGGGACGACCTGCCCCGGTGGACGCTGGTGAACAAGGCGCTCGCGCTGCCGTTCGAGGGTCCGCTCGAGACCTACTCCACCTCGCCGCACCTGTATGAGGCGCTCGGCATCCCGACCGAGGCCAAGGGCACCCTCCCGCACGCCGCGCGAACCCGCGCCGGGCTCGACGCGGAAGACCTCGAGGACCTCGGCGAGTCCCGTCGCGGTGGGCGCCGCGGGGCGCGTACCGGGCGCGAGACCACCCAGGCGGACAACCCGCCGGTGCCGGCCCGCACCCGTACCCGTCGCCGCACC
>NZ_JAMQQF010000251.1 GCF_023716945.1 Frankia sp. AiPs1 | reverse complement strand
GTTAAACAACCCGGCAAAATTCCCACCCGGGGTGTATACTTTCCCCGCCCCCCCCGCGTAGGACGCCCCCCCCGGGGCGGTGCTCGCGGCGCTCGCGGACGCGCATCGCCGCGGTGCGGGCGCGGTCGGTCTCGACGGCGAGATGATCGACGAGGCGCTGGCGGTCGCCGCTCGCCGCACTCTCGCCCGCGCCCAGTAGCCCTGGCCTGCCTCGGGCCCCGGCTACCTCGGGCCGGCTACCTCAGGCGGCGGCGTGGCCGATCGGTCGGCCGTTGAGCAGGCCCCGCTCGATGACAGTGCCCAGCAGCGCGGCGGCCTCGTCCGGGGTCTTCGCCGGGACCATGTTGACGGCGGTGTCCGGCAGCCGTTCGAGCAGGCAGAAGAACACCAGGCCGGCCACGTCGAGGTCGAGGGGATAGGTCCGCTCCACCTGCTCGAGCAGGGCCGCGTAGTCGGCCCACATCTCGTGCCCCACCTGGCGGCGCACCACGTCCAGGCGGGGATCCTGCGGCGCCGACTCGATCCAGGTCCGGGTGACCCCGACGTAACGCAGGTGGAAGGCGACGAAGTCGGCGAGCCAGCCGCGCAGCCGGCCGAGGCCCGCCGGGTCGAGCGTGATGCCGCGGATCTCGACGCCGAGGCGGGTGCTGACCGCCGACGCCTCGGCGCTCAGCGCCAGCAGCAGGTCCAGCTTCTCGTCGAAGTACTTGTAGAAGGTGCCGCGGGCGAGGCCGGCCGTCGCGACGATGTCGTCGACGAACGAGAGGTGATAGCCCCGTTCGGCAAAGCACTGGATGCCGGCGTCGAGGATCTGGCGGACGGTCGCCGACGCCCGTGGGCTCAGGGACGCGAACCGCTCGGTCACCTCGGGCACCGGCGGCGACGGGACCGCGGCCAGCGGGGAGCGGCGCATCGGGCGCAGCGCGTGCGCCGACCCGGCCGCCTCGGTTCCAAGCTGCGCGAAGGCGCTGGCCGGGGTGTGCGGGAACAGAATGAGCTGGAGCACTACGGCGAGATTGTCGACGAGCTTCTCGGCCGGCTGCCCATCCCCGAAACCGCTGTGCCGGAAGTAGTTGAACCGGTTCACCAGGGTGGTGAGCGTCATCGCGGCGTCGATCGGATCTATGCCCTCGACCTGCGAGGAGACCAGCCGCTCGGCGATCCGGTCGTAGTAGGACTCCAGAAAGCCGCTGATCATCGGCCGGACCGAGGTCCGCGGCGAGTCGACGTTCGCCCACTGCACGAACATCGTGGCGTACTTGTCGTAGACCCAGGCCCACTCGCCGAGCCACCAGTGCAGGTTGTCGAAGCCGAGAGCGGTGGGCCCGAGCGGACCGATGCGGCGCACGACGCGCATGAGGGCGCCGCCGCACTCGTTGAGCAATTCGACGAATATCGTCTCCTTGCTCTCGAAGTACTGGTAGAGGGTGGCTCGCGAGACACCGGCCGCGGTGGCGATCTCGTCGACCGACGTCCCGTGGAAGCCCTGCGACTCGAACAGGTCCAGCGCCGCCGTCACGATGCGCGCACGAGTGCGGGTGCCGCGCGCGCCGACCACGGGGCTGGTCGGACCGTAGCTGGCCCGTCGGAGGATCTCGTTCTCGGACATCCCTGTCAGAGTATGCGATCCGCTCCGGTGTGGTAGTGGCACCTACCCGGCCGGGCGAGTCGGCCTCGCGACGACGGTGGCCCGCGGGAATGCCGGTCACCGAGGGCTGGCAGGGAACCTGCGTCGAGCCCGGCCGATCACCGCAATGGCGAAGTCTGTTGAGTTACAGGAATACATCGTGTCAGAAACTTGAACGATGACTGACGATTTCGGTCCGCCGAGGCCCGGCTGGGTGCGAAGCGGGCGACGTGCGCCGGCCGCACCGATTCACGCCGTCCCGGCCTCGGTCCGGCGACGGTGCGGTCCGGCGAGGATGCGGTCCGGCGAGGATGCGGTCGGGTGCGGGGCGGTCCGGGGAGGATGCGGCCCGACGAGGCCGACGGCGGTCACGCCTTCGCCGCGCGGCCGCGGACCGGCGCGGACCGGCGCGGAGAGGAGCGGACGAGAATGAGGGCATGGACAACGAGGATGCTCGCATGAAGGCGATGAGTTTCGAAAAGATCGGCGGCCCCGAGGTCCTCCACCTGGTCGACGTGCCGCAGCCGCACGCGGGGCCGGGGCAGATCCGGATCGCGGTGCGCGCCGCCGGCGTGAACCCCGTCGACTGGAAGATCCGCAATGGCTCGACGCTGCGCACCATTCCCGTGGCGCTGCCGCACATCCCGGGCATGGAGGCCGCGGGCGTGGTCGACGAGGTCGGCGCCGGTGTCGAGGGCGTGTCGATCGGTGCCGAGGTCTTCGGCGCGGCGCAGAACGCCTCGGCCGAGTACGCCGTGCTCGACGAGTGGGCGCCGAAGCCGCCCGAGCTGACCTGGGCGCAGGCCGCGGGCCTGGCGATGGCCGTCGAGACCGCCGCGCGCGGCCTCGACCTGCTCGGCATCGTCGCTGGCCAGAAGCCGTGGGCTGGCCAGGAACTGGGGGCTGGCCAGGAGTTGGGGGCCGGTCAGGAGGCGGCGACCGGGTCGGAGCCGGCCGGGACGACGCTGCTCGTCAACGGCGCGGCCGGTGGCGTCGGGCTCGCCGTCGTGCAGCTCGCGCAGGCGCGTGGGGCGCGGGTGATCGGCACTGCCAGCCGGGACAACCAGGAGTACCTGCGCTCGCTCGGCGCGGTGGCGACGGACTACGGCCCCGGTCTGGTCGACCGGGTCCGCTCACTGGCCCCGGACGGGATCGACGCGGCTCTCGCGGTGTCCGGTGAGGGCGCGCTGCCGGACCTGATCGCGCTGACCGGCAGCCCGGACCGGGTGGTGTCCATCGGTGACGCCACCGCGGCGGACCACGGCGTCCGGTTCACCACCGGGGCGGAGGGGCGGGCCTTCTACTCACTGCGGGAGGCGGCGACGCTCGCGGCCGCGGGCCGGCTGACCATGCCGGTCGCCCGAGCCCTGCCGCTCACCGAGCTGGGCGAGGCGCACCGGCTCAGCGAGGCAGGTCATGTGCGCGGGAAGTTCGTCGTCGTCCTCGACTGAGCTCGACCGCCGCGCCGGTTGCGGCGCAGACCGCCCGGGGGCGGGGCTGCGTCGCGGTCGGCGGTAGGGTCGTAAACGGAGGATCCTCCAGTACTCTTCCGCCCCACCGGCGCGCCGCACGCGCCGGACCGGGTCCCACCCGACGGGAAGGACGGCCATGGAAATCGGGCTGCACGTCTCCGACTTCACCTGGTCCGGCGGGCCGCAGACCCTCGCGCAGGATCTCACGCGCGTGGCGGTCGCGGCCGAGGACGCCGGCTTCGCGAAGCTCAGCGTCATGGACCACGTCTGGCAGATCGGCATGATCGGTCCGCCCGAGCACGACATGCTCGAGGCCTACACGACGCTTGGCTACCTGGCCGCGCGCACCACCCGGATCGAGCTGCTCGCCTGGGTGACCGCGGTCGTCTACCGGGAGCCCGGCCTGCTCGCGAAGCTCGTGACCACGCTGGACGTGTTGTCCGAGGGCCGGGCCTGGCTCGGCATCGGCGCCGCCTGGAACGAGCCGGAGGCGCGCGGTCTCGGCCTGCCGTTCCCCCCGACCGCCGAGCGCTTCGAGCGCCTCGAGGAGGCACTGGAGATCATTCTCCAGATGTGGAGCGGCAAGGACGCCCCCTACAGCGGCCGGCACTACCAGCTCGAGCGCACCCTCAACGTGCCGGCGCCGCTGCGCCGGCCGCACCCGCCGATCCTCATCGGCGGCAGCGGCGAGAAGAAGACCCTGCGGCTGGTCGCGCGCTACGCGCAGGCCTGCAACCTGTTCGCCGGTCCCGATGTGGAGCACAAGCTCGACGTGCTGCGCGCGCACTGCCAGGACGTCGGGCGGGACTACGACGAGATCGAGAAGACGGTGATCGGTTCACTCGATCCCGGGCCCGGCGGGGAGAAGATCGACGCCCTGCTCGGCGACATCCAGCGACTGGCCGGGCTCGGCGTCACCCATTACCACGGGTCGGTGCCGGACGTGGACACGCTGCGTCCGCTGGAGCTGCTCGGCGAACGCCTCATCCCGGCCGCCGCCGAGCTCTGAGCCCAGGGCACGGGGGTTCGGGCGGTCAGGGCATCGAGGCCTCGATGCGCAGGGCTCAGGCGTCGAGGCGGGCGCGGGCGTCGTCGAGCGCGGCGCGGGCGCCCGCCCACGTCTGGCCGATGATGTCGGCGACCGCCTCGACCCGCCCGATTCGGCCGGCCACCTGGCCGGTGTTCGCCATGCTGGCCGCCAGGTCGCCGGTGAAGTAGAGCGTCGGGATGCCGTCGAGGCCCACGTCGGAGCGGCCGGCGGCCAGGGCCCGCTCGGCGGCGGGGGTGCGCAGGACCCGCATGGTCGGCAGCCCCCGCACCGACAGCATCACGGTGGCGGTCTCGTCCGCGCCGACGACCGCGTTCTTGAGGTTGTCGTGGATCGGCGACTCCGCGGACGTCAGCATCCGCGTGCCCATCTGCACGCCCTGGGCGCCGAGGACGAGCGCCGCGGCCATCGACGGCCCGTCGCAGATCCCGCCGGCGGCGATGATCGGCAGGTCGATCCGGGAGGCGACCAGGGGCAGCAGGACGAGGGTGGAGGCGGCCTGCGGGTTCTTGAACCCGCCGCCCTCGACGCCCTCGACGATCACCCCGTCGACGCCCGCGTCCGCGGCCTTGAGCGCGTTGCGCAGGCTGCCGACGACGTGGAACACGGTCATCCCGGCGTCGTGCAGCCGTCCGGTCATGACCCTGGGATCGCCGGCGGAGGTGATCACGGTGCGGATGCCGGCGTCGGCGACCACGTCCACGGTGGACGGGTCGCTGCGGGCGGCCAGCGCGATGTTCGCCGCGACGGGCGCGTCGGTGAGGTCGCGGACCCGCTTGAGGTCCTCGCGGCCCTGCACCGAGGTCGTCTCGATGACGCCGAGCGCGCCGGCGTTCGACACGGCGGCGGCGAGCTGGGCCCCGGCGATGTAGGTCATCGGCGCCTGGACGATGGGAATTCGCACGCCGAGCAGCGCGGCGAGCCCCGCGGGGGAGCGGATCGGGGCGGGCGGTTCTCCGTCGACGGGCATGAGGCGACTCCCGGGGCGCGCAGGGCTGCGAACCGACCGAGTCGAACCGACCGAGTCGAGCCGAACCCAGTCCGGGCCAGCCGCACGCAGGTCGACGCAGGTAGGTCGGATAGACGCATGTAGGTCGGATAGTAGGCGGGCGGGTTCCCACACTCGACCGGTCGCCGGGGGTGGACGCGGGGCGATCCGGGGTACTGATCGAGACATGTTCAGGTGGTTGCAGCGAGTGTCCGGTCGGGGCCGCGGCCGGGCGGCGGACAGCTCGGCGTGGAATCCGACCGGCTGGTGGTGGTGCCTTGATCACGGACGGGTGGAGAACCCGCCCGACGCGCCGGGACACCGTCGCCTCGGCCCCTACGACAGCGCCGAGCAGGCGGTGCACTGGCGCCAGCGGCTGGACGACCGCAACGAGGCCTGGGACGAGTCCGACCGCCGCTGGACCGCCGGCCGCTGACCCGCTCCCGAGCTCACCCCGCTCGCCGAGCTGACCCCGCTCGCCCCGCCGATCCTGCCCGTTGAGCTGGTCCCGTCTGCTGGCCCGACCCTGCGGGCCGCTGGGTCCGACCGGGTCCGACCGGGTCAGGCCGGGTCGGGGTGGGGGCCGTCGACCTCGGCGGAGCCGGCGAGGCGCAGCTTGCGGGCGGCCCGCTCGTAGAAGGTCGTCCGGCCGAGGCGGACGACCCCCGCCGCGCCGGGCCGCGGGTGCAGCTCGACCGTCGCGCCGGCCTCCAGGTAGTCGTGTACCCGGCCGTCGACCTCGACGGCGAGGCGGGCGCTGCCGGGTAGCACGTCGAGGGCGAGGGCGTCGCGCACGGACAGGACCACCCCTCGGTTGAACGCCGAGTGCGGTGCGGCCGGGGTGACCAGCAGCGCCTCCACGGACGGGCTGACGATCGGGCCGCCGGCCGAGAAGCTGTAGGCCGTCGAGCCCGCCGGGGTGGACACGACGACCGCGTCGGCGGCGTAGCGGACGAACGGCCGGCCGTCGACCCGCAGCGCCACCGCCGCGCTGCCGCCGTACCCCGGCACCCGCACGACGGCCACGTCGTTGAAGGCGCTCACGGTCGCCGCGCCGATCCGCGCGTCGACGGCGAGGCGCGGCTCCACCGTGTACTCCTGACGGTCGATCGCCGAGAGCGCCGCCGCCATCTCCGGCACGTCGACCTCGGTGAGGAAGCCGAGCCGGCCCAGGTTCACCCCGAGCACGGGGGCCCGGCGGCCGTCGGCCAACCGCATCGCGCGCAGCATCGTCCCGTCCCCGCCGAGACTGACCAGCAGGTCACTGCGCTCGGCCAACTCCTCGGCGGGCACCGCCACCGCGGTGCACCGAAGCCGTTCGATCTCGCCGCCGATGCCGAGCACGGTCACGTTCCGCTCGGCGGCCCAGTCGAGGACCGCCCCGACCGCCTCGGCCGAGTCCCGCCGCGGATGCAGCACCATCCCCACCGCCCGCACGACCCTCCCGCCCTTCGCCCCACACTCGCCGGCCGACCCGCCGACCCGCCGACCCGCCGACCCGGCCGACCCGGCCGATCCGTGCCCAGCCGATCGTGCCCAACCCCGTTCTGCCCACCCGACGCGCCCTAGTCCGCAGGCGTGTCCGCGGGCAGCCAGGGGCGTGGCTCGGCGGGGTGGGCGGGGTGCTCGTCGACCAGGGGCAGCCCGAACCAGCCGACATCGTGCCAGGCACCGAGCTTGTACCCCGCGTGGGCGAACACCCCGATCGGCCGGAAGCCCACCGAGGTGTGCAGCGCGACGCTCGCCGCGTTCGGCAGGGTGATGCACGCGTACACGTTGAGGTAGCCCAGCGCCCGCACCTGCGCGATCAGCTCGTCGTACAGGCGGCGGCCAAGCCCGCGCCGGTGGTGCGCGGCGGCCAGGTAGACCGACGTGTCCACCGACCAGCGATAGGACGCCCGCGTGCGGTGCGCGCTGGCGTAGGCGTAGCCGGCGATCTGCCCGTCGGCCTCGGCGACCAGCCACGGCCGGCGGGGGGTGGCGAGCATCCGCGTGTGGAAGTCCGCCGGCGTCGGGAGCTCCTCCTCGAAGGTCGACGGTGATCCGGCGACGAACGGTGCGTACACGGCCCGGATGCCCGCCGCGTCCGACGGGCGCGCTGCCCTGATGATGACCATGCCCTCGGATCCTCCCGCACGCCGGCCTCCCGGCGCGGACGGCAGCGCGCCGGTCACGAGGTCGTAACGGAGCCGCAAACCACGATCAAGATCACAAGTAGCCGCGCGCCCTACCCGCCGAGGTCCGTCCCGGATCCGCGGGCGAGGGCCGACGCCGTGCCGGGGCGTGTCTCGGCGGCCCGGGGAGCGAGGCCGTCAGCAGCTCGGTCAGCAGCTCACGCAGGACCGGCAGGCCGTCCTCGCTGAGCACCGACTCCGGATGGAACTGCACCCCGGCGAAGGCCGCTGCGCGCAGGGCGTGCACCGACCCGTCGGCAGGGTCGCGGGCGAGACGGACCGGCCCGTGGGCGGTGGCGAGCTCGCCGCCGTCGGCGATCGCGGTGAAGGTCGAGTAGAACCCGACCCGGCGGGGCTGGCCGAACAGGTCGATGGTGCGCGCGAGCCCCTGGTACGGGGCATCGCGCCGATGCAGCCGCAGCCCGAGCAGCCCGGCGAGCAGCTGGTGGCCGAGGCAGACGCCGAGCAGCGGCCGCCGCGCCGCCAGCCGATCCGCGATCACCCGCCGCATCGTCGCCATCTTCACGTCGGCGACGTCGTCGGGGTCGCCGGGCCCGGGCCCGGCCACCACCAGGTCGAACCCCGCACCGACATGATCACTGCCATCCGCTCCAGGATCACCGGCACTCGCATCAGGGTCACCGCCATCCGATCCAGGGCCGCGGCCATTCGACCCAGGGCCGCCAGCCGATCCAGGGCCGCCGCTGTCCGTGCCGTGGGGTGGGTGCCCCGCCACCTGGTCCCACGGCTGGAGGGTGACCGCGAGGCCGAGCTCACGCAGCAGATGGGCGAGCATGCCGGCGAAGCTGTCCTCGGCGTCGACGATGAGGGCGCTGCGGCCGGTCAGCGCGGGCACCGCGGTCGTCCCCGGCTCGCGCCGCCGCAG
Source organism: Frankia sp. AiPs1 (assembly GCF_023716945.1). Lineage (GTDB taxonomy): Bacteria > Actinomycetota > Actinomycetes > Frankiales > Frankiaceae > Frankia. The sequence goes on along the minus strand of NZ_JAMQQF010000251.1, from coordinate 80 downwards.
CCAGAAGGGCGCGAGGTGGGTGTTGCGGGCGGCGAGCGCCCCCGCGATCCGCGGATCCGCCGCAAGCGGCACGTGCGGAC
>NZ_JAMQQF010000250.1 GCF_023716945.1 Frankia sp. AiPs1 | reverse complement strand
CCCCGTCGGAGGCGATCGCCCGGCTGCGGGCAAGCGGCGCGAAGCTGCGCTACCACGGCGACTTCGACGCCGCCGGCCTGGCGATGACGGCGCGAGCTCGGGCAGCCGGCTGCACGCCGTTCCACATGTCGGCCGCCGACTACACCGCGGCTCTCGCCGCGGCCCGCGCCGCCGACGTCGACCTTCCCCGCGACCCGGCCCCGGCCCCGGCCACCCCCTGGGATCCCGGTCTCGCGGCGGCGTTCGACGAGACCCGGGCGATCGTGCACGAGGAGCGGGTGATGGACGAGATACTCACCGCCCACGGCCGCACATTCCCGCAATGACTCGGCCACGCCGAGTCGCCAGCTATATGGTCAGATGATGGATCTCGATCCGCTGAGTGTGCCCGCCCTCGCTGCACTGATGTCCGCGGTGCTGGCGGGGACGACGAGTGAGGCGGGTGGCGCGGTCTGGCGTGCTCTCGTCGGTCTGGTCCGCCGTTCGTTCGGCGCCGGTCCGCTCCAGGAGCGGATCGTTCGTGATGAACTTGATTCCGCCGACGTCGATTTCTTGGCACAGGCGTTGGCCGACCGGGCGGATTCCGACCCGGCGTTCGCGGCGGCGCTGCGGCGCTGGTCCGCTCAGGCGACCGCGGTGGCCGGTGGGAACGACAGCGTGACCAACCAGATCGGTGGCGACGCAGTCATCGAGGGCGACGTCATCCAGGCCCGCGACATCTCCGGGCCCATCACCTTCGGCCACCGAGGGTAACGTCGGCTCGTTCTACCGAAGGATTCGGAGGACGCCCCCGGCCGACGGGCGGTTTCGAGGGCGACGCGTATCGGGGGAAGCGTGGTTGAACAACGGTGGGTCACTGTCCCGATCGGCGTCGATTCCGCACCCTGGCGAACCGGCGACCGGCACGACGTCCGCGCCGTGGTGCACAACGTGACAGCGCCGACAAAGAACGCCGGCCGGGCCGGCAACCCGGCGGGCGCCACCTCCGGCATCGGCACGCGGAAATGCTGCACCGCGTCTCCGTGCACGACTCCGGCCTGGACGACAGGCTCGGCGATGCTTCCCGTCAACTCGTTGTGAATCCGCCCGCGGCCCACGGACGGATCGCCGCCGCCGCCGTTGCCGGACAGGTCCGCCATCTGTGCCCACCGGGCGCGCTGGCCGACCGGTATGGCCTGCGCTCGCGTCTCGCCGGCTCACGCCCCACGACCGATGCTCTACGCATCCTATTCGCCACGCTCATGCAGCCGGAGTGAAACGGGATGATCTCGAATCGGTTCACGTGGGCCGGGACCGATGCGTCACGCCCGATTCGGCCGGCATAGATTCGGCGAGCGGGATGCCGGCTGCGGACGACGAGAGGTGATCTCCATCGACGAGCGGTGGCTTCAGACTCTGCTCGGGCCGGAGGCGCTCACCCGGTCCACGCGATCCGCATCCCACCGCGTTCTGATCGTCGTGCACAACGTCACCGCACTCACCCGACTGTTGGACGTTCTCCCGGCCTTTGCCGACGACCCGCGAGTGCGGCTGCTGTTCACCGTCGTCGACGGATCGCCGTTCGGTTCCGGCGCGGCGGAATTTCTCGACGATATCGGAGCCCGGGCGATTCCCTGGGAGAGCGCGGTGACCAGCAGATTCGACCTGGCGGTGGCCGCGGGTAGAAGCGGCGACCTGCACCGACTCTCCCCACCCCTAGTCGTTCTTCCGCATGGCGCTGGATATAATAAGTACAGGAAACAGGAAACAGGAAACAGGAAACAGGAAACAGGAAACAGGAAACAGGAAACAGGAAACAGGTTTACGGGTTCGCCCACGACCAGCTTGTCCATGACGGGCGGGTAGTGCCGACCGCGATCGTGCTCTCCCACCCCGAGCAGCTCGACCGACTCGGTCGGGTCTGCCCGCAGGCTCTTCCCGCGGCGGTTGTCGCCGGTGATCCCTGCTTCGACCGGATGCGGGCGAGCCGGCACCGCCGCCGCGAGTACCGTGGCGCGCTGGGCGTCCGCCCCGACCAGAGGCTGGTCGTCCTGACGTCCACCTGGGGTTCGGGATCGCTGCTGGAGCGGGCGCTGGAACTGCCGGCACGCCTCGTCGCCGACCTGCCGATGGACGAGTACCGGGTGGTCGCGGCGATCCATCCCAACGTCTGGGCCTACCACGGCGCGCTCGAGGTGCGACGGTGGCTCGCCGAGGCGAGGCAGGCGGGGCTGCTTCTGCTGCCGCCCCGCGAGGGCTGGCGTGCCGCGCTCGTCGCCGCCGACCTGGTCGTCGGGGACCACGGATCGGTCGGCGTGTACGGCGCGGCGCTCGACCGGCCGGTACTGCTCGCGGCGGGTGAACCCACCGACCTTGACCCGGCCGGCTCGACGGCGCGGCTGCTTCGACTCGCCCCCGCGCTCGAACCGGCCTACCCGCTGCGGCGGCAGATCGACGACGCGATCGGTGGACACGTGCCCGGCCGCTATGCCGAGCTCGCCGCGGGGACGTTCGCCCTTCCCGGGGAATCCCTGACGACACTGCGTTCTCTGCTGTACGGGCTGCTGGGGTTACCTGAGCCCCTCGGACCGGCTCGGGTCGCCAGTGTCGACCCGCCTGCACCGGACGGGCGCGCCCCCACGGCCATGCTGGTGTCGACGCTGGTGTCGGCGCTGGCGGGGGCGCAGGCGGGGGCGCAGGCGGGGGCGCAGACGGTCGGCGGCGACCCGGTCGTCGAGATGGCCCGATTCCCGGCCACCGCCGACAGGCCGTGGCTGGCCGAGCCGCCGGGGGCGGACGTGCACCTCGCGGTTGATGTCGCCGAATCCGACCTCGGCCTGTTGGAAAGCGCCGACGTGCTGTTCCGGCGCGGCCCCACCGTGGGATTCCCCGCCCGCGAGTGGACGGCGAGCGCGCTGGCGGACTACCCGGGCTGCCGCGTCGCCGCCGACGTCACCACGGCGGGCCGCTGCACGCTGCGCCTGCGTGGGGGCCCGACCATGGAGGTCCGCCAGGTCCAACAGGACGGCGAGCCGACCGGGTGGGAGGACCCGGTGGCGATGGAGGTGCTCGCGTCCGTCGTCTACGCCTGGGTCGTCGGCGGTCGACCGCTCGACGCGCTGGCGCGCGGCATGGACGTCCGCCTCGGCGCCCGGCACATCCGGGTGATGGCCACCGCACCGCGCTGGTGACGGGAGCCGGCCGCAGACTGGCCGCAGGCCAGGACGCGGCCAAAGGTCACGGCGCGGCCAAAGGTCACGGTGCGGGCTGCTCGTCCTGAAGGAGCCGCCACACCTGTTCCGCACGCGGACTCGCGGCCTCGGTGAAAATCGCAAAAGCCGCCTCGAGATGCACGCGCCACCGGGCCTCGTCGCCAGCGCGATGCGCGACGTCGGCGAGCAGCTCCAGCGCGAGGGCGACCTGGAAGGGGATGTCCCGCCGGCGCATGATCGACGAAGCCTCGGTGAGCACCCGCTCGGCCTGCTCGTACCGCCCGAGGTCGCGGTAGGTCTCCCCGAGACTGATCAGTACCCGCGCGCGGTTGCGCTCGTCGCCGACGGCGACGAACCCGGCGACGGCCTCGGCGAGGACGTCGACCGCCTCGTCCCGGCGGCCCGACCGGCTGAGCGCACGGCCCAGGTGGTGCGTCTGCAACGCGACCCCGCGCGGGTTACCGATCTCGACGTTGACCGTCCTGGACTGCTCGAACGCGGCAATCGCCGCCGGATAGTCGCCCTGCTCGAACCGCGCCCGCCCGGCGAACTCGATGACGGACGCCGCCAGCCGGCGATCCGCCGCGGCGCGGGCCAGCGTCAGCGCGGCATCGAACTCGGCCTGCGCTGCGTCGTAGAGTTCGAGCTCGACGAGGGCCCGGCCGAGCTGGCTGCGCATCCTCGCCTCGGCGGCCCGATGGCCGAGGCGGTGGGCGGCCTCGATGGCCAGCACGTGCGTCTCGCGCCAGTCGGCGTAGTGCTTGCGGTTGTAGTAGAAGGCCCACAACGCCTCGCACAGGACCCAGACCATCGTGTCCCAGCCGCGCCTCGCCGACGCCCGCACACAGCCCAGCAGGTTCAGCCGCTCGGTCTCGAACCAGCGCAGCGCGTCCGCCGGGGAATCGAAGGGCGGGAACTCGGCTGCCGCCTGGCGCGCCCAGATCTCGTCTGCCAGCCGCAGCCGCGGCCCGAGCACGGCCCGGTCGGCGAGCAGCGCGCGACGGAAATACACCTCGATCATCCGGTGCAGCCAGCGGTCGCGGTCCCCGGCCGGATCGTCGATCTCTGCGCGGCGCAGCGCATGCACCCGGACCAGCTCGTGCAGGTGGAGGCGGCCGTCCACCTCGTCCATGTCCACCAGGTTCGCGCGCACGAGCAGGTCGAGCGTCTCCGCCACCTCGGCGGCCGGCTGCCCCAGCGCCGCCGCGGGGACGGCTACGTCGAACTCCAGCCCCGGATGCACGCCCAGCACCCGATACAACGCCTGGGCCCGCGCGGGGAGGTCCAGGTACCCGACCTCGAAGGCGGCTTCGACCACCCGATCCCCGTCCCTGGAGAAACGATCGAGTCGCCGCCGCTCGTCGCGCAGCCGCTCGGCCACGATGGCGATGCGCCGCCGCGGCTGGCCCTTGAGCTGCCCGCAGATCGCCCGCAGCGCGATCGGCAGCCCACCGCACAGCCGCACCACCTCGGCGACCGCCTCGGGTTCGCGGCGCGCCCGGTCCACGCCCACCATCTCGCCGATCAGCTCCGCGCCGAAGCGGGCGTCCAGCGGGCCCAGCGTCACCAGCTCGGCGCCGTCGTCGAGCAGCCCCTCCAGCCGCAGGTGACTCGTCACGACCACCACGCTCTCCGCCGACGCGGGCAGGACCGCCGTCACCTGCGAGGTCGTCGCCACGCCGTCGAGCAGAATCAGCAGGCGACGCCCGGCGGTGCGGTGCAAAAAAGCGGCCTGCAACCGACGCAGCCTGGCAGTCTCCCTCGCGTCCTGTCCCGCCCCCGCACTGGAGCTCGCCCCCGCACTGGAGCCCGCCCTCGCGGCTGGCCCGCCCTCATCCGCCCGCCGCCGCAGCCCAGGTGGGTCATGCGGGTCGCCGCCGAGCGCCTCGATGAACTGCTCGAGTACTTCGCTGGGGGCGACGGCCCCGCGCCCCGACTGCCGGCCGAGGTCGAGGTAGAGCTGGCCGCCGTCGAACCTGTCCCGGATCTCGTGCGCCCAACGGGCCGCCGCCGCGGACTTGCCCACCCCGCGCAGCCCACTGAGCAGGACGACCCGGGGACTGGGCGCGTCCCCGATCCGGCCGACGATGTTGTGAAACGCAGCCCGTTCGGCCGTCCGGTCGACGAACACCGCCCTGACGGCGGGTAGCTGTCCCGGCACAACCGGCACGAGCGGTGCCGCCCCATGAATGTGGATCTCGCCGATGTCCCGGGCCTGCACGAGGTGCCCACCCGTCCGACCGGACGCCTCGTTGCGCACGCCCGCGCCGGCCCCGCCAGCCCCGCCGGCCCCTGCCGCGGCGAGCCTGCCCGGTCCACCGGTGCCGGGCGCCTGCGCATCCGGACCGTCGCTGCGCGGCCACGCCCCCGCGTCATCCATGCAGATCGCCACCCGTCGGCACGCCACTGCCCTCGGCCAGGCCAACCCGGATCCCCGCCATGCCCGCGTCCGTTCTGCTGCGCAACGTAACAGTCTGGGGTCGAATCTATCCCGTCCCGCCACCGTCGGTGTGGAACCGTAAGGCGGCCGGGGTGGGGGCGGGATCAGTGCAGGGGAGAGAAGGCGGTCGGCCAGGCCATGATCGACTGGGCGTCGAGGATCTGCTCGGGCGCCCCGGCCGGCGGCCAGATGCCGCGGGCGGCGAGGTCGCGGCGGATCTCGACCCGCTCGTCCAGGCCGCCGAACGGCCAGATGTGGACGATCCGCGCGGGGCCGTCGAGCGCGTACATGACGACGGTCAGCGGGTCGATGACGTGGCGGGCGGGCAGCGCCCCACGCCAGGCCTCGATGGTCGGCGGCAGGCCGCCGGGACGCAGGTGGTAGTCGCGGATCTCGTAGACCTTGCCGAACTCCCCGGGGCGGACCGGGGGAACGTAGGGGAACGGCGCGAAGCTCGCCAGCGAGAGGTCGGTGACGGCCCCACCGGGGCCGGCGCCGAACGGGGCGCTGGACCGGCGGGCGCGGGTCCGCTCGACGGCGAGCTCCCCGTCGTCGCCGAATGACCGCAGGACGAACAGCCGGCCGAGCGGGCCGTGCTCGGTCTGCCAGCAGCCAAGCAGGCGACCACGCGCCCCCTCGCCCTCCACCCAGGGCAGCACACCCGCGGCTGCCCGCCCGCCGTCAGCCAGGCCGAAGTGCAACGTGGCCAGCTCGTAGCGGACGGCCTGCTCGGCGGCGCCCAGGTCGGCTCCGGTGATGGGGGCGGGCTCGGTCGGCACAGTTCCTCCTTGACATCGAGAAGATGGTTGACGGGGAAGACGGCTGTCTGCCTGGACGGACCACCACACTGGCCGATCGAGGCCCGCCGCGCTCCCGTTCCATCCCGATTAGGGTCATGAAGACACGGTCACGGAGAATGGGCAGGGGTCAGTGGCGATGAGCGATGCCGGGGCGGACACGACCGAGACGGGCTGGTTCACGCCGGTGGCGGCGAACGTCAACCCGGTCGACCTGAACATCGGGGTGCCACACCCAGCCCGGATGTACGACTACTACCTCGGCGGGAAGGAGAACTTCCCCGCCGACCGGGAGACCGCCGAGCAGGCCATCGCCGCATTCCCGAACACCCGCAACGCCGCCCGGCAGAACCGCGCGTTCCTGGTCCGGGCCGTGCGCCACCTGGTCGGCGAGGTCGGCATCCGCCAGTTCCTCGACATCGGCACCGGCATCCCCACCTCGCCGAACCTGCACGAGGTCGCCCAGGGCATCGCGCCGGACACCCGCGTCGTGTATGCGGACAACGACCCGATCGTCCTCGCCCATGCCCGGGCGCTGCTGACCAGCACCTCGCAGGGCCGCACCGCCTACCTCGACGCCGACATCCGCGATCCCGAGCGCATCCTCGCCTCCGCCGAGCTGCGCGGCACCCTCGATCTGACGAGGCCGGTCGCGCTCTCCCTCATCGCGATCTTCCACTTCATCGACGACGCGGACGACCCGTACGGCCTCGTCCGCCGGCTCGTCGACGCACTGCCGTCCGGCAGCTACCTCGCGCTGACGAACGCGACCGGCGACCACGACCCGACGTTCGAGCCGGCCGCGGAGACCTACCGGCGCCGCGGCGTCACGATGCGCCTGCGCACCCGCGCCGAGGTCGAGCGCTTCTTCGACGGCCTGGAGCTCGTCGACCCGGGCGTCCAGGTCGTCCACCGCTGGCGCCCCGACCCCACCACCGAGGACCTCACCGACGCCCAGGTCAGCGTCTACGGCGCCATCGCCCGCAAGCCCTGACCCGCTGACCCGCGTGACCGCGGTGGCCGGCGGCAACCCGATGAACCGCATCGCGGTGGCGGCGGCTGCCGGATCGGTCAGCCGGCGGCGGACCAGGAGTCGATCATGGTGCGGGCGATGGACATCCGGCCGGGCAGGCGGATCGGCGGCGGGGTGTCGGTCGCGGGCGAGTCGTCCGCGACGGCCCAGTCGTCGCCGCGGGCCAGGGCCTCGCGCACCTCGTCGCGGGTCACCCATACCGCCTCGCTGATCTCCGTCTCGTCCGGGCGCAGCGGCTGGGCGGGATCGGCCACCGCGTGGAAGCCGAGCATCAGGGACCGCGGGAACGGCCAGGCCTGGCTGCCGAGGTAGCGGATGTCGGTGACGTCGAGCCCGACCTCCTCGCCGATCTCGCGCGCCACGCACGCCTCCAGCGACTCGCACGCCTCGACGAAGCCGGCGAGCACCGAGAATCGCCCCGCCGGCCAGGCCCGGTGGCGGCCGAGCAGCATCCGATCCGCCCCATCGTGCACCAGGCAGATCACCGCCGGATCCGTCCGCGGGTACTCCTCGTGATGCTGCGCCTCGCAGACGCGTGCCCAGCCGGCGTTGGCCAGCCGGGTCGGCGAACCGTCGCGGGCGCAGAACAGCGCCCGGCCATGCCAGTTCAGCAGGGCGACCGCAGCGGCCAGCAGCGCCGCGTCGCGCCCGCCGAGCTCCGCGCCGACCGAGAACAGGGTGAGCCACCGGACCTCGTCACCGCCGGCCGCCGCCTGGTCCGAGCCACCACGCACAGCCCAGTACGCGACCCCGCCGGCCTCGCCGAGCAGCAGCGCATCCGGCGGCGGTGAGCCGGCGATCTCGGTCGCCGCCCGCGTCCACAGCCGGGGGC
>NZ_JAMQQF010000024.1:11342-31690 GCF_023716945.1 Frankia sp. AiPs1 | reverse complement strand
CGCCACCACCGGCGTTGGCGCGACCTCCGCCGCCCGCGCGGCCACCTCGACCACCACATCCAGGACTGGGACCAGGACCGGCACCCGCGGCGGTGCCGGCGTCGAGGGGGGCGCCGGCACCGGCGAGGGCGCCGGTCCGCCGACGGGTCGCCTCGGCCTGGACCTGGCCGGCTGACCGGGCGGTCTCGCGCCGTGGCACCGGCCCATTCGCCACCACCGCATCCCGGCGGTGCGGCCGAGAGCGCGCCCGTGGTGCCCGCTGGGTGGCACCCTCGTTGGTCGTCCGGCGCGGCGGGTTGCGAGACTAGTCGGGTGCGCATCTACCTGCCGTCCACGCTCAACGCCGCGCGATCGGTGTGGGAGTCCGGGCAGGTGCCGGCCGGGATGGGCTTTGCGGTCACGCCGGCGTTGCGTGAGTGGTACGCCCAGTCGGAATCCGAGGAGGAGCTGGAGTACGCGGTGCTGCATGACGCGGCACGCGCCAGCCTGCGCCTGCTCGACGCCGACCCGGCAGCCCCACGCCGGCGCCTGGTTTTCGTCGCGGACCTCGTCGACGGCGACGTCCGCGTCCGGGACGACCTCGAACGAGGCGCCGTCGAGGTCGACTTCCCGGTGCCCTGGTCGGTCGTGGGAGCGATCCATGTCGACGACGGCGGTGACGAGGAGGTCCTCGGCGCGGTGGCCGAGGCGGCGGATCACATCGTCGAGGCCGACCTCGGCGGGGAGGACGCGGCCTTCACCGTTGACAGTGTCGAAGGCTTCGAGTTGCTCTGGTTCGCCCCGCAGGAGCTGCCCGACCTGCTCTGAGCCGGTCCGCTGGCCGGCACACAATGTGAGGCACACCACACCCGTTGATGGTCTGTTGTGGTGCGATATGTCAATCGGTGCTCACCCGGCGTGAAACGTTGGTGTCGGACGGCGTTTGCGGTGGCCAGCCGGTTCCATTGCGGTGGTCTGCCGCGCCGATCGGCATCCGCAGCCGGCATTTCTCCACGCAAACCCGTCTGGATGGACAACGGTTGTGCCTCCCCGGGGCGCGGCCGCTGTCGCGTGTTGCGAATAATGCGTAGGCAGGCCGTGAGGTGCCGGCCGGGTTCCCGCCCGGTTGACGTCGATCGTCCGTTTTTCTCCCAACACCCTTCGTGCCGGGATGCCGGCCCGGGCGGGCGTGGATACCGGTAACCCACCGCGTAAGGAGGCTGGCAGCCGATGCTGTACCTCGCCGGGCAGATCCTGGCGTACGTGCTGGTGGCGATGGTCATCGGCGCCGCGCTGGCGTGGGTGTTCCTGATCGCCCCGCTGCGCCGGCAGGTGCGCCAGACCCGCGACGCCCAGCCCGATCCCAGGGTCGGCGGCGCCGAGCCGACGCCCGACGCCGTGACCGATGCCCACGGGACCGATGCACACGGGACCGATGCCCACGGGACCGGCCCCATTGGGGCCGACGCCTGGGCGGCCGGCTCCCAGACGGCCGAGGTCGCTGGGACGGCGCTCGAGATCCCGTCGCACCCCGGGGAGTTCAGCGGCGACATCGCGCTTGAGGGTGACTCCGAGCGCTCCCCGGAGCCCGCCATGTCCGCCGGGGGCGCGGATCCCGCGGCCGCCGACGACCGGCTCGGGCATGACGCGGATTCCCGTGCCTCCGTGCCCGACCCGGTAGGCGCGGAGCTCGCCACCACCGGGCCGATCCGGTTGCCGATCAACGCCGTGCGCGTCGGGGAACCCGTTGCCGAGCTCGTCGGCCTGCTGCGCCGCCAGCGGGACGATGCCGCCCTGGAAAAGGCGGACCTGACCGCCCGCCTCGCCGTGGCCGAACAGCGGGCGGCCGAGTCCGAGCAGCGGATCGGGGCCGCGGAGCGGCACGCCATGACGGCGAGCGCCCGGGTCGAGGAGATCGAGTCCACGCTGCGCGCCAGGGTCGAGGCCGCGACGAGCGCCGCGGGCGGCGGGGTACGCGCGGCGGACGATGCGTCACCGGCCTTGCCGGACACCACCGCCGCGGCCACCGGGCTCACCGTCGCGGAGCTCGCGCGCGAGGCCGAGCTGCTGCGCCAGCAGCTTGTCGAGGCGGAGGGCCGGGCCGCGAAGTTCTCCTCCCGGCTGGCGATGGCGCGCACCGAGGCAGAGGACGCCCAGCGTCTCGTCGCGACCATGACCACCCGGCTCGACCGGCATCAGGCCGAATGGGCGGCCGAGCGCGTCAGCCTGCTCGGCCGGATCGAGCGGACCGAGTCCGCGCTCGGGCGCCGCACCGAGACCGCTCCCGCCGCCGACCCGACGGCGGACCCTGCCCCCTCCGCCGCCGCGATCCCCACCCTCAAGACCTCAACCCCCAGAACCTTCCCGCCCGAGACCGTCACCCCCGCTTCCTGGGCTGCCGAAACCAGGGTGGAGCACTCCGCCGCCGTCGAATACGCCGAGATCGTCGGTACGGCGAAGGCCGTTGCCTCGGCCCGCGCCGTCAGCGCGGCCCGCGCCGCCGAGGCGGCCCAGGCCGCCGAGCCGGTTGGGGTTGCCGAGCCGGTCGGCGTTGCCGAGCCGGTCGACACGCTGGGGTCGGTTGGGGTTGCCGAGCCGGTTGGGGTTGCCGGGGCGGGCGAGGTTGCCGAGCCGGGCGACGTCGCAGGGTCGGTTGATGTTGCTGAGTCGGTTGATGTTGCTGGGTCGGCTGATCTCGCCGGGTCGGATGATCTCGCTGGGTCCGCCGATGAGGCTGAGCCGCTCGCCGAAGTCGCGTCCGCGGGGGCCGTGGGGCCGGCTTTCGAGGATGAGCCGGCCGTGGGCGCGCAGACCCCGCGCGTAGCCGCTCTGGTGCGGCCCCAGCCCCGCGCTCCCGCCCACGCGGCCGCCCCGGCCGAGACCCGGACTCGTGATGCGTCTGTGGGTGGGACCGAACCGGTTCGGTCGGGAACGCTGGGCGTGGCTGGGGCGAGGGCTCGAACCTCCGGTGTCACCAAGGAGCGACCGGCGGCAGTGGCCGGGGTCCCGGCCCCGACCGGCAGCGGGCCTGTCACCGCGCCGGGCCTGCGGTCGGGCGCCACGGGTGAGCAGGCCGCGGGCGGCCGGGTCGTCCAGCAGGCCGCTCCGCGCTGGAACGGACTGCTCGATCCGGGCAGCGCCGGCGGCGACAACCTCAAGGAAATCGTCGGCATCGGTCCGGTGATCGAATCGCGGCTGCGGACGCTCGGCATCACGACCTTCAGCCAACTCGCCGAGATGGGCGACACCGACGTCGACCGGCTGGCCCACAAGCTCGACGGTTTCGGCGACCGGATCATCTCCGACGACTGGGTGGGCCAGGCTCAGGATCTCCAGGTACGCCATTACGGCGGTGTCTACTAGGCCGCGTATGCGGATGTGATCAGACGTCCTGCCAGTGCCACGCGATCCGAACCCGCCGAGGCGTGGACCCGGCGAGACGTCGTGGATCACGTCGGCGGTGAGCCGGGGCGTCGCCAGATGAAGGGCGCGGCGGCGCCCGGTCCGCGGTTCAGAGTCCGGAGATGAGCCCCTCGATCTCGGCCTCGAGGATCCGGCGGTCGGTGACGTCGCTGTAGAGCCACAGGTGGCCGCGGTAACCGTCGGCCGCGGCGAGCGCGATGTGGCTGCGTTCGAAGACGCGGCCGTCGGCGAACATGACCGGCTCGCGGCGCAGCGTCCGGCGCCGGCGCAGCAGGGTGTCCAGCCGGGCGGCGAAGCCGGACGGGTCGTCGACGAGACCGGCCCGCGGCCGCAGATGCCGACGGCAGTCCGTGCCAACCAGGTCGACGGGGGAGTCTGCCAGGTCAAACAGGTCGCAGTACATCTGGTTGACGGCGACGACACTGCCGTCGCGATCGGCGATCAGGACCGCGGTCGCGAGCTCGGCGAGCAGGGTCGTCAACCAGCGTTCCCGGTCGCGGCAGGCCTCCTCGATCCGGCGCATCTCGGCGAACAGGCAGCCGCAGCGCTCGGCGGAGTGCCCGCCGTCGGCGTGGGCGGGGCGTGGATGCAGGTCGTCTTCCTCGTCGCGGTGCAGGACGACGGCGGCGCGCCACTCGGCGCCGGGGGGGAGCGCGCCGCGGGGGTAGCTCGCGAGTCGGTCCTCCGGGATCTCGCGGGGGGCTGACCGGCCGGGCGTCGGCTCGCCGGGCATCGGCCGGCGGGGCAACGGAACCTTCCAGTGTCGGTTCGTCATGGCGTCGTCCGTATCGGGCCACCGCGCTGGGGGCCCGGGCAGGGGGTGCCCGGTTCCAGCGGGATGACCGAGCACCGGGCCGTCGAGATCCGACGAGGGACCGGCCGAGCCGTCCGCGGATCGGTCTACCTCACCGGTATGGTCCAGCGCCGCCGGATCGCCTGGGCCTCCTGGCGCGTCGGTCCAGCGGAACAGGTCGTCGGCGGACTCGCGGAAGGCCCGGGCGGCGTCGTCGAAGGGGTCGTACCCGTGCAGCCCGTCGAACAGGCCAAATCGATCGGGCCCGCCGGGCAGGATGCCCTCCGGTCCGACATCTTCCGGGCCGAACAGCTCGTGACCCAGTAGCTGCTCGTCGAGGAAGTCCGCATCGAAGGCGGTGAAATCAAGCGCCGCCTCCTCGGACTCGATGGGCGCAGCGGGGTGCTCATCAGTGTCGTCGGCGGCCGGGCGGTCGGCGTGGCGGTCGGGGTGCGTGTGGCCGTCGGGGTGCGTGTGGCGCTCGGGATACAAGCGGCTGTCGGGGTGCGCCGGGACGTCCAGGCCGGAGATGTCCCGGCCAGCGGCGCCGCCCGCGGTGGGCGCGCCGCCCGGGGCCGGGGTGAGGGTGCCGACGAAGCGGCGCCGCCCGTCGCCAGCGGACGTCGCCACCGTCTGGATGATCGCCCGCCGGGCCGCCCCGCCGGGTAGCACCAGTCGGATCTGAACGGAGAATCCGTCGCCATGCGTGACCAGACGCCGCCAGTAGTTGCCGACCGTGGCAACGTCTTCGGGATGGACGACCCGGTCCCATCCCCAGCCGACCGCCTGGTCGGGGGGAAGTCCGGTCAGTTCAGACCACGGGCGGTTCACAAAGAGATGGCGGCCGACCGCATCGGTGGCGAAAACCGCCACCGGGCAATTCTCGACAATCCGCCAGAACATTTTCCAAGCGATCTTATCGAACATGTCCGAAGGCTGGAAATCGCGGTTTCCACTCATCGGGTCGCCCCTTTCGAGCCGCATGTAGCGGGCCGCAGGGAGGTCCTGGGCAGCGTCGCCGTGGTGGGCGGACGGGCTTCTCGCAAGCGGTTGCTGAGCCCGCGGATCGATGGCTGACCGGACACGGAAGGGACCCCCGAGGCAGGCGTTGGTGGCTTACCGGGTGAGATCGGCGGGGTGGGGGAGGCTCCACCGGTCGACCCAGCAGGCGATTGTGGCTTCACGGATGAGCGGGTTAGGGACCGCCGCGAGGCTACCGCCTCCGGGGCGATTCGGCGGCGAAATCCTGCGGGCGTTTCCGGGGCGGTCGGCGCACCGTCGACCCGCGGGATGTACGCGCACAGCGATGGTCGCCCCCCGATCCGTGGCCGCACTTCAGATGCGGAGAGTAACTAAATGGGTGGTCAAGGTGGGACGCTGTGCACACCGTGACCTGGTTGTGTCCTACCCGGCCCACACCCCCGGAAGGGGTTGTGCGAACGTTGTTGCGTCCGCCCTGATGGTCAGGGCTTGATAAGCAGTGACCTTCTTCCTACGCTTCGTAGCAATTGTCCGGGCCGGGAAGAGGCGGAGCTGGAGGAGCGGCGGTTTTCGTGGCGGTGGCACGTGGCGGTTGGTTGGACGCCACCTCGTTCGTCGAGGACGAGGTCCGGGAGCTCGTCCGGCGGCGTTCCCTGGATCCCGTGCGCGATCCGGCCCAGGTCCGCCAGCTCGTTCAGGAGGTGCTCGCCGACTATGAGGAACGCGTTCTCGTCAGTGACCTTCCGCCCGTCGTCGACCGGGATGTCACCGCCCGTCTGGTCTACGACGCGGTCGCCGGCTTCGGGCCGCTGCAACGCCATCTCGACGATCCCACGATCGAGGAGATCTGGATCAACGAGCCGGGTCGGGTATTCGTCGCGCGGGCCGGTCGCAGCGAGCTGACGACCACAATTCTCACCGCCGACCAGGTGCAGGATCTGGTCGAACGGATGCTGAAATCGTCCGGCCGGCGGGTGGACCTGTCGACTCCCTTCGTCGACGCGATGCTTCCCGACGGTTCCCGCCTGCACGTGGTGATTCCCGACGTGACCCGGGTGCACTGGTCGATCAACATCCGCAAGTTCGTGCTGAGCGCGGGCAGCCTCGACGAGCTGATCGGGTTCGGCACGATCACCTCCGCGGCGGCCGCGTTCCTGGAAGCCGCCGTCGTCTCCGGGCTCAACATCATCGTTGCCGGTGGCACCCAGGCTGGGAAGACGACGCTGCTCAACTGCCTCGGTTCGGCGATCCCCGCCCGCGAGCGGGTGATCTCGTGCGAGGAGGTCTTCGAGCTGAAGCTGCGCGCCCCGGACTGGGTCGCGATGCAGACCCGGCAGGCCAACCTGGAGGGCAACGGGGAGATTCGGCTGCGCCGGCTGGTCAAGGAGGCGCTGCGGATGCGCCCCGACCGCCTGCTGGTCGGCGAGGTCCGCCAGGAGGAGGCGCTGGACCTGCTCATCGCGTTGAACTCCGGCCTGCCGGGGATGTGCAGCCTGCACGCCAACTCGGCCCGCGAGGCGGTCACCAAGCTGTGCACGCTGCCGCTGCTGGCCGGGGAGAACGTCAGCCACGCCTTCGTCGTGCCGACCGTGGCCGCCAGCGTCGATCTCGTCGTCCATCTGGAGAAGGACGTGTCGGGTCGCCGACGCGTCACCGAGATCGTCGCGCTGCCTGGCCGGGCCGAGGGCGACATCGTGGAGGTCGCCCAGATCTACCGCTCTCGCGCCGACGGTCTGGTCCGCGCCGACGGCTTCCCCCCACACGTCGACCGTTTCACCCGCGCCGGCTACGACCTGCCTGCGCTGCTCGCGCAGGGGGACCGTGACCATCCCCATCCCCATCGCCGGCCCGGCGGGGGCTGGCCCGAGATCGCCGTGGAGCGCTGATGGGTATCTTCCTCGGCCTGCTGTGCGGGCTTGGCCTGTTCCTCATCATCACCAGCGGCCGGCCCCGCGAGTCTCGCGGCCCGAGGACGATGCGCTGGGAGCACACCACCGCGGAGCTGCTCGCTCAGGCCGGTATCCGCGGCCTGGGCCCCCGCCAGTTCGTCGCGATCAGCGCCGCGCTCGGCCTGCTCGTCGGCCTCGTCGTGCTGGCGTTCACCGCAACCCTGTCGCTGGCCGGCGCGTTCGCGGTCTTCGCGAGCCTGCTGCCGCGGGCGCTGGTCGTCCGCCGCCGCCACGGCCGCATCCACGACCTGCGGGAGCTGTGGCCGGACGTCGTCGACAACCTCGCCAGCGCCGTGCGCGCCGGGATGTCGCTGCCCGAGGGCCTGGCCGCCGTTGGGGTGCGCGGGCCGGTGCAGCTACGCCCGGCGTTCACCCGCTTCGGTGAGGACTACAGCGCCACCGGGTCGTTCTCGACCTGCCTGGACCGGCTCGCCGACGAGCTCGCCGATCCGGTCGCCGACCGGATCATCGAATCGCTGCGGATGGCGCGGGAGGTCGGCGGCACCGACCTCGGCCGGCTGCTGCGCACCCTGTCGACCTTCCTGCGCGAGGACGCGCGAACCCGGGCGGAGCTGGAGACCCGCCAGGGCTGGACGGTCAACGCCGCCCGCCTGGCGCTCGCCGCCCCCTGGATCGTGCTGCTCCTGCTGGCCACCCGCGGCCAGAACGTGCGGGCGTACGACAGCCCGACCGGCGTGCTGGTGCTCGTCGGCGGCGGCGGCGTGTCGGCGCTGGCCTACCTGCTGATGAAACGGATCGGCCGGCTGCCCGAGGAAGGCCGGGTGCTGCGCGGCGGGGCCATCGCCGCCGCCCAGGCCGCCGCCGCAACTCCCGCCGCCGCAGCCTCCGCCGCCACGGCCGAGGCCGGTGGTGGCGGTTCCGGATCGCGCCCGGACGCTCCCGGCCCCCGTCCGATGAACACGCCACCTGGCTTCGACGAGCCCTGGGGCTTCGGTGGGTCTGGCGGCTTCGACGGGCCAGGCGGCTTCGGGGGGTCCGGCGGCTTCGGGGGGTCCGGAACCTTCGACGGGCCGGGGGGCTTCGACGGGCCAGGGTTCGGGGCGCAGCCCGATCGGGGGATGCAGCCATGACGATGGTCGCCGCCGGGGCGCTGCTCGGTCTGCTCGCCGGGCTCGGCCTGGTCATTGTTGTCTACCGGTCGCCGCGGGCGCGGCGCATCCAGCTCGCCGACCGGCTCGACCCCTACCTGCGCGACACGCCCACCCCGTCCCGTCTGCTCGCGGACCGGCCGCGCGCCTCGGCCCGCCCGGGGTTCGTCGCGGTCGAGGCGCTCCTGCGACCGTTTCTGTCGGATGTGGCCGGCCGGCTCGACCGTTTCCTCGGCGGCCGGGCGGCACTGCAGCGCCGGCTGACCCAGGCAGGCGGACGGACCAGCATCGAGGAGTTCCGGGTCCAGCAGGTGATCTGCGCGGTCAGCGGCGCGCTGATCGGCGCGTTCCTGCTGGCGTTGCGCACGCTGCTCGGCGTCGGCCCGCCGGCCCTGGTCGACGTCGCCCTCGTCGTCGCCGGCGCCGCCGGTGGGGTGGTCGGCCGCGAGTACTGGCTGACCAGGTCGATCAACGACCGCGAGGATCGGATGCTGCTGGAGTTCCCCACGGTCGCCGAGCTGCTGGCGCTGGCGGTCACCGCGGGGGAGTCCGCGATCGGCGCGCTGGAGCGGGTCAGCCGGCTCACCCACGGCGAACTGGGCCGCGAGCTGCGCCTGGCCCTCGCCGACGCCCGCGCCGGCGCCACCCTCGTGCAGGCCCTGGAGGGCATCGCCGCCCGCACGGCGCTCGCGCCGCTGACCCGCTTCGTCGACGGCATGGCCGTCGCGATCGAACGCGGCACCCCGCTGGCCGACATTCTGCGCGCCCAGGCGATGGACGTCCGCGAGGCCGGTAAGCGCCAGTTGCTGGAGGCCGGCGGCCGCAAGGAGATCGCGATGATGATCCCGGTCGTCTTCCTGGTCCTGCCAACGACCGTGATCTTCGCTTTCTACCCCGCCCTGGTGAGCTTCACCGTGATCGCCCAGTGATCGCGGCGGCCCCGGCGGGAGGGATGCGGCCTGCCCCGACTCAGGCCGAACCGACTTGGCACAACGCGGTGCCCGACGCGGATGCGCAGGGTGCGCGGCACGCACGACGTGGGCGCTCGGCTGCTGGCCGGGCGCATCGCCCAGGCCGGATGGTGATGGAGGGGACATGGGACGACGTATCGGGCAGACCCTGAGGGCGAGGTGGCTGGCCTGGCGGTCGGCCACCGCAACGAGCACCGACACGAGCGGCGCCGATGGTGA
Source organism: Frankia sp. AiPs1 (assembly GCF_023716945.1). GTDB lineage: Bacteria > Actinomycetota > Actinomycetes > Frankiales > Frankiaceae > Frankia. The sequence goes on along the minus strand of NZ_JAMQQF010000024.1, from coordinate 22,266 downwards.
CGGCCGCGCCGGCGATGACGGCCGCGACCGGGGGGATGTCCCCGGCTGGGTGATGATCACGGTGATGACGGCGGCGCTCGTCGTCGCCATCGCCACGCTGGCGACGCCGGCGTTGCAGAACCTGTTCACCTCGGCCATCAACTCGGTGTCAGGCGTCGGCGGTGGCGGCGGCGGCTGACCTCCCGGCCACGCCGGCCATGGCCGCGCGAGACGGCGCAGACCCGGTCGAGCCCGACGACGGCGAGGCCGCACCGGGCGAGGACAGCACGGCAGGCGGCAGTTCCGGGCCCGGTGACGACGCCGCGCCGGGTGACAATGCCGCGCCGGGTGACAATGCCGCGCCGGGTGACGACGCCGCGTCGGGTGACGAAGGGTCCGCCGTCGTCGAGTTCATCCTGGTGGGGACGTTGCTGCTGTTCCTGTTCCTCGGGATCCTGCAGGTCGGCCTGATCCTGCACATCCGCAACACGCTCGCGGCGGATGCGGCGGAAGGCGCCCGGCACGCCGCCAACCTCGGTGTCCCGGCCGCGGACGGCGGCCCGTACGCCCAGGCGCTCATCGCCCGGACGATCCCCGGCCGCGCCGACACCGTCTGCATCGGCACCGACGTCGAGGGCCCCGGCGGCACCCCGCTGGTTCAGGTCACCTGCAAGGTCGCCGTCCCGCTCGTCCTCGTCCCGCTCGGCGACGGCGTGACGATCACCGTCACCGGCCACGCCGTCAAGGAGGAGCCGTGACGCCCCGGCCGACGCGCACCGCCCGGACGGTTCGGGGGCAGAAGCTCCGCGCCCGGCCCGTCCGAGCGCGGCCGGTGTGGGCCAGGGCGGTGTGGGGGAACGGCCGGGCGTCCTGCGCAGGCACCGGCCCCCCGGGGCGCCGAGGGACGGACGACGGCTCGGCGATGATCGAGTTCGTCGGGCTGTCCGTCGTGCTGCTCGTCCCGTTCGTGTACCTGTTCCTGTGCGTGTTCGCGGTGCAGAAATCGGCGTTCGGTGTGACCGAGGCGGCCCGGGAGGCCGGCCGCGCCTTCGCCACCGCCGACAGCGAGGCCCAGGGCGCCGACCGCGCCCGCCTGGCCGCCGCCCTCTCGCTACAGGACCAGGGTGTTTCCGGCCAACCGCAGATCCACTTTGCCCCGGCCGGTGCGAACTGCGGCGCCGGCAGTCCCGGCGATGGCGCCCAGACCCTGGAACCGGGCGCATCGTTCGTCATCTGCGTCCGGACGGTCGTCTCCCTGCCCGGCACCGGCGCCCTGTTCGCCGGCATCACCGACGTCACCGTCAACGGCCAGTTCACCGTCGTCATCGACCAGTTCCGCGCGGACCGGCGGGGAGCCCAGCCCTAGCAGGGGTTTCGTGCATTCACGGGCTTACGTGGGATCGCGCGCTCGGCGGTGCTGACGAGCTCGTCGAGTTCGCTGGCCAGGCTCTTGGGGACCCGGCTGGCGGTGACGGTGTGGAAGGCACGTAGGTATGGGATCAGCGTGAGGAACGCGTCCCGACGGGCCCAGTAGCTGCGGACGTCGCCGGAGGCGAGCGCACCGGCGAGGACGCCCCCGCACCGGCGGCTGTCAGTCACGCTGATCCCGGTCGCACAGCGGATCACGTGGGGAATACGGCGTGGACAGGCAGAGCGGGCCGTCCTCAGCAGCATCGAACCTTGTAGCCACGCGACAGAGAAGAGAATCTTCATCCTATTAGGAATAGATAAATTGAAAAGTTCATGGCGATCACCCCCCGACTGCCATTCAACATGTCAGCAACCGTAAGATCGTCTTTGATTTTCGTTGAAACTACACCAATACCACTCGTTGAGCAAGCTCCGCACCTGAGTCCCGTCGCGTAACGGCATCGTTTACGGAGCCATGCATCTCCGCCACCCCCATCGAACTCATGGTTCCGTTGAGCAGTGTCCACGGGTTCAGGTCCACGGGTTCCGACTGCATCGTCCGAAGTAGAGGCAGCAAACGCGGGCCGCCAGCCCGGGCGAGGACCTGATCCACCATCGCCGCGCGTAGCGACGCGATCGCTGTGCCTGTGGAGGTCGGAACAACGGGGAAGCGGACACGGTTTCCTTCCGACGATGGTCGACAGGACTCGTCGAGTCCGACCCGACTCGACGGCGTGCGACCCGGCGGAGAGCTCCCGGCGCCAGGGGACACGACGACCCCGGCTCGGAGAGGGAACCGCACGGATTCGGCGCGTTCACTGTGTGCGCTACCCATGACTCACTTCGCGTCAACTCGTCGCCAGACTGGGAAAGATTCCCATCCGCTGGATGGTGGTCGTCCCCACCCGGCGGGGGGTGATGTCCCGACCTCGCGCGAGCGGCGAGCCGAAGACGGGGCGGGAATCGTTCCCACCCTCGGCGTCCGATCCTCTGTGAGAACCTGGACGCCTACACCGAGATCTGGGCCGACGAGGAGTTCGCCCGGCATATCGGCGGGCCACTGGACCGGCACGGCATGTGGCACAACCTCGCCGGCAATCTCGGCTGCTGGGCCTTGGAAGGGGTAGGCCCCTGGTCCGTGATCGAGCGCGAGACCGGGCTTCTTGTCGGCCGGGCGGGGCTGTGGGTGGAACCAGGCTGGCCAGGTGTCGAGGCGGTGTGGTTCATCGGCCGGCCCTGGTGGGGCCGCGGATACGCGACCGAGGCCGCGAGTGCAGCCGTTGCCTGGGCGTTCGCGCAGCGGCCGGGCCTGACAGAGGTTGTGTCCGTCATCCGCTCGGCCAACGTGGCCTCCGCCCGGGTCGCGGAACGGCTCGGCATGCGCCTCGACCGGACCGAGCACCTCCATGGCGGCGAGAAGAACATCTACGTGATCATCCGAGCGGAATGGGCGGCCCACCAGAGAGCTGGCGAAATGCCCCACCCGGGCTGACCGCTCTCCTGTTCGCCAGGGTTACTCCGCGTCCCGCAGTCCGTCCATCGGCGGGATCGGCACGGTCGTGCTGTGGCGAGCGCGATGACAACACTCGGCATTCGCATGGGGGCTGAACCGCGCGTAACGCGGAGTGCCCCCGTGGTTGTTGGGCCGTTGTGCGGAGACTTCGGATGTTGGGGAAAGATTTGGTCGGACACGTCAACCTGATTGCGCCAACGTCGCTCTTAGCAGGTTGAAAACATTCGAACGGCTGCTGAGCAGTCTCGGTGCGGGAAGTCACCGTGGCCAGCACCCACCAACGCAGGAGGCGACAGTGGCGGATTGTTCTGACGGCCCTTCCGACATACGACTGGGGCGAACAGGTCCTCCTGGCGGTCTGCGGCGACGTATCCATCAGGGGGGACCTCAGCGCTCCCGGCGGCGCCTCACCGGACGTCGGCTGACCCGCGCCCTCGGCAGCCTGACAGCCCTGGCCATGACCGGGGTGGTGACCGTGGCGGTCGCCGGCCCGGCGACGGCCGCCGGCCCGGGCGGTGGGGGCTGGAGGCCGGCTCCGAGCGTGGACGGGGTGCAGGTCGGCTGGCTGCCCCGCGGCGTCAGCCTCACCGGCGCGGTGCCGACCACCCGGATCGGCCGCGACGTCATCGTCGGCACGTTCGAGGGCGGCGACACCCGCGTCCAGCTCACGGTCCAGCGGGGCACGCCCGAGGCGACGGTCAAGGATGTGGCCGACGCCTACGCTCGTTACTACCCCGGCGCCCAGGTGGGACGGGTCGCCCTGCGTGGCACCGAGGCCGTCACGCTGCGGACCGGTAGTGCAGGTATCAATGAGTTGACCTGGGTCGAAGGTAAGCCGTCCGTCGTGCTGACGGTCGGCGGCCAGGTCGGCGGGAACGGGCCCACCCCGCCGAGCTTGCTGCCCGAGGCCGACCTGCTCCGTATCGCCACGTCGCTCACCGTCGGCCCGGCGCCGACACCGACGGTCTGGCAGAAGCTGTCGAAGCCACTGGTCGGCGCTGCGTTCGCGGTCGGTCTCAACAGCTCCGAGGCCCCTGCCCGGGTGCCGCTGGCCGCCGTGGAGAACGGCCAGCGGCTGGTCGGCCTGCTGGAGAAGTTCCGGGCCACCTACCCGGGCCTGAGCGCGCGGGTCACCGTGAAACAGATTTACTTCTGGGCGCCTGACCATGCCAGCGTCACGTTCACCATCGCCTACAAGTATCAGAGCCAGTCCGGTTCCATCGGCAGTAACGGCCAGGCGGTCTTCACCCACGGCGGGTGGAAGGTCTCGGAGGAGACCTACCGCGACGTGCTGGGGTTGGCGTCCCTGCTCGGCGGCAGTCGGGCGTAGTCCGTCGACCGGTGGCCGACAGTCGGCTCGGCACGCCCAGCGGGGCGGCGGTTCGCGTCACGACGAGCCGCCGCCTCCGCTACGTCTACGTAGCCGTCCTGAGCGGCGCGGGCCAATCGATGGGGGCACTCGATGGACGAGGCGTCCTACGCGTCGTTCGAGGATTTCGTCACCGCCTCGGCCGACCGTTTGATGAGGACGGCCTTTCTGCTGACCGGTAACCGCCACGCGGCCGAGGACCTGCTGCAGGGTGCCCTGGAACGCACCTACCGGCGATGGGACAGGGCACGGATCATCACGCCGGAGGCCTACGTCCGCCGGGTGCTGGTGAACGCGGCCTCGAGCTGGTGGCGGTCGCGGCAGTTCCGGGAGGAGCCGTTGGACGCGGCGGCCGAACGGGCCAGCGCGGACGGCGGGCCGGACCTGGCGTTGCGGGACCAGGTGCTGAGGGCATTGCAGGAGCTAACGAATCGGCAACGCGCCGTGGTCGTCCTGCGTTACTACGACGATCTGCCGGAAGCCGCGGTGGCCGAGATCCTCGGATGCAGCGTCGGCTCGGTGAAGTCCCACGCGTCGCGGGCTTTGGCCCGGCTGCGTGTGAGCCAGCATCTGGGGGATGCCCGCATCCGAAGTGAGGAGGGGCTTTGATGCCTTCCGACAACGCTCACCCCGGGTCCGGTTCGCGCCCCGGGTCCGGCTCCGGTCCGGACTCCGCATCTGGCCTGGCCTTCGAGCAGACGCTGCGCGGACTGCTCGACCAGGCCACCCGGTCCGTCACGGCACCGGCCGACCTGACCGCCAGAATCTGCACCTCGCCGCCGCCGCGTTGGCGAGGACGAGGACGGTGCAGGGCGCTCGTGCTCACAGCGGCGGCGCTGGCCACGAGTTCGGTGATCATCGGCGGCCTGGCCGTCGACAGGAACCTTGCTTCCGACAATGGGGTGAACGTCATCGCACCGGCAGTGGGCAGTTCACTTCCCACCAGGCCGGCCACCGGTGTGACCGCGCATTCGAGTGTTTCACCGACCGGCCGGGCACTCGCCCCGCCGGTTGCCGGGGCGAAGCCGGACCAGGCCACCGCCGACGAGATCACGACGGCGTTCACCGAGGCGTTCGACGCGGACAACAACGTCGACGACGGGTTGGCCTACGTCCAGAACGGCGAACGGTACCGCGACATCACCCAGCGTTTCGTTGAGCGTTATCCAGGTGTCGTCGGTACCCTTCGGGTACGGCTCGAGAACATCACGCTGATCGCCGGCGACCAGGCCACGGCGACCATCATCATCACCCATGCCGACCCGAAGCTCGGCGCGCAGTGGGGGTACGAGATCAGGCGGACGGCGCAAGCCGTCCGCGTCAACGGCCGCTGGTTGGTGAGTGCCAGCACCTACTCGTTCCTCGTCGGTACCTCCTGATCCGCGGGCTACCGCCGCCGGTGACGTTCGCTACCGGCGCCCGGTCGGTCCAGTGCTGGATGCGGGTGGTGGCGATGGCGTGGTCGATGCCCGGGGGGTGGCCGAGGATGGTGTGGGCGGCGGCGAGTTTGCCGACGAGTTTGTCGATGAAGGAGTTACGGCTGTCGGCGGTGAGCTTTCCGTCGGCGATGAGCTTGGTGAAGCGGACGGTGTCGACGATGGCGGATTTCACCCGCTCGTGGGCGAGATAGGTGTCGAGGCCGGGTTGCCAGCCCTCGGCGGCGGCGCCGCTCACGACCGTGTTCCACCCGGTGACGACGCCGGCGGACTCCTCGGGGTGGTAGCTCATCTTGTGGAGGTGGACCGCGAGGTCGTAGACGGGACCACCCCAGAGAGCCAGTTCCCAGTCGACGAAATGGGGGCGGCCGTCGGACACGATGATGTTCTTGCGGTGGATGTCGGTGTGGAGCAGCGGTTGGGCGGCCACGGCATCCGCCACACCTGCGGCGGGCCGCCGCCCGGGAACCGTGCCCCACCCGTCTCCCGGACGGGAAACGCCGGCTGCTGCTCCGGCTTGCCCCGGTCGCCGGTCCGCACCGCCCGGGCCGCGGTCACCAACTGTTCCCGCGCGACCTGCTCATCTACCTCAAACAGGTCAATATCGGCCATCGACCCCAGCAGGCCGCGGTCGCGGACATCGGCGATCCGTACCGGCAGCAGCGTGCGGCCCCGGCTCAGCGGGTCGCCTCGCAGCGCGGCGAGTAGTTCCGCCCTCGCCCAGTCGGAGTCCAGATAGTCGGCGGACACCACCGCCAGCGTGTGCGCCGAACCGCGCACGGCATCGTCCACCTTCGCCAGCCAGTGGTCCCCGGCCAGCATGTCCCACGCCTGCACCGTCACCGTGAATCCGGCCGCCTCCAGCTCCCACGCGACCCACTCCGCCCAAGCCCGATCCACCTGCGTGTACGAGACGAAGAAGTCCCGACCCCCCTGAGTAGCACCCTCGGTCACGCAAACAGTCTCCACCCGCACATGTCCAGCCAGACCATCGCCGCACGGAATCAGGCAATCGCTCCGAAGCGGCGAGAGTGGATCCCGGACCCGTGGCCGTCGACCGCCGATCGGCCGCAGTGATCAGAGCATTCGTTACTTCTCCCAGCGCCGCCAGCAGCGTGTCGCGCAAGTCGGCCGGACTCGACGCGACGCCGTAGCATGGCGAGCAGTGACAGCCCGCCGCTCCGCCTGCCGCCTGGCGCCGCCGCGACACCAGGACCTATCGGAGGACTCGGGATGATCCCCGCCCACGACTTCGCCGCCTTGTTCAGGCCCACCGCCGAGGGCGGTGACAAGAACATCGTGGGCGGCCTGCCCGCCAGCACGCCCGATGGCGAGAAGCTCGTCTGCCAGGTGCCGGTCGTCGCCTGGGGCAACAACGGCGAGGCTCTGGTTGCCGACATGGCCGACGGTTGCCTGCGCAGTGTCCGGGGCGCCGAAGGGTTCATCCGTCTCGTCCGGGCCGCCAGCGAGCCGGTCGGCCTCGACGAACCCCGGTCGCTGGACTGATCGTCCTTGCGGCGAGCGGAATGTGATCGAATTAACGTCGGAGCCGGATTTCGGTCGGCGTTGACAGCCGGAGCTGGCCGATAAGTTCGGCTGAATGCCTCCGCCGGGCAATCCCGTCGCGCCATAATGACAGGCAGACGGTGCTCTACCTGCCTGCCCTGTTTCCGAGCGGGCCGGTTCCCGGTCTCACTCTGCTCGCCCCACCTCACCTGCGTCTTCGCCATGTCGGCATGTCATCCGGGCGGACTGCGCCCCCTCCCTGCACCGAGGCCACCGCATGAGTCAGCTCTGTCCCGCCGGCATGCCCAGACCCGATTTCGGGATCCGTATTCCCGAGCGGCTGCATCCCGCGGCCGATCGCATCGGCGAACACCTCCTGGCCTGGGCCGCCGAGTTCGGCCTGGCCGCTGACGCCGCCGCGCGCGCCCGGTTGGCCGCCGCCGGATTCCACCTGGCGGCCGCCCGGATCCTGCCCGATGCCGAGCAGGCCGACGTCGAGCTCTTCGCCCAGTGGGCGGTGTGGCTCTTCCACCTCGATGACGAGCAGGACGAAGGGCCCATGGGCCGCAACGCCGAGATCGTGCGCGAGACCTATGCCTCGATCAGCTCGATCACCTCAACAGCCGAAGGGCAGCCCGCGCCCGCCGGCGCCCCTGCGTCGGTGACGGCCCTGGCCGACCTGTGGCCCCGCACCGCCCGGGGAATGTCCGCGCCGTGGCGCCACCGCATCCGTCAGCACATCCGCGACCACCGCGACGCCTTCCTCACCCAGATCGCCCACCGGCGCAACGGCACGGTGGCGACCCCCGAGGAATACCCGGCGCTGCGCCGGAACGACAACGCGATGTTCATGTACGACCTGGTGGAAGTCGCCTACCGGACGGAAATCCCGCCGGACCTCGCGGCGACGAAGAGCTGGACCGAGCTGTGTGCGGCGTCGAGTGACATCATTGCCTGGACCAACGACGTGGTCTCCCTGCCGCGGGAAGCCGCCCTCGGCGAGACCACCAATTACGTCATCGTTCTCCGGCGTGCCACGGGCTGCGACGATCGCACCGCGCTCGACCAGGTGCAGGCGCACATCACCCGACGGCTGCGCGATCTCGACGACGCCGAACGCGCCTTCCTCGTCGACGCGCAGAGCCTGGCACCGACGGCGCACTCTGGCCCGCTGCACCCGGAATGGCTGAACCTGGTCGTCCGCACCGTCTGCGATATGCCCGGCGCCCACCTGGCTTGGATGTTCACCTCCGGCCGCCACCGGTAGCGGTTTGCGTCGCGCCGGGCGAACCTCACAGGCTCCAGGTCCAGATGGTGCCGTCCCAATGCCCGGAAACGACGATGGCCCTGCCGCGCAGGACACCGATGGCGATCGATTCCGCCCCGGTGGCGGGGCCGGTGAGGCCGTTGCCGTAGCGCTGGCCGGTGGCCGGATCCCAGATCAGGATGGCGCCGTCGTCGCTGCCGGAAATGACCACGGTCCGGCCGTTCACCGTGCCTGTCGCCACGGTCTTGACCGCGTTGTTGATCCGGTCGCCGAGGCGACGGCCCGTGGGCGTGGCCTCGGTGAGATCCCAGGTCCGGACTTCGCCGTCCTCGCTGCCCGAGACGGCGAAGGTCCGGCCGCGAACGGTGCCGATGGCCAGGGCCCCGATCGTCGCCTGATGACCGCCAAGGAGCCGACCGGGCCGCCGGGTGTTCACGTTCCAGAGCCGCATCGTGCCGTCCTCGCTACCGGTGACGGCGATCGTCGTGCCGCGCACCGTGCCGACCGCGACGCTCTTGACCGCGGAGTCGAGTCTCGCCCCCAGGACGGTACCGGTGGCTGCGGGGGAGGCCGGATCCCAGAGCCGGACCGTGCGGTCGTCGGCGGCGGAGACGGCCACGGCCCTGCCGTTCACGGTGCCGAGCGCCACGCTGTTGATCCCACCGCCGATCATGGCACCCAGGCGGACACTCGGGGGCGGACTGGTGGTGATGTTCCAGACACGCAGGGTCCCGTCCACGCTGGCGGACACGGCGATGGGAGCTGCCAGTGCAACGGAGTAGACCGGCTTGTCATGGCCGTCGAGGGGAGCGCTGCGAGCCCGCCCGGTGATCGGGTCCCACAGCTGCACGGTCCCATCGGCGCGGCCGACGACCGCGAGGAGCTCGCCCTTGACCATGCCCACCGCGACCGACCAGACCGGGTCGTCCGGAGAGATCGGAGCACTCAACAGCCGTCCCACGGCGCTGTAGGCGCTCTCGGCGGACGGGGGGCCGACTCCTGCGGGTGCGAAGCTTGAACCGCTCTTCGTGGCCGGCGATCCGGATCCGGAGCTGGTCAACCACATGGGGACAACCGTCCCGGTCCCGGCCACGGCCAGCGCCGCGGACGTCCCCAGAAGAATCCTTCGCCTGGACGGCGGCGTCTTCTCCCGGGCCGGCCGGGAGGCCTTCTCCGCTCTCCTCGCGTCGCTCGTCGTGTCGTCGGCGACGTCGTTTGTGTCGTTGGCGAGGTCGTCCGTGTCGTCGGCGACGTTGTTCGTGTCGACGTCGGTGATGGTATCCGGCATAGTGCCGGTTTCGGCCGGGAGCGGTTGCGGCTCGGGATCGGCCGCGGGCGGCGATCGGGTGGCGACAGGACGCCGCGGGTGACGATCCACCTGATCGCGGAGTTCGAGATACGCCGCGTCCCAGGCATGGTGGTCGCCGAGGTTCGGTGGTAGCGGAGATTCGTTCTCGTGTGCCACGCGCAGGCAGGTGTCGATGAAAGTCTCAAAATTCGCGCGTTCCGGTCGAACTGGACGTTTCTGGCTCGTCATTCCGGCGATAGTGCTGCGTCTGAGCCCGAGTTGCTTCTCGCCGCGGCGGTGCGGCGTGCGCACGCTCTCGTCCTCCAGCCGCCGTACGGAAAGACCCGCCGCCTCCTGCAGAGTCCGTAACCGGCGAGCGAACTCGACTCGCGGATCGGGCGTCTCCTCCACGGCTCCCCCAGGGCTGTCGAAGGCGAGGTGTCCGGCATCGTCGGACACCTCGTAGGCGTCAGCGTACGCGTTCTGACCAGCGGCTGGCTGGTACTACAGAAAATGAAGTGTCCGGACCTCGGCCGGACACTGGCCGGACACCCCGCCGGCCCCGCATCGTTCACTCGGGATTGGATCGGCCACCCCCTGGGAGGACCTTCGTGGACCAGAATCAACGTGAATCCCGTCGATCGATGGGAGTAACGGTGCCCGCCGGAGTCTCGGCGCGCAGAACCCGGCTCGCCCGGCCCTTGGCTGCGGGTTTCGCCGCAGTCATCGTCCTGCTGGGCGCTATGATCGCCTTTGTCGCATCGCCGGCCGCCGCGGCGTCGCCCACTGGCCAGTGGGCGGTGTCGAGTTATTCGGGATCGTTTGTTCGTGGGGCGGGGGTGACGAAGTTCTCGCGGCTGGGTGTGGGGCGGTATGAGGTGGGGTTCAACCGCAGCATGCGGAACTGTTCGTTTGTGGCGACGGTCGGTGATCCGGGGGCGGGGTTGGTGTACAACCCGGGTCTGGTTTTCACCGCTGGTGGGCACAGTGGTGCGAACAGTGTCTACGTCGAGACGAAGAATCTGGGTGGTGGTCTCGCGGATTATCCGGTGCATCTGCAGGCCCAGTGTGGTTCCGCCGGCCAGTGGGCGGTGTCGAGTTATTCGGGATCGTTTGTTCGTGGGGCGGGGGTGACGAAGTTCTCGCGGCTGGGTGT
>NZ_JAMQQF010000024.1:0-11242 GCF_023716945.1 Frankia sp. AiPs1 | reverse complement strand
GGTCTGGTTTTCACCGCTGGTGGGCACAGTGGTGCGAACAGTGTCTACGTCGAGACGAAGAATCTGGGTGGTGGTCTGGCGGATTATCCGGTGCATCTGCAGACCGCCTGCTGACGACGCGATGGTGGGGCGTGCCGGGGGCCGACGGTCCCCGGCACGCCGGCCTCGCATCACACTGAGACGGACGCCGATGATCCGCCGGCCACGAGGGCGACGCCGTCGGCAGGTCGTGGGCGCAACCGATCGTCCTCGGTCACTGTGATCCAGAAGGGCGGTTGGGTGGCCGTCGCTCGATGCCGGGCGGCCGATGCCGGGTGGGTGCGGTGCCGGCGGCGCGGAATCGCCGAACGACGTGCTGCCGGGGCCGCACCGTCGCCGAACGTGTCGAACTGGCCCGAACGTGCCCCCCAGAAGCCGTTTTCGGGCTACTACGCGGGGGCCTGCCTGCTGGTGTCGTTGCTGATCCACGTATCGATGGAGGAGACCTCACCAGTCGGGGCTTGAAGATCGGGGCTGACAATGCGTGTGTTGCTGGTCGAGGACGACCACGGCGTCGGCGGCGCGATCAAGGACGTCCTGGATGCGCGCGGCCACCCGGTCGAGTGGGTCACCCGGGGAGCGGACGCCCTGCTCCGCCATCGCAACGCTGACCTGCTGCTCCTGGACCTCGGGCTGCCGGACATCAGCGGGCTGGAGGTCCTGCGCCGGCTGCGCCGGCTCGCCGCGACCCCGGTCCTCGTCCTGACCGCGATGGGCACGCACGAGCGCGACATCGTGCGGGGCCTGCGCCTCGGCGCCGATGATTACCTGATCAAGCCGGTGCGGATGGACGAGCTGCTCGCCCGGATGGAGGCCATCCTGCGCCGCACCGAGCGCAGCGGTGCTACCCCGGTCGGGCGCGTGCAGGTGAACGACATCGCCATCGACCTCGACACCCATCTGGTGACGGTCGCCGGCGAGGAGGTCGTGCTGACCCGGATCGAGTTCGAGATCCTGGCCGTGCTCGCCCGTAAGGCGGGCGCGGCCGTCAGCCGCGAGCAGTTGCTCGACGAGGTGTGGGGCGACGCCTACGTGGCGGTGTCGCGGACGTTCGACGTGCACCTGTCGAAGCTGCGCAAGAAGCTTGGCCGGCCGAGCCCGCTGCACAACATCCGCGGCTTCGGCTACCGGCTGGGCGACTGAGGTGCGCCGGCGGCTGCTGATCGTCCTCATCGTGGCCGGTCTCGGCGCGCTCGCCGCGTTCGCCGTCCCGCTGCTCTACACCACCTCGGCGGAACGCTCCGACCGGTTCGTCAGCCGGCGCACCGCCGACATCAACCGGTTCGCCGAGCTCGCGCTCACCGGCTCCGACCAGCTCGAACCGGAGATCGACGCGCATGCCGACCTCTACGGCGACGCCGTGGCCGTCGTCGACGCGGCGGGCCGGCCGATCGTCTCCCGCGGCGACCTCGGTGACCTCGGCCGGGGTGGGGCCGTCGCGCAGGCGATCGACGCGGCGCTGCGAAACCAGCGCCAGGCCAGCCTGCCCGACATCCGGCCCTGGTCGTCCGGGCGGGTCCTGTTCGCCCGGCCGGTGGGCAACGGTGTCGAGGTGAGCGGCGCGGTGGTGCTGGTGTCGAGCCGGGGCCGCGCCGCCGCGGATGTCGGGCGGGTGTGGGGGCATGTCCTGCTCGGCGTGCTCGCCGTCGCCGCGGTGTTCGCGACGGTGATCCTGCTGATCGTCCGCTGGGTGCTGCGGCCCATCACCCAGCTCGAGCATGGCCTGCGGGCGGTCGGCAAGGGGGTCGTGGCGGCGCACGTGCCGCCGCAGCAGGGGCCGTCGGAGGTACGCACACTGCTCGCCTCGTTCAACCGGATGTCGGACGCGGTCGCCGACTCGGCGCGCCGCCAGCGGGCGCTCATCGACGACACCTCCCACCAGCTGCGCAACCCGCTGATGGCGATGCGACTGCGGATGGACATGCTGGCCGGCTCGTTGCCGGAGGACGCGCGCGACACCTACGCCTCGATGGTCGCCCAGGCCGGGCGGCTGCAGGTCCTGCTCGACGGCATGCGCGCGCTCGCCGTCGCCGACGCGGCCGCCACCGAGCTCGCCGCCCATCCCACGATCCCGGCGGCCTGCGACGCGAGCGCGACGGTGCTCGAGCGGATCGACTTCTGGCTGCCGGCCGCCGTCGCCCGCGACGTGACGCTGGTCGATGACGTCCCGCCGGAACCCATCCCGCTGCTGTGCGCCGATACGGACCTGGAGCAGATCGTCGACGTGTTGATCGACAACGCCATCAAGTACGCCCCGGGCAGCACGGTGACCGTGACGGTGACCGCCCGCTGGCCGTCGGGGCGGGGCCGGGTGACCGTGGTCGACGACGGCGTCGGGGTGCCGCCCGGCGAGCTGCCGCGCCTGACCGAACGGTTCCACCGCGGCAACCACGACCTGTCCGGGTCCGGGCTCGGCCTGGCGATCGCCGAGCGGCTGGTGACCAACAACGGCGGGCGGCTCATCCTGGAGACGGTGACGCCGCACGGGCTGTCCGTGGCCGCCGAGCTGCCCGTCGGGGAACGGCCCACCTCCCCGCCGGCCGACTCCGCGCCCGCGGGCACGCCGGCGAACGGCGGGCGTGGCTCGGGGTTGCCCGGGTTCTCGCGCTCGGGCGGGACCGACACGATGCCGACGATCTGGCTGCCCAGGTCCCAGCGCCGCCGGGCCCGACGGCGCGACGACCCGGCGAACGCCACGACGCGCGGAGCCGCCTCGTGACCGCCTCTCGCCGCGCGGTGCTGCTCGGCGCCCTGGCGGTCGGGGCCACGGCCGTCACCGTCGCCAGTGCCGGCGGCTGCTCGTCGGACGACCCCACGGTCTCGATCGCGGCCGGGGAGCCCGACGGCTTCTACATCGAGTTCGCGAACCTGCTCCGACCGTTGCTGCATGCCCAGGTGGTTGCGACGCTCGGCAGCGTGCAGAACATCCGCAGTGTCTCGGCCGGCACGGCGGACCTCGGACTTGCCCTCGCCGATGCCCTCGACGCCGCGCAGAAGGGCCTGCCCGCCTTCGGCCGCCCGGTGCAGCTCTACGCCCTCGGCCGGGTCTACGAGAACTACATGCAGCTTGTCGTGCGGGCGGACAGCCCGGTGCGGAGCCTGCCGGATCTGGTCGGCCGGGCCGTGTCGCTGGGCGCGAACGGTTCCGGCGCCGCGCTGTTCGGCGAGCGCCTGTTCGCCACCGCGGGGGTGACGCTCGGCCAGGCCCGCCATCTGTCCCTCAAGGACGCGGTGGGCGCACTGCGCGACAACATGATCGACGCCATGCTCTGGTCGGGCGGGGTCCCGACGGAGGTGCTGGCCCAAGCGGACCGCCAGTGGGGCATCCGGCTGCTGGAGCTCGGCGCCTACGTCCCCGAGCTGCGCCGCCGCTACGGCCGGTACTACAACGAGGTGGCCCTGCCCGCCGGCACCTACCGGGCGGCGGGTGCCGTGCGTACGGTCGGCGTCCCGAACCTGCTGATCGCCGGGGCGGACTGCCCGGATCGGGTGGTCCGCAACACCGTCCGGGTCCTGGTCGAGCACGCCGGGCAGCTCGTGCCGAAACAGGCCCGCGGCACCCAGTACCTCGACGTCGGCAACCTCATCAACACCGAACCCCTGCCACTGCACCCGGCCGCCGCGGAGACCTACCGGGCGCTGCGCGGCTAGCCCCGGCGATTGAACAGCACCCCCGAGGCCGAGACCGACGCCGCGATGATGCCCAGGCTCCACAGCACCGCGTGCCAGGCGACGGAACCGACTGGCCCGCCGGTGAGGGTGGCGCGGGTCGTCTCCACCACGGTGTTCACCGGCTGATCGCGGGCGAAACCCCGTAGCCACGACGGCATCGTGTCGATCGGGACGAACGCGCTACTCGGGTAGGCCAGGAAGCTGACGAAGAAGGTGAACCCGTTCGCCGCCTCCGGCGAACCGGCGATGATCCCGATCGTCGCCGACAGCCAGGACAGCGCCAGCACGAACAGCGCCAGCACGCCCACGGCCGCCAGCCAGCCGCTGACGCCCGCCGACGGCCGGAAGCCGATCGCGAGGGCCACGGCGACCACCAGCGCGGTGGAGACGAGGTTGCGTGCCACGCTCGCCACCACGTGCCCCGTGATCAGCGCGGCGCCGGAGACGTCCATCGACCGGAACCGGTCGATCACCCCGGTGGTCAGGTCGCTGGACACGGTGACGGCGGTGGTCGCCGCCCCGAAGCCGGCGCAGACCAGCAGCACGCCGGGCACCACGTAGTCCACGTAGGCGATCCCGGTCCGCAGCGCCCCGCCGAACAGATACACGAACATCAGCATCAGCATGATCGGGAGCGCCAGAGCAGTGATCATCCCGTCGACGCTGCGTAGGGACAGCCGCAGGCTGCGGCCGATCATCGTCGTCACGTCGGCGGCGGCGTCGACGATCGCCGGCCGGGGCGCAGGACGGCGGGTCGCTTCGGCCAGGGCCAGCTCAGACATGTTCGCTCCTCTTCTCGGTGGCGATCGGGTTCTCGGTGGCGATCGGGCGGACCTCGGCGGGCGCCGGGCGGGCGGTGAGGGCGAGGAAGACGTCGTCCAGGGTGGTGGTGTGCACGTCGAAGTGGGCGACGCGGTCGCGGCCGGCGTCGATCTCGTCGAGCAGGGCGCGCACGTGGGCCGCTGTGCCGTCGGTGGCGATGCCGACGGTGCGCCGGGCGGGATCGGCGGTGACGGCGCGCGGGCCGAGCCGGCGCACGACCGTCGCGAACGCCTCGGGCCCGGCGGTGGCCGCCAGTGCCACGTCGAGGCGACGGCCGCCGACCTGCTCCTTGAGCTGCGCCGCGGTTCCATCGGCGACCACCCGTCCGCCGTCGACGACCGCGATGCGGTCGGCCAGCCGGTCGGCCTCGTCCAGGTACTGCGTGGTGAGGAAGACGGTGCGGCCGCCGGTGGCGAGCTCGGCGACGATCTCCCACATCGCCGCCCGGCTACGTGGGTCCAGGCCGGTCGTGGGCTCGTCCAGGAAGATGATCTCCGGCTCGCCGACGAGGCCGGCCGCGAGGTCCAGCCGGCGGCGCATCCCGCCGGAGTAGGTCTCGACCCGGCGCCGGCCGGCGTCGGTCAGGTCGAACCGTTCGAGCAGCTCCGCGGCGCGGCGGCGGGCCAGCCGCGGCGCCAGGTGCAGCAGCCGACCCATCATCCGCAGGTTCTCCTCGCCGGTCTGCGCCTCGTCGAGGGCCGCGTATTGGCCGGTCAGGCTGATCCGGCGCCGGACCTCGCGGCGCTGCGTGCCGACGTCGTGGCCGGCGACCCGGATGCGGCCGGCGTCGGCGCGCGTCAGGGTGGCCAGGATTCGGACGGTCGTCGTCTTGCCCGCGCCGTTCGGGCCGAGCAGCGCGAACACGCCGCCGCGGGGCACCCGCAGGTCGAAGTGGTCGAGCACGGAGGTCGAGCCGTAGGACTTGGCCAGCCCGACGGCCTCGATCGCCAGGTCAGTGGTCATCGTGAAGGAGCTCCTCGCCGTGAATCGAAACTGCGTACGCCATACGCTCTACTGCGTAGATGGTACGCAGATCTAGGATGGCGTCAACGGCGGCGAAGGGTGGCTGTCGGATCTCTGACGCGGTCCCGGAGGCGACGATGGCCAGGAGCCCCGGATCGGGGAGCGGTCCGGCCGACGTGCCCCCGGCCCCCGCAGCTGCGCCCACGGCGCCCGCCGGCAGCGGGCCGCAGGTGCCAGCGGCCTTCGCGCTGCCGCCTGCCGTCGAGATGCTCTGGGGGATTCGGGAGCGGCCGAGCCGCGGTCCCCGCCGTGGGCTCAGCCTGGAGCGCATCGTGTCCGCCGCGGTCGGCGTCGCGCAGGCCGACGGCATCGGCGCGGTATCGATGAGCCGGGTCGCCGCCGAGCTCGGCGCCGCGACGATGTCGCTCTACCGGTACGTCGCCGCCAAGGACGAGCTGCTGCTGCTGATGGTGGACGCCGCGATGGGCAGCCCGCCTGGCCCGTGCGAGCCAGACGACGGCTGGCGGGCGGGCCTGAGCCGCTGGGCGCGGGGCGCGCGGGCGGCGTATCAGCGCCATCCGTGGGCCCTGCGCATCCCGATCAGCACGCCGCCGCTCGGCCCGAACATGGTCGCCTGGATGGACGACGGCCTGCGCTGCCTGGCCCACACCCCGCTCACCGAGCAGCAGAAACTGTCCTCGGTGCTGCTGCTGAGCGGGTTCGTGCGCAACGAGGCGACGCTGTCCGCCGACCTCAAGGCGGCGTCCGGCGGGGAGAAGATGATGCCGGGCTACGGCGCGCTGCTCTCGCGGCTCATCGATCCAGCCGCGTTCCCGTCGTTGCAGCGCGCGATCGAATCCGGCTCGCTTGACGATGACGACGACATGGACGGCGAGTTCGACTTCGGGC
This sequence comes from Frankia sp. AiPs1, assembly GCF_023716945.1. Classification (GTDB taxonomy): domain Bacteria; phylum Actinomycetota; class Actinomycetes; order Frankiales; family Frankiaceae; genus Frankia. The sequence goes on along the minus strand of NZ_JAMQQF010000024.1, from coordinate 4,837 downwards.
TCGCCCGACTACTCGACGGCGTCGCGGTCCTTGTCGACGGTCTCGCCGCGCCCTGACCGACCGCGGCAGATGCGCCACGATCATGACGGCAGATGCGTCATGACCACGGCGGCAGATGCATCACGCGATCATGAAGAAGTGTGCTGGGAGCTGCACCAATGCTGCTTCGATGATCGAATCTGAAGGGTCTCGATCTAGGTCGGGTGGGAGTGCTCGTGGAGCCGCGCCAGGTGAGCCTGGAGCTCTTCGGTCGGCACGCCGCCGCGCGGGTGTCCGCCGCGTTCGTGGACACCCGGGTCGTCGTCCTCAACGGCGCCCGCCAGGTCGGTAAGAGCGCCCTCGCCCAGCTCACGGTGGACCCACGCGGCGATGCGAAGTCCTACTACCTGGACGAGGAGCCCGTGCGGGCCGCCGCCGGCGGACCCCACCGGCTTTCTTCATCACGAGGGCCTGCTACGGTGCGGCGCGCGACGCATCCGAGCGCACCCGTCGGCCCGCTTGTCGAGAACTTTGTGCTCGGTGAGCTCGCCCGCCAGCTCAGCTGGTCGGAGGAGCCGGTGTCGCTGTTCCACTACCGGGACCGCGATCGCAGCGAGGTCGACGCCGTGCTGGAGCGGGCCTCCGGCGAGATCGTCGGCGTCGAGGTGAAAGCCGCGGAGACGGTGCGTGCCGAGGACTTCCGCGGCCTGCGCCGACTCGCGTCCCAGACCGGTGACCGCTTTCACGCGGGCTATGTTCTTTACGCTGGCGCCGAGGTCCTGTCCTTCGGGCCACGCCTGCGCGCAGCTCCGATCCCAGCGCTGTGGACGACCGCACCACCCGCGCCGTCGGACTGGTCCTGATCTCGCCTCCGCCGGCCAGGAGATTTCCTCCCGCCCGGATTCAGCCGGCTGTTGCCGACCTCAGTCGTCTTCCTCAGGTGTGAACGCCGACAGGGACGGCAGCGACGGGACCAGGTAGTAGGCGCCGGTCACCGGAGTGGTGTAGCGGGTGAGGGCGTCGCGCACGCCGTCTTCGCTGCCGGCCATCCGTCGCAGCATGATCTCGAGGCGGCGCTGTTCACTGCTGAACCCGACGAACATGGTGCCGTGATCCGTGACCGTGCCGAAGGCGGTGTTCCGGCGAAAGATCTTCAGCTCCTCGCCCTCCTCCTCGACGACCGTCCGGGATACGTGCGAGGTCGCCGGCATGACTCCCTCGTCGAGTTCGACGCTGTCCGCCTTGGTACGGCCGATCACCTGTTCCTGCTCTTCGACGGTGAGCGACTCGAAGCCGGCGGAGTCGTGACGCCACTGCTGGACGAGGACGACGCTGCTGCCGGCGCCCGCCCCGGCTGCGATCACGGCGACCGCGGGCGCCGCCAGCAGCGACGGGTTCTCCGTGCCGTCGATGAACCCGGTCAGGTCGCGGTCGTACTGGTACAGCCACCCGGTGACCTCGGTGGCGACCGTCGCGACCTCGGCCAGTGCGTCGACGACGTTCCGCGCGTTGTTGAAGACCGCGGTGCGGTTACCCCCCGCGATCCAGAGCCAGGCGTCGTGCTGGGTCGCGGGCATGGCAAAACCGTCGACGCCCACGATCGGCTCGGTGAAGCCCCGCAGACCGGGCGGGATCCCGTCGGGCTCGACGCCTGCCCACAGCTCCGGCCGGAAGCCGACGACGAGATTGACCCCGCCACCGGTCGACAACGGGCCGGTCAGGGCCGCGACCGCCGTCACCAGCTCCACGGCGCGGGCACCGTCCCGGAGGTCGAACTCCAGGTAGCAGTGCTCCGGCGTGCCGAGCCCGAAAATCCCCGACTGCGTCACCCGGTCCAGCTCCTCCCGTCTGGCGACCAGATGGCCGCGTTCAACCACCGTGACGCTACCCAGCGGCCGACGTCCGTGACCGCGCCTCGGCCTGGTTTCATGATCGTCAGATGTGCGGCCAGGCGGTGGCGTCGAGTGCGGCGCGCACCGCCGCCGGGGTGGCGTCCCGGAAGCGGGACAGTCGGCAGATGGTGAGCACGCCGGAGCGGGCGTTGTAGCGCGGCAGCGGCCAGATGCGCTCATACTGGGAAGTCTGCAGCGGTATGTCCCCTTCCAGCAGGGTGACGGTGAGTCTTCCGGCTGCCACCCGGGCCGTGTCTATCCGGCTCCAGTGAATGGTGAAGTGGTACCAGCCGCGTTCCACCGAGATCCGATCCGCGTCGATCGCGAGATGTCCCGTGGGCTGCGCGGCCCGCCAGAACAACGCGAACGCGGCGACGACCGGCACGGCAACCGAGAGCAGGTGCCGGGGATCCCAGAGGTTGAAATCGCCGCCGAGACCGGCGGGCACGATTCCGGAGGCGAACAGCAGGACCAGACCCGCCGCGAGCTGTACGGCCCGCGAGCGGCGCCGCTCGGGAAAACTCGCCGCGCCCTCGCCCGGACCCTGCGTCCACGCCCCGCCCGGAGCCCACGTCTCGTCCGCGGGGTCCGCCACGTCGAGATCGCCTGTCCCGTCCGGGCCTTCCGTCACGTCGAGGTCCTCCGTCACGTCGAGGTCCTTCGTGCCGCCGAGGTCTCCCGTCGCACCGTGGGTCTCTGCGGCGCCGAGTGGCGCTGTGGCACCGTGGATCTCTGTGGCGTGCGGGTCTCCCGTCGCGTCGCCGGCGGCGTCGTCGAGGAACTCCCAGAGCGCGGCGAGGGCCTGGCCCGCGGTGGGCCGCGCGGCCGGGTCCGGCGTGAGCATCCGGTCGAGCAGCGGGCCGAGCGGGCCGGACAGGGCGGTCGTCGCCGCCCGTCCTGGCTGCTCGGATGCGGTTTCGGTCCAGGTCACGGGGTCGAAGGGCGGCCGGCCCTCGGCTGCGGTGAACAGCGTGACCCCGAGCGCGAAGACGTCGGCGCCGGGCTGCGGGGCACCTCCGGTCGGCGCCCCGGGGGCGACCAGTCCGGGTCCGTCGAGAGCACCGACGGTGACCTGCTGATCGGTCCCGCGCACCGTCGCCCCGAAGTCGGTCAGCCGAGCCGAGCCGTCCGTGCCCAGCAGGATGTTCGCCGCGGTGATGTGGCTGTGCACGACGCCCGCCGCGTGTGCGGCCGCGAGGGCCGCCAGTACACAGGTTCCGATCGCCGCGGTCTCGGCCAGTGCCAGCCGCCCCTCCCGATCCAGCACCGCCTGCAACGACTGGGACGGGTAATAGTCCATCACCAGCCACGGATCGTCATCCATATCCCGGACTACATCGAGGGTCGTGACGACATGCGGGCATTGCCGTAGCGCGGCGGAGACCTGGTATTCTCGTTCCAGCCGCACTTTGATCTCGTCCCGTTCGGTCTCGGACGGGACGGTCGGGCGCCGAATTCCTTTCAGGGTGACGTCGGCCCGATGCTTTTCGTCGAATGCCCGCCATACGGTCCAGAAACCGCCCCGGCCGAGCATCTCGACCAGCCGGAAACGCTCTGCGACGAGCATCCCCGGTGACCCTTCAGCCATGATCCTTCCCCCCCGGGGAGGTATGCACGCCGCATGATCCGTACCTGGCGCATTCTCCTATAATGCGGGGATGCCGGGCGGCGGATCGGCGAAGGACGCCGGTGTGGGGTGCCCGGCGATCCCGGACGGGGAGAAGCACATGCCTGGTGACCTGCGGCGGAACCCGGCGACCGGCGATCGGCCCGCGGCCGGCGATCAGGCTCTGATCAGTGATCGAACCGGGGGCGGTGGTCGGCCCGCGGGCAGCGGTCGTGCGGTGACTGGCGGTCCGGCCTCGACGGGTGGCGCCGATGGCGGGACGATCCTCATCCTCACGCTCGGCTACCTGATGGTCGCCGCGATGCTGGTCGTCGTCGTGACCGACGTGTCCGCCGTCTACCTGGCTCGCCGCTCGGTCGCTTCGGCCGCGGACGGCGCGGCGCTCGCGGCCGCGCAGCGCATCGACGAGAACGCGATCTACACGGCGACGGACGCCTTCCAGGAACTCCCGCTCGCGGACGTCAACGCGACCGTCGAGCAGTACCAGCGGCAGTCCGACCCGAGCGGCCGCACGACCCTCACCTCCAGTCTCGTCGATGCGACGACGGTGGAGGTGGAGGGGTCACGCGTGGTCAACCTGCCGGTTGTGGGCTACCTCGGGGTCGGCCCGGTCACAGTGCGGGCCGGGGCTCAGGCACAGTCGGTGGTCCGCCAGCCCGCTGCACCATGACGCCGCTCGGGCCGGGGACGCCGAAGCGCGCCGCCGGCCGTCGCGGGCCCCGGTCGTCCTCCCAGCTTTCGCGCAGCCAGGGCGTGGTGGCGTCGACGAGATCGTCCAGGCCCTGCCCGGTGCGCAGGTCGGCCAGCTCGGAGACGTCGCGCACCAGCCGGGCCAGCCACTGGGCCGGCCGGCCGGCGGACAGCGTCACCGCCTGGCCGGCGTAGGCGGCTGCCTCGTCCCGGTCGGGGATCTCCCGGGCGAGGGCGGCGCGGGCCTGCGCCATCCGCACCGAGACGACCATGCCGGTCTGGCCGGAGCCGGCGATGAGCGTCTCGGCCCGCTCCAGGTGCGGCGTGGCCTCGTCCGCGGCGCCCACGGTGGTCAGCGCCTCGGCGCAGGCCAGCGCGAGGTCCGCCGGGGAGTAGGTCTCCAGCGCGAACCCGGGGGAGCCGAAGTCGTCGTCGCCGAGGCGTTCCATCGTCTGCCAGGCGCGGGCCACCGCGTCGCGCACCCCGGGGGTGTCGCCGGTGGCCGCGCACGCACTCGTGACGACCTTGCCGGCGATGAGCGCGCGGGTGGGGCTGAACCCCGCGATCCGCGCGGCCACCCCGGCGATCTGCAGGGCGACCGCCGGGCTGTGCGGGCGGACCATCCGTGCGCGTAGGGCCAGCGCCCGGG
>NZ_JAMQQF010000249.1 GCF_023716945.1 Frankia sp. AiPs1 | reverse complement strand
GTCGCCGGCCGTCCGCACCGGGCCGTCCGGGCCGCCTGCCCTGTCGGTGCCGCGGGCGCCGTCAGCGGGGGGCAGCCGGCGGCCGGTCACGAAGTACCCATCGTCCGGCGGCGTCGTTCGCCGGACCCCATTCGGTGAAGCCAAGGAGTGATCGGTGTGGCGGCGATGACGGCCACCGTCAAGGATGAACTGAGCCGGCTACGGGTCGCGAAGCCCTGTTGCCGGCGGGCCGAGATGGCAGCCCTGCTGCGTTTCGGTGGGGGGCTGCACATCGTCGGGGGCCGCATCGTGGTGGAGGCGGAGCTGGATACGGGGGCGACCGCGCGCCGGCTGCGCCGGGAGGTCGCCGAGGTCTTCGGCTTCCCGTCCACGGTGGCGGTGCTCGCCGCCGGGGGACTGCGACGTTCGGTGCGTTACATCGTGCGGGTCGAACGCGACGGTGAACAGCTCGCCCGCTCGACGGGCCTGCTCGACCAGCGAGGCCGGCCCGTCCGCGGGCTGCCGCCGCAGGTCGTCACCGGCTCGGCCTGTGACGCGGCGGCGGCATGGCGGGGTGCGTTCCTCGCCCACGGGTCGCTGACGGAACCCGGCCGGTCCTGCTCGCTCGAGGTGACCTCGCCGGGTCCGGAGGCGGCGCTCGCGCTGGTCGGGGCGGCGCGGCGGCTCGGTGTGCAGGCCAAGAGCCGCGATGTGCGCGGGGTCGACCGGGTGGTCATCCGGGACGGGGACGCCATCGGCGCGTTGCTGACCAAGATCGGTGCGCATGACAGCCTGATGGCCTGGGAGGAGCGGCGGATGCGCCGCGAGGTCCGGGCGACGGCGAACCGGCTGGCGAACTTCGACGACGCCAACCTGCGCCGCTCGGCCCGCGCCGCGGTCGCGGCCGGGGCGCGGGTGCAGGCGGCGATGCGCATCCTGAGCGACGACGCGCCGGAGCACCTGCTCGCCGCGGGCCGGCTGCGGCTGGAACACGCCCAGGCGTCCCTGGAGGAGCTCGGTGCGCTCGCCGACCCGCCGTTGACCAAGGACGCCGTCGCCGGGCGGATTCGGCGGCTGCTGGCGCTCGCGGACAAGCGGGCGAACGCACTCGGCATCCCCAACACCGAGGCAAGCGTCTCACCGGACCTGCTGGAGAACGCCTGAGTGCTGACAATGTGTCATCTGGTTGATTCCGGGCATTTCGCTAGCTGGATCAACGCTATTCCTGATAAGGGCCCGTTGGTGGTGGAACGTGCCGAGGTCAGATCAACGATGCCGGAACGCCCGTGGAATAATCGCGGGGTAGCACCATCGGGATCGCACGCACGGGACGGTGCAGGCCTCGCGGCGCGGGGGGTGCCCGAACGGTGGAGCGGCTCGGACGGTGCGACAGGCAAGCGCGGGACGTGCCTGGCCCGGGGGCCCGGGCGGGGGAGCGGCGGGAACCTCCGGATACGGAGCATCGTCGTGACCGGGTGGGAGCAGGTGGCCCGACGGGCGCGCGGTCTCGTGTGAGGAGACCAACACCGCACGGTTCGGATTACCGCCGATGATGTGCGAACTCGTTAGGCTCCTGCCTCGACAACGAGATACCGAACTCCGGTCATGACGCAAGCGGCGTCATGACCGTCGAAACGACGAGACAAGACGGTAGGGAGTCCTGGACGTGGCTACGCGGGTGGGTGTCAACGGCTTCGGGCGGATCGGCCGTAACTTCTGGCGGGCGCTCGCGGCGAGCAAGCGGGACGACCTTGAGATCGTCGCCGTGAACGACCTGACCAACAACAAGACCCTCGCGCACCTTCTCAAGTACGACACCACCCTGGGCACGCTGGCCGCCCCGGTCAGCGTCGTCGACGAGGGCATCCGGGTCGGCGACGCCCTGATCAAGGTGCTCGCCGAGCGCGACCCGGCCGCGCTGCCCTGGGGTGACCTGGGCGTGGACATCGTCATCGAGTCCACCGGCCGGTTCACCAAGGCCGCCGACGCGGGCAAGCACCTCAAGGCGGGCGCCAAGAAGGTCATCATCTCGGCCCCGGCCAAGGACGAGGACATCACCGTCGTCGTGGGCGTGAACGACGACGCCTACGACCCGGCGAAGCACCACATCCTGTCCAATGCCTCCTGCACCACGAACTGCGTGGCGCCGATGGCGAAGGTCCTCGACGAGGCGTTCGGCATCAGCCAGGGCCTCATGACCACCATCCACGCCTACACCAACGACCAGGTCATCCTGGACTTCCCGCACGAGGACCTGCGCCGGGCCCGGGCCGCGGCGCAGAACATCATCCCGACCACCACCGGGGCCGCGAAGGCCACCGCGCTGGTGCTGCCGCACCTCAAGGGCAAGCTCGACGGCATCGCCATGCGGGTGCCGGTGCTCGACGGTTCGGTCACCGACCTGGTCGCCACGCTGAACACGCCGGCGACCAAGGACGAGGTGAACGCGGCGTTCAAGGCGGCGGCCGACGGCCCGCTCAAGGGCTACCTGGTGTACACCGAGGACCCGATCGTCTCCTCCGACATCGTGAACACCCCGGCGTCCTGCACCTTCGACTCGCTGCTGACGATGTCCGCCGGTAACCAGGTCAAGATCATCGGATGGTACGACAACGAGTGGGGCTACTCCAACCGGCTGGTCGACCTGACCGCCCTGGTCGGCGCCCGCCTCTAGTTCCGCCGTAGTACTGGTTTCGCTTGTGGTGCAAGGCGCCGTTCCGGCCGGGGCCGCCGTCCGCGGTCCCGGCCGTCGTGGCTGCGTCTCGCACTCGCCAGCTCATATCGCAACCGCAACGCCGCGGAGCGTGTCCGGTCAGGTTCCCGGTGGGGATCGCCGGAGGCGGTTCGCAGCATCGCCCGTCTCCCATCCCCGGTCTCGAACCCAATGGAGTAACCAAGAGTGAGGACGATCGACGACCTACAGGTCGCCGGGCACCGCGTCCTGGTCCGCAGCGACCTGAACGTGCCGCTGGACCGTTCGGGCGACACCCCGCGCATCACCGACGACGGCCGGGTCCGCGCCAGTGTCCCGACGATCGCCGCGCTGCTGGACCGCGGCGCGCGGGTGATCGTGACCTCCCATCTCGGCCGTCCCAAGGGCGAGCCCGACCCCAAGTACTCACTGAAGCCGGTCGCGGCCCGCCTCGGCGAGCTGCTCGGCCGGCCGGTGGCCTTCGCCGGCGACGGTACCGGCGACATCGCCGGCGCCCACGCGCGTGAGGTCGTCGCGGCCCTCGGTGACGGCGAGGTGGCGCTGCTGGAGAACCTGCGCTTCTCGCCCGGCGAGACCAGCAAGGATGCCGTGACCCGGGCGTCGTTCGCGGACGCCCTGGCCGCCCTGGCCGAGTTCTACGTCGGCGACGCCTTCGGTGCGGTCCACCGGGCCCACGCCAGCGTCGTCGACGTGCCCAAGCGGCTGCCGCACGCCGCCGGCCGGCTGGTGCTCACCGAACTCGACGTGTTGCGCCGGCTCAGCGCCGACCCGGCCCGCCCCTACGCGGTCGTCCTCGGTGGCTCGAAGGTGTCGGACAAGCTCGGGGTCATCCGGGCCCTGCTTCCCAAGGTCGACGCGCTGCTCGTCGGCGGCGGCATGTGCTTCACCTTCCTCGCTGCCCTCGGCCATGGCGTCGGTGGCTCCCTGCTCGAGGCCGAGATGATCGACACCTGCAAGGCGCTGCTCGCCGAGGGCGGGGACCGCATCGTGCTGCCAACCGACGTCGTCGTCGCCGACCGCTTCGCCGCCGACGCGCAGACCGCCGTCGTCGGCGCCGACGGGATCGGTGCGGGCTGGCTCGGCCTGGACATCGGCCCGGCGTCCACGGCGCTGTTCGCCGAGCGGCTCGCCGGCGCCGCCACCGTGTTCTGGAACGGTCCGATGGGCGTGTTCGAGCTCGTGCCGTTCGCCGCCGGCACCCGCGGGGTCGCCGAGACGATCGCCGCCGGGGACGGCTTCTCCGTGGTGGGCGGCGGGGACTCCGCCGCCGCCGTGCGCACGCTCGGCATCCCCGACGACGCCTTCAGCCACATCTCCACCGGTGGCGGAGCGAGCCTGGAGTACCTCGAGGGCAAGACGCTGCCCGGCCTCGCGGCGCTCGATGTCTGAGGCCGCCCCGATGTCCGGGGCCGCCTCGATGCGCGGGGCCGCCTCGATGTCCGGGGCCGCCTCGATGTCCGAGAACAGGAGCCGGTGATGGCACCGCTGGGCCGGGGACGATCCGATCGGGCTAGCGAGAAGGGTAAGAACGGCGTGAGCAAGGACAAAGGCACCGGGCGGCGGACGCTGGTGGCCGGCAACTGGAAGATGAACCTCAACCACCTCGAGGCCATCGCGTTGGTGCAGAAGATCGCCTTCGATCTCAAGCCCGCCGAGCTCGAGACGGTCGAGGTCGTCGTCATCCCGCCGTTCACCGACCTGCGCAGCGTCCAGACGCTCATCGACGGCGACAAGCTCGCCCTCGGCTACGGCGGGCAGGACCTCTCCCCGCACGGCTCGGGCGCGCACACCGGCGACATCAGCGGGTCGATGCTGGCCAAGCTCGGCTGCTCCTACGTCGTCGTCGGCCATTCCGAGCGTCGCGCCGACCACCACGAGGACGACGCCCTGGTCGCCGCCAAGGCGAAGGCGGCCTATGCCGTCGGGATAACGCCGATTCTGTGCGTCGGCGAGGTCGAGGAGATCCGCGCGGCCGGCACCCACGTCGAGCACGTGCTGGGCCAGCTCGCCGGGTCGCTCGCCGGGATCACCGCCGAGCAGGCCGCGACGATCGTCATCGCCTACGAGCCGGTGTGGGCGATCGGCACCGGCCGCACGGCCTCCGCCCAGGACGCCCAGGACATGTGCGCCGCCGTGCGCGGGCAGCTCGCCCAGCTCTACGGCGACGCGGTGGCCGCGGGCATCCGCGTCCTCTACGGCGGCTCCGTGAAGGCGGCGAACGCCGGCGAGCTGTTCACGATGCCCGACGTCGACGGTGGGCTCGTCGGCGGGGCCAGCCTCGTCGCCGAGGAGTTCGTCGGCATCGTGCGCAGCGGCCCGCCTGCCTGAGTCGGCCGATCCGAGAGCCCGGTGGGGTGAACCCTCGCCGGGCTCTCGCCGTTGCGGACGCAGTGCCAGATCTCGACTCGCGCAACGCTCACCCGCCGGTCGGACCCGGCGGCGCATCGCCGGCCCGGAGCGGGGTGCGTCATCGCGGCCTGGGCGGCAGGGTGCGGTACCTTGGCGGAACCGTCGAGAAACGGCCGGCCGGGCCGGTCTGTACGTGGCTGTCCGCCGTACACCCCCCGTACACCCGGTCACCCGCCCGGCCCTCGCGGTGCCGGTTCCGGCGGGGGCTCGCCGGTGCACGTGGATACTGTTGCCTGGCGACGTGTGCCGATATCGCTTGCCCCCGGGGATGCCGGATCGGCCAATAGCGCCGGCAGGTGTGGGTTGGCTGCCAGGCGCGGTTTGCCTGGTGGGCGCGGGCTGCCTGGTGGGCGCGGGTCGCCTGCCGGGCGCGGGTCACTGGTAGGCACAGGTTGTTGGAAGGCGCAGGAGGTGTGCAGGGCCGTGGAGCCTCCGCTGTCGCGCAGGCGAGCCGGGCGCGGGTCTCCTGCCGCCTCCCCGAGGAGCAGGAGCTGGTCTGAATGACGGTCGGTCTGTCGATCGCCTTGGTCATCGCGAGTGTTCTGATGATCCTGCTCGTCTTGTTGCACCGGGCCAAGGGGGGCGGTCTGTCCACCCTGTTCGGTGGGGGCGTGTCCTCGTCGCTTGGCGGTTCCTCCGTCGTGGAGAAGAACCTCGACCGGCTGACCGTCCTGGTTGGGACCGTCTGGTTCGTCTGCATCATCGGTCTCGGTCTGCTGCTGAAGAATTGAACGCCCCGCGTGCCCGCCGCCGCCCCCGCTCCCGGAGCCGGCGGACGGCGGCTTCTCGACTCGCGGCGCTCGTCGGCGTGCTGGCCGTCGCCGTCGCTGCCTGCAGCGGCGGTTCCGCCGGCGCCGGCCGACTCGCCGTGCCCAGTCCCACTCCGACGGCCGTCGCCACGACTCCGCCGGCGGCCAAGCCCGGGGGCACCCTGCGCATCGTCACCCAGCAGATGCCCAGCGGGGACCCGGGCTGGGCCGATCAGCCCGGCGAGCAGGCCGTCGCCCGCCTCGTCACCCGCCAGCTCTACAGCTATCCCGCCGACGCCGATCCGGCGAGGTCGACGGTGCCGCGGCCCGACCTGGCCGCCGGGGCGCCGATCGTCACCGAGGATGGCCTGGTCTACACCGTCCGGCTGCGGTCGGCGGCCCGTTGGGACACCCCGAACCAGCGGCGGATCACGGCCAACGACGTCGCCCGCGGCATCAAGCGGCTGTGCGTGCCGCCGGATCCCTCCCCGCTGCGCGGCTACTTCGCCGCCACGGTCGTGGGCTTCCGCGAGTTCTGCACCGAGCTTGCGGCGACCCCGGTCGGGGACGCCGCCGCCTTCGTCGAGAGCAACACCATCGAGGGTATGGAGATCGTCGGCGATGACACCGTCGCGTTCCACCTGCTCGCCCCGGTGAACGACTTCGTCGACGTGCTGGCCCTGCCGGCGGCGTCGCCGGTGCCGCTGGAGGCGCTCGCCTACCCGCCCGACTCGTCGGAGTACCTGCACAACCTGGTCTCCGACGGGCCCTACCGGTTCACCATCGCCCCCGACGGGGACGACACCCCGGGCTACCGGCTGGCCCGCAACCCGTCGTGGAGCGCCTCCTCGGACGGCATCCGCCGGGCCCTGCCCGACCACATTACGATCACCGACGGGCTGTCCCCCGAACAGATGCAGCAGCAGATCGAACGCGGCGGCGCGGACATGGCGCTCGACGGTGCACTCCCGGCCGGTCGGGCCGCGGAACTGGCGAAGGCCAGGGACCCGCGCCTCGTCGTCGACCCGGTGGGATCCACCCTGGCGCTCACGGTGGGCCTCGACGGTCCGTCCGCGGCCGCCCTGCGCGAACCGGTCATCCGCCAGGCGCTGCCCTACTGCATCGACCGGGTGAGTCTGGCTGCGGCCCTCGGCGGCCCCGAGTTCGCCGCCACCACGGGCGGGTTGCTGCAGGAGCCGATGACCGGCTACAACGACGCCGACCCCTTCCCGAGCCCCGCCGGCCTGGGTGACCCGGCCCGCTGCCAGGAGGCGCTCGGCCAGACCCCCGGCGGCCCCGTCACGGCGCTGTCGCTGCTCACCACGGACAGCGCCACCGACGCGGCGGTCGCCGAGGCGCTGCGGACGGCGTTCGCCCGCGCCGGCGTCCGCCTCGACGTGCGGATCCGCACCGGCGCGCGGTACGCCGCCGCGGCGGTGGACCCCACCGGCCAGTTCTGGGACCTGGCGCTGTCCACGATCACCCCGGCGTGGTTCGGCGACGCCGGGCGCACCGTCTTCCAGCCGCTGCTGGACGACCAGTGGCTCGGCCCACGGCCCGCCGACGGCGGCTACCGCGACCCGAACGCCACCCGCCAGCTCGAGGCCGCCCTGGAGGCCACCACGGAGACCACTGCGGCCGCCTCGTGGGGTGCGCTGGAGCAGACCGTCGTCGGCAGTGCCGCCGTGATCCCGCTGGCGGTCGTGCACACCCCGGAGTTCCACAGCGCGGGGGTCACGACGTTCGCGATCGTCCCGTCCATCGGTACGGCCGATCCGTCCGCGGTGTCGCTCGGATCCGGATGACGCCCGACCCGTCCAAGATCGTCCGGGCTGGGCATGGCCGGGTTGGGGTGGTCGGTGCATCCACGTTGGGCCATGGCGGCCTACACTCCCCCCAGGACGTACCCGGAGGGACATCCCGGGGGAGTGGCCGGGAACGTCATGGTTGCGGAATCGGCTGTCGGTTCCCGCGGTGGTGCACACCGTGGGGGCGCCGCAGCGGGTTCCGGGCTACCACCCATGGGACGAGACGAAGGAGCACGCGGGCCGTGGCAGGTGGCAACGCCATCCGGGGGAGCCGGGTCGGGGCAGGACCGATGGGAGAGGCGGAGCGCGGCGAGACCGCGCCCCGCCAGCGCATCTCCTTCTGGTGCGCCAATGCGCACGAGACGAAACCGTCGTTCGCCGCGGACGCGGCCATCCCCGACACGTGGGACTGTCCGAGCTGTGGCTTTCCGGCGGGGCGGGACCGGGAGAACACCCCGGCCCCGCCGCGGACCGAGCCGTACAAGACCCATCTCGCCTACGTGCGGGAGCGGCGTAACGAGAAGGACGGCGAGGCGATCCTCGCGGAAGCCCTCGCGAAGCTGCGGGGCGCCCCCTAGGCTGATTTCCGAGGCCTGACGCCCGCCCGGTCGTCGCCGCCCGTGCCGCGATCGAGGCACGGGCGCCGGCGGCGGGGCAGGCGGGCCGCCGGG
>NZ_JAMQQF010000248.1 GCF_023716945.1 Frankia sp. AiPs1 | reverse complement strand
GAGCAGCCCGGCGGCGGGCAGGCCACCCGGGCCGGCGATCCCCAGCGCGCCGGTCGACCGGATCCGGGACTCTCGGCGGGCGAGGCGTCGGGCCTGGCGCTTGTCGTCGTCGGCGCGCAGCGCGGCGATACGTGCGGCCCGCTCGCGGCCCACCTCGTCGATGCCGTAGGCGATGCGTACCAGCGCGGAGCACAGCGCGTCGCCGTCGCCGGTGGCGCGGCAGGAGGCGCGGTCGGCGCCGAACTCGCGGGCCCGGGCGAAGCCGAGCAGCGCGAGCTGCGCGGCGAGGTAGGCGGCGAAGGCGAGCAGCCGGTTGAGCCGCACCGGCGTCGCGACGCGCAGCGGCGGCGGGTCGGCCGGCTGGACGGGTGGACGGGTGTCGTCCTCACACGGTCCTCACACGGGCTGCGTGATGTTCTTCAGACGGCCCATGTCCCCCATGCGGAAAGAGCACTCGATGCGGTCGAAGTCCCACCGCCTGATCCGCGGCCGTGAGCCCCTCGCGCCCAAGGTCCCCGAGATCACGGCCCTGTTCTGGGTCATCAAGATTCTCACCACCGGGATGGGTGAGGCGACCGCGGACTTTCTCGCCGGGGTGAACCTCGTGCTGGCGGCGGCAATCGGCCTGCTCGGGTTCGTCGCCGCGCTCTGGCTGCAGTTCCGGTCGCGGCGCTACCAGGCACCGGTCTACTGGTTCACCGTGGTGATGCTGGCCGTGTTCGGCACCATGGCCGCCGACGGACCGCCGTTCGGCCACATCGGCACGACGATCTTCTACGCGGTTGTGCTGGCCGTCGTGTTTCGCCGGTGGCACCGCAGCGAGGGGACGCTGTCCATCCACAGCATCGTCACCCGCCGCCGGGAGACCTACTACTGGTGCACCGTGCTCGCGACCTTCGCGCTCGGCACCGCCCTCGGCGACCTGACGGCGAGCACGCTGCACCTCGGCTTCCTGCCCTCCGGCATCATGTTCGCGGTGATCATCACCCTGCCGGCGATCGCCTGGTGGCGGTTCGGGCTGGGCGAGGTCGCCGCGTTCTGGTTGGCCTACGTCGTCACCCGCCCGCTCGGCGCCTCGTTCGCCGACTGGCTCGGCAAGCCACCCGACCGCACCGGGGTCGGCCTCGGCGACGGGGTCGTCAGCGCGACCGCCACCGTCCTGATCGTCGCGCTCGTCGCCTACGTCGCCGTCACCCGCCGCGACATCCAGCGCGGCGTAGTCCCACCCGCGATGATCCCGCAGCCCACCCACCCGGACGACGCCCCGCAGGACCGCGCGCTGCGGTAGCCCGCCCCGGCTTCACGCTCCTCACATCCGCAGCCCCTACGCTCAGTGCATGCCAAGCTACTCAATGCACCTTCCCGGATGCTGGCGCGGCGGAGTGTGCCTCGATGGGTCCTGATGATCGGATGCCGGCGCCCCCCGCGCAGGTGGACGACATCGCCCCCGCCGGTGTTCCGGGGCAGCGGCATCGGCTGCGCGCCGCCAGCCGGGCCCGGCCCGCTGTCAGCAAGATCCCCCAGGTCACGCTCCTGTTCTGGATCACGAAGATCATCGCGACGACACTGGGCGAGACCGGCGGCGATCTGCTGGCCCAGACCATGAAGGTCGGCTACGCCGCCAGCTCGATCATCTTCATCGCACTGTTCCTCGCCGGCCTGACGGCCCAGGTCCGCGCCGACCGTCTGCATCCCGGGCTCTACTGGACGGTCATCCTCGCGACCAGCATGGCCGGGACCACCATGTCGGACTTCGCCAACCGCACCCTCGGCCTCGGCTATCCCCGCGGCGCGGCGATTCTGCTCACCCTGCTCCTGCTGCTGTTCGCGGCCTGGTGGCGCTCCGGACACACCTTCGACATCACCCGGCCCGTCACGTTCCGGGGCGAACTGCTGTACTGGACCGCCATTCTGCTGTCGAACACGCTGGGAACCTCGCTGGGCGATTTCCTGTCCGACAGTTCGGGCCTCGGTTATGCCGGCGGAGCGGCACTGATCTGGTCCCTGCTCGCGGTCATCGCCGCCGCCTGGTACAGCCGCCGTCTTCCGCCCACGCTGCTGTTCTGGTCGGCCTTCGTGCTGACCCGCCCGATGGGCGCCACCCTGGGCGACCTGCTCACCAAGCCCACGGCCAAGGGCGGCCTGGCCTACGGCACCGCCGGCGCCTCGGCGATCCTGTTCGGGGCGCTCGTCCTGCTCGTCGTCCTCGGATACCGCCGGCAGGCCCGCACCACCGCGCGGTGAAGCGGACCCACCGCCCGCCTGCCCGCCGACCCGGCCGGCCGGCCGGGAGCCGACGCTCACACGGCCTTCACATCGTCGTCCCGGCAGGGTGGAGGGCGGCGGGCCGGTGATCACCGATGCCGTTCTCGCGCCGCCGTCGTGTCGCCGCCCTGGTGAGAGGGACCTGTCGTGTCCAGCGATATCGCGCTGAATATTCTCGATCCATCGTCGATCGTGTCCTCCGTCGGACTGTTCGGCCTGATGGTCGTCATCTTCGCGGAGACCGGTCTGTTCGTGGGATTCTTCCTGCCGGGTGATTCGCTGCTGTTTCTCGCCGGAGCTTTCTGCGCCGGTGACGCCGCCGCGTCCGGGCCCCACCTGCATCTGCCCACGGTGCTGCTCGGCACCTGCGTCGCGGCGGTCGCGGGGGCGCAGACCGGCTATCTGATCGGACGGCGGGCCGGGCCGCGGCTGTTCGAGCGGCCGAACTCCCGGTTCTTCCGGCAGGAATACGTCGAGCAGGCTCGCGGGGTGCTCGACCGGTACGGGTTCGGCAAGGCCGTCGTGCTCGCCCGGTTCGTGCCGGTCGTCCGGACGTTCCTGAATCCGCTGGCCGGCGTCGTGCGCATGCCGGTGCGGGTGTTCACAACGTTCAACCTGATCGGCGGGGTGCTGTGGGCCACCGGGGTGACGCTGCTCGGCTACGCCCTCGGCCAGACCATTCCCATCGAGCGATACATGATCCCGGTTTCCCTGGTGATCGTGGTGCTGTCGGCCATACCGGTGCTGCGCGAGTACCGCACCCACCGCCGCGCGCGCACCGGGCAGGCACCCGGGGGGGCCACCTCATCCTCACCCGACCAGTGATCTAGCATGCTGCCGGTCAGGCTCCGCCCGCCCGCGGCGGCGAGCCCGGACCACTGCCGCATCCCAGACCCTCGCCCCATCCCAGCGCGGCGCCGCATCCCAGCGCGGCGCCGTATCCCAGACAGCTAGGACAGCCATCACGTGAGCGCGATCAGCGTCGGACAGGCCATCATCCTCGGCATCGTCGAGGGACTGACCGAGTTCCTCCCGATCTCCTCCACCGGCCACCTGAAGATCGCCGAGGGGCTGATGGACATCCAGGTGGACGACAAGGCGGTCGTCGGCTTCACCGCCGTCATCCAGGTCGGCGCGATCGCGGCGGTCCTCGTCTACTTCTTCGCCGACATCCGCCGCTTCGTCACCGCCTGGGGCCGTGGTCTGGCCGACCCGGCGGCGCGGACGAACCACGACTACACGTTCACCTGGTGGGTCATCTACGCGACGATCCCCGTCGTGCTCGTCGGGCTGGCCGCCAAGCCCCTCATCGACGGGCCGCTCGCCTCCCTGTGGGTCGTCGCCGCCTCGCTGCTCGCCGGCAGCGCGCTGATGTGGTTCGCCGACCAGTACGGCCGGCACAAGCGGGGCGAGGACGACCTCTCCCTGCCCGACGCCATGATCGTTGGGACTTCGCAGATCCTCGCCCTGCTCTTCCCGGGCTTCTCCCGATCCGGTGCGACCATCTCCACCGGCCTCATTCGCGACCTCGACCGGGTCGCCGCCACCCGGCTGTCGTTCTTCCTGTCCATCCCGGCGCTGACCGGAGCCGGTCTGTACGAACTGAAGGACGCCGTCGGCGGCGGCGTGTCGGCCGCGCCGCTCGTGGTGGGCACGCTGGTCTCCTTCGTCGTCGCGTACGCCTCCATCGCGTGGCTGCTCAAGTTCGTCGCCCGGCACAACTTCAACGCCTTCATCGTCTACCGCGTCGTCGTGGCCGTCCTGCTCGCCGGCCTGCTCGCCGGTGGCGCGATCGACGCCTGACCGCCCGCCGTCACGGCTTCCAGCAGGGCCGCCGAGGTGTGGCCGCGGGGACGATCGGGCACGTATTCCCGCGGTGCACACATTGTTCCTGCTGCCGAGATGGGTGAGGCGACGTGGCCGAATCGGGTTCCAACATCGAGCGCATGCGTTCCTTCGTGGAACAAGTACAAGGTCAGGGCAGGGCGGACCTCGTCGAGGAATACGTGCACGCCGACTTCCGCAATCACACGGCCAGCCCGGGGCAGAGCCCCGACCGGGACGGTGTGCGCGTGGCCACCGAGGCCCTGCACGCGGCATTCTCGGACTTCCAGGTCGAACTACTGCACTGCATCGGCGACGACGATGTCGTCTCCACCCACAAGGTGTTCCGTGGTCTTCACACCGGCGAATGGTTCGGCGTTCCCGCCTCCGGCCGGCCGGTCGAGTTCGCCGTCATGGACCTCACCCGGTACCGGGACGGGCTCATGTTCGAGCACTGGGCCATCGCCGACGCGCTGACGCTGCTGCAACAGACCGGGGCTCTCGGCTAGCCACAGCTCTCCGCCAGCCGCAGCCGCTCGGCCAGCCGCAGCCCTCGCCGGCACCTGCCGTCGCCGACCCCGTCGCCGTCGCAGCCGCAGCCGCAGCCGCAGCCGCAGCCGCAGCCGCAGCCGGATCGAAACCTCACCCCCGTTGACATCTGGGCATGCCACAAGTTCGGGGGCTCGGCCGCGAGGCGCCGTAAAGGCCGTTCGGCCACCGTCCCGCGGGCTCCGAGCGTGCCCACATCCTCCTTTCTACACGACGTAGAAGGTGGGCAGCACGACAATTCGCGCCGCACAGTCAACCCAAGGTGATTATCGCCACGATCCAAGTGTCGACAGGCGGTGGAAAATCGATCGCAGAGGCCGGCCACAGCGCGGATGCGGACTCCAGAAATGCATCGGGGTCCCCCAGAGCGAAGTAGGTGAACGGAGACGGATCGAGACCACCGACGGCGCCCGAACCGGGCCTGCCGGCGAGCCGGACCACATCGAGCCGGACCACCTCGGGCCGGACCACCTCGGGCCGGACCGCACGCTGCCGCCACGTCCTGGGTCTGACCCGGCGTGGTGTCCCTCGCACACCACCTGGCAGCCACCGCGGCGCAGCCCGTGACGCGACCCCAAGCCATGGCACGCCCCTTCGGCCCTGGCGCCACCCCACGCCGTGGCAGCCGCCCCAAGCCGTGTCGCAGCCCCGGGACAGGACGCGGCACAGGAGTAGGACGCGCCGGCGCGTCGCCAGGCCGCGTGCTACAGCGAGGCCGCCCTGAGGCCGACGGCGCGAGGCCCGGTACCGCGGCGCGGGGAACCCGCGGCGGTCCCCGCCGGGCAGCGCCGGCCTGGAGCAGCAGCACCGGCCTGAAGGCAGCACCAGCGCCGGCCTGAGGTAGCGCCGGCCTGGGTAGGCAGCCACCCCCCTTCCACCACCGAGTCCCGAAGGTGGCCCATGACCGTCCTCGACGACAGCACCGCACCCGGCCTCGTCGGGCCCCCGCACTCGCACGGCCCGCGCCGTGACCCCGCGCCCTTACTGCCCGATCCCGAGCCGGTGCGCATCCTCGGCACACCGGCAGCCAAGACGTTCGACGCCGGACTACAGCGCGATCTGTACCGCCGGCTGGTCCTCGGTCGCCGTTTCAACCAGCAGGCCACGACGCTGACCCGGCAGGGGCGGC
Organism: Frankia sp. AiPs1; assembly: GCF_023716945.1. Taxonomy (GTDB): domain Bacteria; phylum Actinomycetota; class Actinomycetes; order Frankiales; family Frankiaceae; genus Frankia. The sequence continues at coordinate 2,563 of NZ_JAMQQF010000248.1, read as the reverse complement.
TCGCCGTGTACCCCGCGTCCACCGGGCAGGAGGCCTGCCAGATCACCGCGGCGATGGTGCTGCGGGGAGTGGACTGGCTGTTCCCGAGCTACCGCGACACTCTCGCGGTGGTGGCCCGGGGCGTGCGACCGCTGGACGCGCTGACGCTGATGCGCGGGCACGCCCACAGCGGCTACGACCCGTACGAGCACCGGATCGCGCCGCTGTCGACGCCGCTGGCCACCCAGGCCCCCCACGCGGTCGGCCTGGCCCACGCCGCCCGCCTGCGCGCGGCGATGGATCCCGCCTCGGCCGAGGACCTGGTCGCGCTCGCCCTCGTCGGGGACGGCGGCACCAGCGAGGGCGACTTCCACGAGGCGCTGAACTTCGCCGGTGTGCTGGGCGCGCCCGTGGTGTTCCTGGTCCAGAACAACGGCTACGCGATCTCCGTGCCGCTGGCCAGCCAATCCGCGGCGCCGTCGCTGGCCCACAAGGCGGTCGGCTACGGCATCGCCGGGCGCCTGGTCGACGGCAACGACGCCCTGGCGATGCACAGCGTGCTGTCCGCCGCGGTCGAGTACGCCCGGTCGGGCCGCGGGCCCGTGCTCGTCGAGGCGGTCACCTACCGGCTGGACGCGCACACCAACGCCGACGACGCGACCCGCTACCGCAGCGCGGCCGAGGTCGACGCCTGGCGGGCGCGTGACCCGTTGACGCTGCTGGAGCGGCATCTGCGCGCCGCCGGGCTGCTCGACGACGCGGGCGTGGCCGCCGCCGCGCAGGCAGCCGAGGACCTCGCCGACGAGATCCGGGCCCAGTTCGACGACCCGCCGGATCCCGACCCCGACTCCCTGTTCGCCCACGTCTACGCGCAGCCGACCAGCCAGTTGCGCGAGCAGGCCGCCGAACTCGCGGCGCGCCTCGACGCGGACGCCGACGCCGCCTTCCCCGCCGACACCGCCTTCCCCGCCGACACCGCCTTCCCTGCCGACGCGGACGAGGACGAGGCCCGATGAGCACGACGATGGTGGCGGCCCTCAACGCGGCGCTGCGCGACTCGCTGCGCGAGGACGCGGGCGTCCACGTCCTCGGTGAGGACGTCGGCACGCTCGGCGGCGTGTTCCGGGTCACCGACGGGCTGGCCGCCGAGTTCGGGGCGCAGCGCTGCCTGGACACCCCGCTGGCCGAGGCGGGCATCCTCGGTACCGCCATCGGCATGGCGATGTACGGGCTGCGGCCGGTCGTGGAGATGCAGTTCGACGCCTTCGCCTACCCGGCGTTCGAGCAGGTCGTCTCGCACGTGGCGAAGATGCGCAACCGCACGGGCGGGCGGATGGGCCTGCCGATCACGATCCGGGTGCCCTACGGCGGGGGCGTCGGCGGCGTGGAGCACCACAGCGACTCCAGCGAGGCGTACTACGCCCACACCCCCGGCCTGCACGTCGTCACCCCCGCCACCGTCGCCGACAGCTACGGCCTGCTGCGTTCGGCGATCGCCTCGGACGACCCCGTGGTCTTCCTGGAGCCGAAGCGGCTCTACTGGTCGGCGGCGGACTTCTCGCCGGCCGAGGTTGCCACGGCCCGGGTGCCGCCGATCGGCCGGGCGATGGTGCGCCGGCCGGGTACGTCGGCGACCCTGCTGACCTACGGCCCGTCGCTGCCCATCTGCCTGGAGGCGGCCGCCGCCGCCCGGTCGGAGGGCTGGGACCTCGCGGTCGTCGACCTGCGCTCGCTGGTGCCGTTCGACGACGAGACGGTCTGTGCGGCGGTGCGTGCCACCGGCCGCGCCGTCGTCGTCCACGAGGCGGCGGGCTTCGCCGGCGTCGGCGCGGAGATCGCCGCCCGGGTCACCGAGCGGTGTTTTCACCACCTCGCCGCCCCCGTGCTGCGGGTGACCGGCTACGACATCCCCTATCCCCCGCCCATGCTCGAAAAGCACCACCTGCCCAGCGTCGACCGCATCCTCGACGCCGTCGCCCGACTCCAGTGGGAGCAGTGAGCCCGTGGCCGCGGTACGCGCCTTCGCCCTTCCCGACCTCGGTGAGGGGCTGACCTCCGCCGAGGTCGTCCGCTGGTTCGTCGACGTCGGCGACGTCATCACCGTCGACCAGCCCATAGCCGAGGTGGAGACCGCCAAGGCCGTCGTCGAGGTGCCCTGCCCGTACGCGGGCGTCGTCACCTCGCTGGCCGGCCCCGCCGGCACCGGCGTCCCCGTCGGCGCGGCGCTGATCACCGTGGCTGTCGGCGAGCCGGCGACGGCCACCCCGGCCTCGGGTTCCGCCGCCAGCCCCGGTTCGGGCTCCCGACCGGGGACCGGCTCGGGCTCGGGTTCGGGTTCGGGTTCGGGTTCGATGCCGGTGTCGGGGTCGGGGAACATCCTCGTCGGCTACGGCGTCAGCGCCGAGCCGGCCCGACCCCGCCGCCGGCGGGTCGGCGCCACCATCCCGACCCCGCGGCCAGCGATGCCCTCCGGACCGGCCCGATCATCCGGACGGTCCGGGCCGGCCGGGCCGGCTGGATCGGCTGGATCGGCTGGATCGGCTGGATCAACCGGGCTGGCCGGCTCCGCCGAGCCGTCGGGGTC
>NZ_JAMQQF010000247.1 GCF_023716945.1 Frankia sp. AiPs1 | reverse complement strand
CCCTACGCCGCCGGGCGTTCCGACGCCGAGAGCACGGCATCGGTCGCGGCGTCACCGGTCGCGGGGGCACCGACGCCGGCCAGCGGCCCGGCCGCGGTGACCAGCACGACGTTCACCAGTGCGGCCCGGCGCCGGCCGGTCACGATGGTCACCATCACGCCGGCGGGCGGTGGGCGCGGCCTGCCCGTGTGCCTCGTGTTGCACGGGCGGGGTGACGATGCGCGTCGCGCCGTCGGCCTGCTCGGCCTCGACGGCCTGCTGCCAGCCGCGATCGGCGCGGGCGTGGCACCGTTCGCCCTGGTGACCGTGGACGGCGGCACGGCCTACTGGCATCGGCGGGCCTCCGGCGACGACCCGGAGACGATGATCCTCGACGAGATCCGGCCCCGGCTGGCCGCGGCCGGCCTGCGCACGGCCCGGATGGCGGCGCTGGGCTGGTCGATGGGCGGTTACGGCGCGCTGCTGCTGGCCCGGCGCCATCCCGACCTCGTCGTCGCGGCGGCGGCGAGCAGCCCGGCGATGTGGCGCAGCTACGGCGCCAGCGCCCCCGGCGCGTTCGACTCCGCCGCCGATTTCGCCGCGAACCGGGTCCTGGGATCCGCACCGGCGGCGGGGGTGGCGTACCGGATCGACTGCGGCAATGCCGACCCGTTCGCCGCGGTCTCCCGCCAGGCCGTCGCGGACCTGCGGCCGCAGGAACACAGCCTCGGCCCGGGCGGGCACACCCCGGCCTACTGGCGTGCGGTCGCGCCGGCACAGCTCGCCTTCGTCGGCGCCGCCCTGAACCGATCCGCCTGAACCTGCATGGTGGTCCTCCGGACTGCAGGTCTGTTTCGGCTGCTTCTCAGCAGCAGCAGCACCGCGGCTGCCGCTATGGTTCTGGTTTGGCGTGATCTGGTCGCCGTCGAGTGGCTCACACTCGCCGTCCAGCCGGAGCACTCCGTGGATTACTCGCCAGGCGTTCCTTCCCCGCGGAATCATCGGTCGGCGGTGGCCCCAGCAGATCGACGAGCTGGCCTTGAACACTGTTCCTGCCCTCGAGAAGCGAGGTCTGATCGAGCCACCGAGATTCAGCCCCAGGAAGGTGCGGGCAATCATCAGTGCTTTCATGCCATCACGCCGGGTTGGGCCGAGGTCAGAGAATGGCTGGCAGGTCCGAGTACCGGGCTACCCCGATGGACTGGTGAGCTCGCGCAGGGCCTGCTCGGCCTCGGCGATCTCCGGCGCGCCGAGACGGGCGTAGATCGTCCGGGCGTGTTCCCATTCCCGGCGGGCGGCGCCGGGCGCGCCGAGACAATGGTGGACGTGGCCGAGCCCGGCATGAGCGCGGGCCTGCTCGTAGCGGTCCTCAGTGTCGAGGGTGAGGCTCAGGGCACGGGCGTGGTGGTCACGAGCCTGCTCGAGCCGGACGATAGCGGCGAAGTGCTCGCCCAGCCCGTTGTGGACCCGCGCCTGGCCGTTTCGGTCGCCGATCCGCTCGTACAGGTCGAGGGCGCGGCGGTACAGACCGACCGCCAGGTCGTGCTGGCCCTGCGCATGGCGGACCAGGCCGAGGTTGGTCATGGCGTCGGCCTGACCGTTGCGGTCGTCGAGGCGGCGGTAGATCTCAAGAGCCGCCAGGTGATCGTCGGCCGCCTGGCGCGTCTCGCCGCGGGACCAGCGCACGTTGCCGAGATTGCCCAGCGCGTGCGCCTGCCCACGCAGATCGTCGCCGCGGCGGTACAGCTCCAGAGACCGCAGATTGTGCTCGACGGCCTGCCCGTACCGGCCCTGCCGCCAGTGCACGTGGGCCATGTTGCCCAGTGCGCGGGCCTGGCCGCGCGGGTCATCGGCACGCTGATACAGCGCCAGGGCTCGACGGTCGTGGTCGAGGGCCTCGTCGTAGCGGCCCTGCCGCCACCGGATGATGCCCAGGCTCGTCAACGCCCGGCCCTGGCCCGGCTCGTCGGCGACCTCGACGAACAGTTCCAACGCCCGGCCGGCCGCGTCGGCGGCGTCCTGGTAGCGGCCCTGATGGCGGTGGATCCCGGCGAGGCTGGCCAGCACGTGTGCCTCGCCCGCCCGGTCGCCCCGAGCGCGGGCCGCCCGGCCGGCATGTCCGTACAGGGCGGTGGCGTCGCCAAGATGAGCGCCGAGGTCGAGGGGACGGAACAGGATGGCGGCCAGGTCGGTGGCGACTTCCGGCCAGCCGTTCTCGGCGGCATGGCCCGCGACCAGGACGAGGTTGGCACGCTCCCGGTCGAGCCAGGCCCGGGCGCCCTGCGGGTCGTCGGTCCAGCGCGGGACCGGGTAGGGCGTCCGCGGCGGCGGCAGGTGGGCGACCTCGGCGGGGAACAACACTCGGACGGCGAGCGCCGCGGTGGTGACGTAATGGTCGAACAGGCCGGTGAGCGCCTGGCGGCGGGCATCCGCCGAGTCCTGCTCGACGGCGAGTTCGCGGGCGAAGACGCGCACGAGGTCATGGAATCGGTAACGATCTCGCGCGGTCTCAGCGAGCAGGTGGACGTCGAGGAGCTGCTCGCACAGCCGCGCCGCCGGGACCGCCGGGTCGCCGGTGAGTGCCGCCGCCGCGGCGGTGTCGAACTCCACGCCCGGGTGCAGGCCGAGCCCTCGCAGCATCCGCTGTTCGTCGGGCCTCAGATCCCGGTAGGAAACGGCGAAGGCGGCGGCCACGCTGCGTTCGCCGTCGTTCAGTTCGGCGAGCGAGACGTGCCTGTGCTGGTCGGCCAGCAGATCGGCAAGGTCGGCGAGCGTCCACGCGGGGCGTGCCCGCAGGCGGGCGGCCGCGATCCGCAGGGCCAGCGGAAGCCGGCCGCACAGGTCGATCACCTGCTCGGCCGCCCCGCGCCCGTCGGCGGCGCCATCCTCCCCGGCGATAGCCGAGAACATCGCGAGCGCATCCGATCGGGTCAGGACGTCCAGCCGTAACGGGCGGGCCTCGTCCAGCGCGGCGAGTCGGCGACGACTGGTCACGAGCACGAGGCACCGCGACGCGGCCGGCAGCAGCGGTCGGACCTGCTCGGCGGAACCGGCGTTGTCCAGGACGATCAGGGTTCCTGTGCCGGCGAGGCGGTCGCGGTACAGCGCGGCGCGGGCCTGCTGAGAAGGCGGCAGCGCGTCCCCCGGCACGCCGAGACGGCGCAGCAGCTGCTCCAGCGCGGCGGCGGGATCCATCGGCGTCACCATCGGCGTCGACCCGTGCAGGTCGAGAAACAGGCAGCCGTCGGGAAAATCGTCGGCGAGTCGGTGCGCGGCCTGCACGGCGAGAGTCGTCTTGCCGATGCCTGCCATCCCGTCGAGGGCCATGACCGTCACCGCGCCGTCCGCCAGCGCCGGGCCGTCCGCGGCCGTCCAGACCGGGTCGTGGTGACCGCCGGCCGCGACCGCCCGGCCCAGCGCGAGGATCCGGGCGAACTCGTCGCGGCGGCCGATGAAGAAGCGGGTGGCCAGTGGTAGCTCCCGGGGGCCACCGGCGACGGCGCCGGGCTGGGTGGCCTGGGACCGCGTGGAGTTGGCTGGGCCGGGAAACAGCGGAGCCTGCCGTGGCGTTGCCGAACCGGAGACCGCCGCCTGCAGCCCGTCGCGCAGTTCCGCCGCGGCGGCCTGCTCGTCCAGACCGACCAGATCGATCGCAATCAGGCTCGCCAGCAGGCCTCGCGGGGCGCAGGGACCGACCCGCACCGGCACCAGCCGTCCGGCCGCACGCCCGTAGCCAGCCTGCCACTGAGCTTCGGCGGCGGCCTCGGCCAGATAGTCCTCGCTGAGGATCAGCACCATACGTTCGGCGCCGAGGGCACGATCAAGCCAGGCGGCGCTGTTGGCACCGGGTACGGCGTACCAAGCCTCCAGCCTGGGGTCGTATCCGCATTCGATGAGATGCCAGGCGACCCATTCCGCCCACGGCCGGTCGGCGGCGGCGTAGCTGACGAACACCGTCGGCGATCCATCGGCCGTGTCCCCGCGCATCGGTCAATTCTGGCATTGCGCCATCGTTTGACCGGGGGGCTTCCCGAGCTGGCGGGATCGGATGGTCATCCGCGCCGTCGGCACTGCGACGACGAGACGGGCGGCCGGCGGCGGGCCGCGTGAGCCGGTGGGCACGCGGCCTGCCCGAGCGGGCCGTCCATCCGCTCCCGACGCCACCGGGAGCCGTGGGACGGACGGCCCGTGAGAGCCGCCCGACTACCCGATGGCCTGGACCTTCGCGGCCTGCAGACCCTTCTGGCCCTGCTCGATGTCGAAGCTCACGCGCTGCCCCTCGTCGAGGGACTTGAAGCCCTCACTCACGATCGAGGAGAAGTGGACGAAGACGTCGCCACCCCCGCCGTCCACCGAGATGAAACCAAAGCCCTTTTCGGCGTTGAACCACTTCACCGTACCTGCTGACACAGCCGCTCCTCACTGTTCCTGCCGCGGCGCATCCATACGACACACCGCATACCTCCGCCGACCGGATCTGCTCCGGTCGATGGCTCGTGCCATCCTGAAGGTGACCGGCGACACCAAGAAGAGCAACGTCGGCAAGCGTACCCGCATGCGGCGCGTACGCCGAGCGGAACCGACCGTCCGCGGTGCCGCGCACGCCCGTCCGTGGTCCCCGGCGCGGGCCGGGCAGGGCACCCGGTGGCGGCGCTGGGGGGTGCCGTTGTCGCATAGCATGACGGTATGGCGGTTGACGATCTATGGACGACCGCCGATATTGCGCGTCGGCTGTCGATTTCGGCGCATCGCGCCCGCGGGCTGTGCTCTCGCGACGATTTTCCCTCCCCCATCCACACCGTGGGCCATTTCGTCCTGTGGCGAGCGCTCGACGTCGAGGTCTGGCTGGCCGAGGGCCGTCCTGATCTCTGACGGTCCTGGCCGTGGCGCCGGTGTCCGCCGGCGCAGGCCGTGTACGACCGGGGACGGCACGTGCTCGGAGAGATAGCCTTCGGGCTGCTCGGAGTCGCGCTCGTGGTGACAGCCGCCCTGACGGCGCGCCGGTTCGGCCTGCCCGCGCCCGTGCTGCTGGTCGTGGCGAGTGCGGTCTATGCGCTGCTGCCCGGGCCAAACGCGCGACTCGACCCGGACCTCGTCCTTGCACTGATCATCCCACCGCTGCTCTACTCCGCCGCGCTGAGCTCAAGTCTGGTGGAAATCCGCGCGAACCTGCGCGCGGTGGTCTCGCTGTCCGTCCTGCTCGTCGTCGTCACCGCGGTGGTCACCGGGGCGGCGCTCGTTGCCGTGGTGCCAGGTCTGTCGTTCGCCGCCGCCTGTGCCCTCGGGGCCGCGCTGGCGCCGCCCGACGCGGTGTCGGCCCTGTCGATCGGACGGCGGGTGGGCCTGCCGGACCGGCTGCGCACCGTCATCGAGGGCGAGAGCCTCTTCAACGACGCGACGGCGCTGACCCTGTACACGGTGGCGGTGGCCGCGGTGGTCGACGGACGGTTCAACGTCGCGTGGGTCGCCGGACGTTTCCTGCTCGCGGTCGTCGGCGGGCTCGCCGTCGGGCTCGCCGTGTCCTGGCTGATCGGCCAGCTCCGGCGGCGCATCGAGGACCCGGTGACCGAGACGGCGGTTTCCCTGGCGACGCCCTTCGCCGCCTACGTGCCGGCGCAGGCGCTACACGCCTCCGGGGTCCTCGCGGTGGTGACCGCGGGGCTGGTCCTCGGCTCCCGGTCCCGCAGCCTGCTGTCCGGGCCCGCTCGGCTGCATGCGCGTGCGGTGTGGCGGCTCGTGGACCTCCTGCTGGAGGGATTCGTCTTCCTGCTCATCGGCCAGCAGCTTGCGACGGTCATCCCGGCGATCGGTGACTATCCGCGCTCGACCGTCGCGGCCGCGACGGCGGTGACGGTCGGCGCGGTCGTGCTGGTCCGGCCGCTGTGGCTGCTGCTACCCGCGATGCTGCCGACCCCCAAGACACCCGCGACCCACAAGACACCCGCGACCCACGAGACACCCGCGACCCCCAAGACGCCGCCGCCCCACAAGACGCCGCCGGCCACCGAGACGGCGACGCCCCCCGAGGCGCCACCGACGCGCCTGCGCCTGCTGTCCCCCCATCCGTACCTCTCGACCCGCGAACTGGTGGCGCTGTCCTGGTCCGGGATGCGCGGGGTGATCTCCCTCGCCGCGGTCTTCGCGCTGCCGCTGTCCATCGACGGGACCGGTTTTCCGCATCGGGATCTGCTGGTGTTCTGCGCCTACGTCGCGGTGCTGGTGACGCTCGTCGGCCAGGGGCTCACTTTCGGACCGGTCCTGCACCGGCTGGGGGTACGGCCCGACATCGACGAGGGCCGGCGGCAGCGCGCCCGCGCCCGGGTCGCGGCGGCCGACGCCGGCCTGCGGACCCTGGCCGCCATCCATGATCGTGGCCAGCTTCCCGACGATCTCATCCTGCGCCTGCGCACGGTCGCCGAGGAGCGCAAGCGGCGCAGCGAGGACAGCCTGCGTGCGTTGAGGCGTGCCGACGCCGGCCGGCCCCCCGCCGCGAGCCTCACGGAGGCGTTCAGCCGGGTCCGCCGGACGATGATCGAGGCGGAACGCGACGAGCTCCAGCTCTGGCGGGACACCGGCCACCTGTCCGACGCCTCCCTGCGCCTGCTCGAGAACGAGCTCGATCACGAGGAGGGCGCGCTGCCCCCACCGCAGCCGCCGCCCTCCCCGACCCCCTGAGAGTGCCGGTCCGCCGGCGGGAGGGGCGCCGAGCAGGACCTGCAGTCGCTCGTCGGCGGTTGGCTCGCGGCCCGCGCACCAGCCGCGCGGACGCACCCTTTCCGGCCACCGACGGGTGACGGCCCGGCCCCGGCGCGGCTGGCGACTGGCCATCGCCGCGCGGACGTGCATACTGGAGGTGATGACCGAGTCAGCGGTGCCCCGACGTCGCCTACCCAACAGCCCTTTCAAGGTTCCGGCGGTCCCTGCGCAGGAGCGGTTCTCGGTCGGTGACCGCGTCACGCATGACGTGTACGGGCTCGGCCGGGTCATCGGGGTCACCGGAGAGACCTCCGTGGATGTCGATTTCGGCTCCCGGCAGGAGCGCATTCCGAGCCCGTTCAGCCGGATGTACCGGCTCTGACGACCCGCCCACGGGTCGTGTCGGATCGCAGGCTTCGCGCCGCGGCCGACGGCTCCCGCGTGGTCGCCATACCGATCGTCGCCCGACGATCCGTTCCCGAAAGCGAGACCCCACTCATCGCCACCTCATCGATCCAGCCTTTCTCTGCGCCGCGGGCGGCCCGCTCCCAGCCGAGGCGGGAGCTCCCGCCGCCGACGACCCGCCCCTTCCGGATCCCCGACTTCGCCCGGCCCGCCGCGGAGGCCAGCGCGCACCCGGTCTCGGCCACGCAGGTCGCCAGCCTCGTCTTCCAGGCTCCGCCGTCAGACCTGGCGCCGGCCGCGACCACGGAAGACACCGAACCGGCCGCCCCGATCCGACGCCGACCGGTCACCGCTCCGACCCGGCACAACCAGCGGCGGCGTCGCCCCACCCGCTGATCGCTTGACCGTTTGACCGCGCACAGCGGCCGAATCACCGGGACGCGACGACCGACCAAGGTCGTGATCGCTGGGAACCGGCCTTCGCATCGATCGGCGATGCCCCCTGCGAACGACCGGAGGGCTGGCGCGCCGAGCAACATCAGATACCGATCCGTCCGTCGTGTGAGGAAGCTGCTCGCGCGCCCCAGGCTCAGCGATATCCGCCGCGGGGGTGGCCGAGCATCAGCAGAAGCCGACGGAACGCGCCGCCCGTGCTGGCCACCGCGGCGCATTCACCGAACAGCCTCGGCCGGTCAGCAACGATGACCCGCCGATCTGCCGGTCCACGTCAGGTCACCTGTGGCCGCGACGATCGGTCGACGGAGCGGATCGCGGCGGTGACCGCGGCCAGTGCGAGCAGGCGGACGAGGTCGACATCGGCGTCGACCCGGCCGGTCGCCGCGGCGACGAACGCGTCGCCGTCGAGGCGGGTGTGCGGCGGAGTGATGGCCCGTGCCAGCCCGTCGTGGGCGCCCTGCGCGACCAGCAGGCAGCTCACCTTGTCCAGACGGGCGTTGGTGACGACAACCCCGATCGTGGTGTGGGTCCGGCCGGCGGCGAGGTCGAACGGCCGCCACTGCGACTCGGCGGCGTCGAGCGGGACGGGGTCGCCGCCGTGGTCGATGTCCCCAAACGCGTTGACCACGCACAGCGCGGCGACGCTGACTCCGCCGCGGCACCGATGTCCGTAGCCGAGCCCCCCGGGGCGGCGGTGTTCGGGACCACGCCACTGGCTCGCGAACGCCCCCGTGCCGGCGCCGACCCGGCCGCGTAGCACCTGCTCGCCGCCGGTCGCCCGCGCGGCGAGGTAG
>NZ_JAMQQF010000246.1:5226-8334 GCF_023716945.1 Frankia sp. AiPs1 | reverse complement strand
GGGGCGAGCAGCACGGGGCGCAGGGCGGGCCGGGCGGCGAAGCGCAGCCGGGCGGCGAGATGCCCCGGATCGGCGGTGGCGGCGTGCGCTTTCACAACCATCTCGCCGCAGCGCACGATCAGCCGATCGTCGCGCCGTGACAGCACGGCGGGCGGCCCATCGGCCTGGCCCGGGCGCAGCCGGCCGACAAGCCGTGCCATGCCCGCCAGCAGCGTGGCCTCGGCCACGTCCGGCCTGATCGCGTCCGGGTTGGTCACCTCGGCCACGTCCGGCCTGGCCGCGTCCGGGTTGGTCACCTCGGCCAGGTCCGGGTTGGTCACCTCGGTCACGTCCGGATCGTTCACCTCGGGCTCAGCGGGTGGGCTTGCGCAGGCGCCAGATGCACTCGGACGGCCACCGCCGGGCCCACGCCTCGTCGCCCCGCTCGGGCTGCTCGGGTTGCTCGGCCCGCTCCCGGGTCGAGCCGCCCGCGGCCTCCACGTCGTACACCTGCTGGCCGCCGCGGTCGTCGAGGGCCGGTGCCTGCGGGCGTGGCTCGAGCAGGTCCTCGATGACGAGGCCGCAGTCCCGGAACAGCCTGATCCAGGCGCCGTAGGGCAGGTTCGCGCTGACCAGGCCGTCGGCCTCGGGCAGCAGACGCAGCGCGAAGTAGTCTCGGGTCAGGCGGGTGCCGGGGGTGTCCCGGCCCGGCCGCACGGTGATCTCGTAGATCGGGCTGAGGTGGCTGAACGCCAGCAGTCCACCGGGGCGCAGCACCCGCGCCGCCTCCGGCATCGCCCGCGCCGGGTCGGCGAAGCAGAACGCGCCGTGATCGGCGAAGACGATGTCGAACGACTCGTCGGCGAAGGGCACCGACTCCGCGCTCGCCTGCACCAGCGGGAAGGTCAGCCCGGTGTCCGCGGCGAGGGTGCGGCTGTGCAGAAGCTGCCGCTCCGACAGGTCGAGCCCGACCGCGCGGGCGCCCCGGCGGACCAGCGCCGTCGACCACTGCCCCCCGCCGCATCCCATCTCCAGCACGTCCCGCCCGGCGACCTCTCCCAGCACGTCGAGGCTGGACTCCGGAATCGCCCACAGCCCCCAGGAAATGTCGCCGGTGAACGCCTGCCGGCGGATCTGCGGGGCGTTCACCCGCTGGTAGTCGTCGGAGATCTCGTTCCACCGAGCCCGGTTGGTGCGTACGTGGGCGTCGGTGCGTGCGCGGGCGTCGCCGTCGATCATCCTGGCCTCGTCCTTCTCCCGGCGGACGCGGACGCGGCGTCCACCCCGCACCGCCGCAGGGCGGGCTCGGGTCAGGACGGGTCGGACCGGGATGCCGGGTCGCCGGGCGGGATCGTCCCGATCGGCGGCTGTCGTGATGGATCAGATCGCTCGATCGGCCATCGTATGAGACCGGGACAAACGCGGATGCCCGGCCTCTGTTCGCGGCGGGTGGGACCATGCCGGTCCGCCGGTTCCCCGGTCCGTCTGGTGACGTTGGGGATGGCGGCGGCGCAGAAGCGGGCCGCGCAGGCAACCGGCACAGGAGGCGACGTGGGCCCGGGACAGGACGTGAGCGCAGGACAGGACGTGAACGTGGGGCAGGACGTGAGCGCGGGACAGCTGGTCAGGATCGGAGCCGTCGAGGTGCGCGTCGCCCCCGGGCTCACCCTCGACTTCGCGCAGCTGCCCGACCGCAGCATCGCGCTCGACGGCGTGGTGCAGGGACCGGCCGTGGACACCGACCGCCACCGCTTCAGCTTCGACCATCACGGCGACTGCCTGCGGCTGGTCACCGCGGCGACCTGTCAGCAGGTCGCGGACGCCATCCTGCTCGGCCTGGAACCGGCTCGTCACACCGCCTACGTCAACGACCTCGACGCGGACACCGCACTGTCGGTGGCGCTGCTCGCCCATCCGCACTGGCTGGCGGGACACACGTCGACGTCGGTCGCGGTCCGCCGACTGGTGGCGTCGGTCGCCGGCCGGGACGCCCACGGCCCGGCGTACCCGGTCATGGACCCCGAGCTCCTGGCGGCGTTCCGCGCCCGGGTGCCCCTGCCCGCTCCCGTTGTCGGTGCCGCTGCAGGGGCGCCCAGCCCCGCCACCGGGCCGGCCACCGGTGGCGGAGCCTGGCTGGCCGTCCATCTCAGCCGGGCGGTGGCCGCCATCGCCGGCCTGGTTGACGATCTCAGCCGGCTGATCGACGCGGCCACCGCCGAGGAGACCGGCGCCCCCACGCCCACCGTGGTGCTGCTGGGCGGCGCTGCGCGAGCATTGGCCGACCCCGCGGGAAGTCCGGCGCCGGGCGACCCGCGGCCGCAGACACATTTCGAGATCACCCGCACCGGCACCGGCTGGGTGCTCGTCACCAGCGACGCCGACGCCCTCGACCAGGTATATGCGGCGGGTTACTCGCGGGTCGTAATGTGGCGGCGCCTGCCGGACGGCTCGACCGCGTACTCCGTCGCGCGGCGCAGCGACCTGGTCGACGGTTTCCCGGTCGGCCCGGTGAGCCGGCCCGGCACGATCCTGGCGGCGCTGGCCGCCCGCGAGCCCGGCTGGGGCGGCGGCAGCTCGATCGGCGGCGCCCCCCGCCACCCTGACGGCCGCCGCAGCGCGCTGGCACCCGACGAGGTGTTCGCCATCGTCGAAGCCACCGTCCTGCGTTCCCCGCCCCCCTCGTAGCCCCGGCTACGGCAGAGGAAATGCCCAGGATCAGATCAGCGTAGTGCAATCCCTCGAGGGATGATCACAGACCCGTGCACGTGCACGGCCTGCCTTGCGACATGGAGTTGCGATCCCTCCAGGGATGATCACGGACCGCCATCGGCACGGACCGCCTAGCCGAGGTAGACGTTGCGATCCCTCCAGGGATGATCACGGACTTCGTCACCCCCGGGTAGTCCTGGAGTCGGTCACGTTGCGATCCCTCCAGGGATGATCACGGACGTTGAGCGCCAGCCCGGGAGAGTCGCCCGCGCGTAGTTGCGATCCCTCCAGGGATGATCACGGACCACCATCCCGGACCCGACACGGATATGGCCCTACGGTTGCGATCCCTCCAGGGATGATCACGGACGGCCGCAGCGGCGTCTACGTCTACGCCGGGATCTGTTGCGATCCCTCCAG
>NZ_JAMQQF010000246.1:0-5126 GCF_023716945.1 Frankia sp. AiPs1 | reverse complement strand
GGATGATCACGGACGCGCTCCGCGCGGATGGAGCTGCTCATGTCCCCGTTGCGATCCCTCCAGGGATGATCACGGACGCGCTCCGCGCGGATGGAGCTGCTCATGTCCCCGTTGCGATCCCTCCAGGGATGATCACGGACTCAAGGACATCGCGGGCGTGCTCACCCCCCGCGTGTTGCGATCCCTCCAGGGATGATCACGGACATGAGGGGCTGCCAGTCGTCCACGGCCACATGCAGTTGCGATCCCTCCAGGGATGATCACGGACCCCATGGTAAAGCTGCAGGTCGGAGGGGCCGCCTGGGTGTTGCGCATGGTGATCGTTGCAGCGGTCCGCCGGTAATGCAATCGCCCTGGTCAGGGCGTTGATCCTTCCGGGTCCTGTAGGGCGCCATGCCATCACGCCACCGTGCTCGTCTGCCAGCGGGGGCGGTTCGGCACCGCAGGTTGTTCGCGACGGTCAGCTTTCCAGGGCGTTCGGCTGGATGCCGGAGGTGAAGTCGTCGATGGCGATGGCGAGGTCCCGGGCTTTCGGCGCGGCTCGGTAGAGGGGATCTCGCTGGAGTACGACGCTGAGCCGTCGCACGCCTTTCCGAATCGGGAGTACTCGGTGCGGTTCGGGGATCGCGAGTACGGGGCGTAGCGCGTCGTGGGCGGCGTCGAGTGCGTGGAGGCGGAGGCGGGCCGTGGCCAGGTCGGCGCGAGCGATGGCTTCGGAGTTGTGGGATCGGTCCGCGTAGGGGGCTTGCTGATATGCGGTGACGGCCTCGTGTGCAGCCCGTTCGGATTCGGCGGGGTCGGGGAACCAGGCGGCGGTTCCGGCGATGATGCCGAGCTGTTCGGGTAGTGACAGGCGCATCAGGCCGCCCATGTCGTCGAGCTCGTCCGGTTCGACCTGATCACGTGTCCGGTAGCTGTGGGTCAGGGCGTTGCGGCTCCGGTTCGTGTCGCCGATGGCCGCGTAGGCGCGGGCCTGTTGCACGAAGGGCAGCACGGCGATTGATCCGTGTGCGTGTTCCGTATCGCGGCGGGCGAGCTCGGCGAACTGGATGGATTCGGCGTATTGACCCATCCAGTAGGAGGTTGCTGCCTGTTCGGTCCTGACGACGATACGGAGGCCGGGGTGTGCGGATCGGTTGGCACATAGAAGCGCGGCGTCCTGGTAGGTGATGGCTCTCCGGGTCTGGCCAAGATCGCGAGATGTGTGCGCGAGCATCGCGCACACCAGGCCGCCGAGAAGGTAGAGATCGCGTATTTGGTGCGGTTCGGTAGGGCCGTCAATCAGTCGGAAGATCGCCTTGCGTGCCACGATCAACTCGTCGACACGGAGGCTCAGGTGATCGCCGTAGGAGCGAGACAGACGCCGTACCTCGCTCCACAACATCTCGATGATCTCGGGGGCGGGTGTGTTCTCCGCGCGCACCAGGAATCGAAACGTCTCCTCGGCATCTGCCACTGCGGTGGTTGCCTCGAAGTTGGGCGGCTGATGCACCCGCGGCGGCTGGTTCTGAGGAAGGAGTTCAGGTGTGACCGGAACCGGGTCAGCTTCACTGAGCAGCGTGTCGATGGGTTGCCGGCACAGGGCTTCGAGGACCGAGCTTGCGGACGGATGGGGTCGGTGGACCAGTGTGCCGGCGAGCCAGCGTTTCGCCTGCCGTTCGCTGACGCTGTCGGCCCGCGCGTCGATGGCTTGTGCCGTTTCCGCATAGCGGCGGCGGAACTCCTCGACGGTCCATCCCTGCTGGCGGACCCAGCGGGCGAGCAGCGTTCGGGGCTCGGCGGGGGTCGACGGCATACGTGGACTTCCTTCGCGCTGGCCCAGAATTCCGGCAGTCCGGACAGTCCCGCCGGACCTTCAGCAAGCTTTACCGGCCGGTGGTCCGATTGTCACGGCCTGGCGCTCCTGGAGGCCGAAACGGCACCCAGATGGCACCCCGGCGACACCATGCCACTACTGGGTGCCACGTAGCTACCACGGAATTAGGCCCATGGGCGTCACTAGGAGCCGCTCGGTGAGCGACAAAGACTGTTCTCGGCGGCGCCTGCCGTATTGGCCTGGTCGTCCTCGGCGGAAGCCGTTTTGATCGGCGGACTGGTCGCCGTGGGCTTGGCCTGGTCGGGGCTGCGCCCATCGTCGTCGCCTCGGAAGGGGGTTGGCCATGGCCGGGTGTGAGAAACGAGCCGGGTTCGGGGGGGTGGGTGACGGCGTGCCGGTGGCGCCGGTTGTCCGGTGGGGATTGGCGACGTTCGGTTCGGGGCGGCGGTTGGAAGGGCTGATCGGCCCGTTCGATTCGCCGGCGGCGGCGGAAAGTCACGCGCGGGAGCGGTGCTATGGGGATTGGACGGTGGCGCCGATGTTGTGCGTGACCGACGCGGAGGAGGTGGCGGTGCTGTGAGCCTGATCGAGGGCGATGGTCCGGATGACTCGCGGTATCGCTGATTGCCGGAGGTGGCGTTACCCGACGTCGATGGGCTGTTGGTCTGCGCGGAACCGGTGTGGGATGGGCAGGCCGGGCGGCCGAGGATGGAGGTGGATTTCTGGCCGGTGGCGGCGGGGGTGCTGCTGGAGGCCGCGTTCGGTGCTGCCGGGCGGCCGGGGGTGATGGCGGTGGTCGTGCACCGTGGCAGGCGGGATCTGGGTGCCTCGCGGTTGGCGATGGTGGTGTTGGGCCTGCGGCTGGCGGTGCGGTCGGCCCGGCGGGGGCTGGTCGTGTGCGGCGGGTCGTTGAACGGGTTGGATGCAACGTTTCAGGGGCGGCGGCCGGTGGCGCATGAGGTGCTCGTGTGGGAGGCAGGAGAGGTCTGGGTGCCCCGGCGGGTGTGGGAGGTCATGGCACCTGACCGATATGAGCAGTGGATCAGTCGCCGGCAGATCCTCGGCCTGGGCCGGCGGCCGTGACCGCGTCCGGCGGGGAGGCCGGTACCGGGCCGGCGGGGCCTGCCATCGTTGGTGGAGCGGCTGGGCTTGGCGCTGTCCGCGCGGATCGCCGGGGAGTTGCCCGACGTGGACCGCGCCACGGTGGAGTTGGTGGTGGGTCGGGTGTTGGAGTTGCTGGCCCGGTCGGCGGCGGTGAACCGGTCCCATCCGTTGGCGGATGCGACGTTGTATCTGATGGCGCATGCGTTGGAAGACCAGGATCTGCACCGGTCGTTGGCCGGTATCCGGTTGCAGCTCCCGGGGCTGACTGTGGATACCGAGACGTTCCGCGGCGAGGTGGAGTTCCTCCGCCGGATGGGTGGACGCGAGAGACCTTCGCAGGAGTGATCGCGGTGTGTGAGCGGGTGACGGGCGAGAGGTCACGCCTCCCTGTCACCGGGCAGAGGGCCCGTGCGTCTCGTCCACGCGGCGGGGTCTCTGCCTCCATGGCCAGCACGCCGGTCATGGAAGTCGGCCCCGGGCTGGTCTGCGCCCCTCGCCACCGGCCCGGAGCCGCACTCGCGCCCAGAAGGATCAACGTCCTGACCTGGGCGATTGCATTACCGGCGGACCGCTGCAACGATCACCATGCGCAACACCCAGACGGACCCGCCGACCTGCGGCTTTACCGTGGGGTCCGTGATCATCCCTGGAGGGATCGCAACGACTCGGGGACGCCGAGGAGGCGGAACAGCGACTTGTCCGTGATCATCCTTGGAGGGTTCGCAACGGTACGACCTGGTGACGGATTTGCTCGCGGCTCGGTGGCCAGGGCGAAGGTGGTGGGTTCGCGTGGCTTGACCCGGACGGTTATGGCGGCGGGATCATGGAGTCGTGGCCGTCGATCGCAAGCATCAGCGTTATCAGCCGCTGGCCCGGCCGACGCCGGCGTACGACCGTCCACTCCAGGCGCGCTGGGCGGACGCGATGAAGGAGGCGATGGACGCCCGCCAGCTCGGCCGCACGGAGCTGACCGAGATGGTGGCCGCGGAGCTTGGCCTGGCGCCCGGCTCCGACAAGGTGCGGCGCTGGCTCGCGAACGACACCGTGCTCGACGCGCACGCCATCCGGCCCCTCGCGCACGCGGTCGGCGAGCACCCGCTGGCGATGCTCGCCGCCTACGGCCTCGTCGACAACGCCCCGCTTACGCTGGCCCTCCAGGTGGGGGACTACCGGCGACAGATTCTCGATCTGCAGGAGCGCCTCGTCGAGCGGCACCGGCAGACGGGGGCAGCGCTGTTCGTCGAGCAGGCGCTGCGCGCCGGGTCCTGGAACGCGGCAGTGTTCGCGCACTGGCGAGGCCGTCGGCTCCCCTACCACTTCGCGGACTATGTCCTGCTTGAGCCAATCCGGGGCCGGGTGTCCCAGGACGAGGCAAGACAGGTGTTCGCCGATGCTTTCGCCGCGACCGGCGCCGAATGGGACGATGCGCCCTTCGCCGGCGAGCCGATCGCCGCCGGTAACCAACTGCGGGTCTTCGTGCCGAGGCTCGCCGCGGTGCGCCCCGCTCGGCCATGGCGAGCCGACCTCGGCCAGGTGCGTGGCATCGTCGTCGCGGGGCCGAAGTGGGCCGGGATGTACTCGGTATCGGCACTGCTGTCCCGGGCACTCGGCTGGGGGCACGCCAGCTTCGACTACATGGCCCGGACGATCGACGGCACGTCGGACTCCGCCACCGCGACGACCCGCGAGCTGATGCGGGAATGGCTCGGCAACCCGGCGCAGTCGCCGGCCCACGTGTTCGCCCACGTCCTCGGCGAGCAGCCGGCGGACGCGGACGTCCGGCTGCTCGCCGCCGCCCCTCCCGAGATCGCCGTTTTCCTGCTGCTGCCCGAGGAACGCCCGATCGCCCCCACCGGCGTCGACGAGGCCGCCCGCCTCGGCGGGGTGGAGCCGGCGAAGCTGCGGTCATCGCTGGCGCGGTGGCGGGCGGCCATCCCCGAGCGCTCGCGGGTGGCCCACGTCGTCACGCCCACCCCCGTGGGGCGCGACGGCACGCCGGTCACCCGCGAGCAGCCTGGCTTTCTCGACGGCTACCTCGACGCCTCCGCCGACGCTGCGCTGCGGGTGCTCACCCTGCTTGCCGCGCCCGCCCCGGTAGCGTCCGTCATCCCGGCGCCGGCCCTGACCGATCAGTTCGCCCAGCTTGCCGCCGCGCTCTGAGCGCCGCCCGCCGACCGCCGCCGACCGCCGCCGACCGCTGCCGGGC
>NZ_JAMQQF010000245.1 GCF_023716945.1 Frankia sp. AiPs1 | reverse complement strand
GTTGGGGGTGCTGGTGAGCGGGGAGGGGTGTTTTGGGTTCGTCGAGGTCGCCGGGAGCGCCACGGCGAGGCGGGGCCCCCCCCCCCCCCCCCCGCCGCGGCTCGCGGACCGCACGGTGACGGGCCGGCGCGACCTGCTCGACGATGGCAGCCTGCCGACGAAGGGTGCCCTACCGACGGAAGGTGTCCTGCCGACGGAAGGTGTCCTGCCGACGGCCGATGTCTTCGTCCTGTTCCTCGACGACGACAGGGTGACCTTCCGGCCAAGCGGGACCGAACCGAAGCTGAAGGTGTACCTCGAGGTCGTCGAGCCGGTCGACGTCGGCTCGGCCACCCACGCCACCCAGGCCACCGACGCCACCGACGCCATGACGGTCAACGCGGTCATCGCGGCCCGCGAGCGAGCCCGGTCCCGGCTCGCCGAGCTCATCGCCGCCGTCGACGATCTGCTCATCCAGCTCGGGTAGCCGACCCGCGGGCCGGCCACCTACGCCCGAGCCGTCCGCCGGCAGCGCCGCACGCCGCACCTCCCCCGTGGATCACATCTCGCCGTAGATCCGATCGCCGGCGTCGCCGAGCCCGGGGACGATGTAGGCGGTGTCGTTCAACCGCTCGTCGACGGCCGCGGTCACCACCGTCAGCCCCGCCGCCGCCGCGGCCGGCAGGCCCGACTCCAGCGCCGCCAACCCCTCCGGCGCCGCGACGACCGCGACGACCGTGATGTCCCGCGCCCCGCGGTCGAGCAGCAGCCGCAGGCTGTGCAGGACCGAGCCGCCGGTGGCAAGCATCGGGTCGAGCAGCAGCACGGGCCGGCCGGCCAGGTCGGCGGGCACGGCCTCCAGGTAGACGGTGGGTCGGTGAGTGGTCTCATCCCGGGCCAGGCCGATGAAGGCGGTGTGGGCGTCCGGGAGCAGGCTGAGTGCCGCGGGCAGCATGCCGAGGCCCGCGCGCAGCACCGGGGCGAGGACCGCCTCGGTGGCCAGCCGCACCCCGGTCGTCGTCGCCAGCGGGGTCGTCACCGGCACGGGCGTCGTCGGCAGCGCCCGGGTCGCCTCGTAGACCAGCATCGTGGCCAGGTCGTGCAGGGTCGGCCGGAAACGGGAGCGCGGCGTGCGCTCGTCGCGGAGCACGGTAAGCGACGAGGCCGCCAGGGGATGGTCCACGACGTGCAGATGCACGGACTGACTCCTCGAGCGCGAGACGGGATCGGCAATGATGCAACGTATGACAACCGATCCCGCCGGACCCGACCGTCCCGCCGCGGAACCGGGGAACGGCTCCCCCACCCCGGCCGAGGGCGCCCGGCCCACCCTGCGGCGGGCCGAGGTCGCCCGGCTGATCGACCACACCCTGCTGGCCCCGGCCGCGACCGACGAGGAGGTGCTCGCGCTGTGCGCCGAGGCCGCCAAGCTGGGCGTCGGCGCGGTCTGCGTGGCCCCGACCCACGTCTACCTCGCTGCGGCGAGCACATACCGTGGCGGCCCCGAAGCCGAGCCCGCCTTCGCCGTCGCCTCGGTGATCGGCTTTCCGCACGGCACGCATCTCACCGTCATCAAGGCCGAGGAGGCCCGCCGGGCTGTCGCGGACGGCGCGACCGAGATCGACATGGTCATCGACATCGCCAACGCGATGGACGAGAACTGGCGGGCGATCGAGACCGAGATCTCCGAGGTCCGCCTGTCGGTGCCGCCGCACGTGATCCTCAAGGTGATCCTGGAGACGGCGCTGCTGCCCGACGCGAACATCATCGCGGCCTGCCGGGCGGCGGAGGCCGGCGGGGCCGAGTTCGTCAAGACGTCCACCGGATTCCACCCGGCCGGGGGAGCCAGCGTGCGCGCGGTGCGGGCGATGGTCGAAGCGGTGGGGGGACGGCTCGGAATCAAGGCCTCCGGCGGCATCCGGACGGCGGAAAGAGCGACAGCCATGATCGAGGCCGGCGCGACCCGCCTGGGACTGTCCGCCTCCGCCGACGTCCTCGGCGGTTTTCCCACCTGATCCGCCCCGGGCGGTCCCACCCCGCGAGAGCATTACTCGGACACGTGCGGCACCCAGCAGTCCGCCAAATGATCATCGACGAGACCGCAGGCCTGCATGAGCGCATACGCGGTGGTCGGGCCGACGAACACGAAGCCGGCCGCGCGCAGCCCCTTCGCCAGCGCCACCGACTCGGCGGTCTTCGCCGGCACCTCGGCGAGGGTGGCCGGCCTGGCTCGCCGCGGCGGCGGCGGCCGATGTGACCAGATCAGCTCGGGCAGCGGCCGGTCGAGGGCGAGCACCGCCCGGGCGTTGACGATCGTGGCCTCGATCTTGCGGCGGTTGCGCACGATGCCGGCGTCGCCGAGCAGCCGCTCGACGTCGGCGGCTCCGAACCCGGCGACCACGCCCGGGTCGAACCCGGCGAAGGCCGACCGGAACGCCGGCCGCTTGCGCAGGATCGTCAGCCACGACAACCCGGACTGGAACGCCTCGAGGGTGAGGCGCTCGAACAGGCTCACCTCATCCCGGACCGGGCGGCCCCACTCCTCATCGTGGTACTCGACGTATTCCGGCGCCGACAGGCCCCATGGGCAACGCGCCCGCCCGTCGGCTCCGACCACGACGCCCGCGGGGGCGGGCCGGTTCGGAACCGGGCCGGCCGGCGCCGCCTGGGCGCCGAGTGGCTCGGTTCCTGCCACGCCCGTGCTCATCGGGCGACCTCCTCACGGACGTAGGGCGCGTAGCCCGGCTTGATGACGTCGTTGATCAGGTCGAGACGTTCGTCGAAGGGCAGGAAGGCCGACTTCATCGCGTTCAGGGTGAGCCAGCGGATGTCCGACCAGTCGTAGCCATGGACGTCGACGAGCGTCGCGAACTCCCCCGACAGCGACACGTCGCTCATGAGCCGGTTGTCCGTGTTCACCGTGACCCGGAAGTGCAGCCGGCGCAGCAGGGCGATGGGATGGCGCTCGACGCTCGGCGCGGCACCCGTGTGCACGTTCGAGGTGGGGCACATCTCCAGCGGCACCCGGACGTCGCGCACGTAGTTGGCGAGATCCCCGAGAATCGCCTTACCGTCCGGATCGACCGTGATGTCGTCGACGATGCGCACCCCGTGGCCGAGACGGTCGGCGTTGCACCACTGGACCGCCTCCCAGATCGACGGCAGCCCGAACGCCTCGCCCGCATGGATCGTGTAGTGCCCGTTCGCCCGCTGGATGTACTGGAAGGCGTCGAGGTGCCGGGTCGGCGGGTTGCCCGCCTCGGCGCCGGCGATGTCGAAACCGACCACCCCGGCGTCCCGCCAGCGCACGGCCAGCTCGGCGATCTCCAGCGAGCGGGCCTGGTGACGCATGGCGGTGAGCAGCGCGCGGATGCGCAACGGCGTGCCGGCGGCGCCCGCGCGGAAGCCGTCGAGGACGGCCTCGACGACCGCGTCCAGCGACAGGCCACGCTCGACGTGCAGCTCGGGGGCGAACCGCACCTCGGCGTAGACGACGCCGTCGGCCGCGAGGTCCTCGGCGCACTCGCGCGCCACCCGCCGGATCGCCTCCTGGGTCTGCATCACACCGACGGTGTGGCTGAACGTCTCCAGGTAGCGCACCAGCGAGCCGCTGTGCGCTCCGCCCCGAAACCAGGTGCTCAGGGCGTGCGCGTCCGTGGACGGGAGGTCCCGGTAGCCGGTCTCGTCGGCGAGCTCGACCACCGTGGCCGGCCGCAGCCCGCCGTCGAGATGATCGTGCAACAGGACCTTCGGCACCCGGCGGATCTCGTCGATCGTGATCGGGCCGGGCGGTGCGTCGTTCGTCATCGCGTCCTCCGTCTCGTGCCCAGACCGTAGGCCACGGGTCCGACAGAACCGCGGCGCCGCGACGCCGGCCGAATTCGCCCGACCGCCCCGACGGGGTCAGGAGCGGATGTGGTCTGCGATGAGCGGGACGGGCGGCGGCGGCTGCGGGGTGACCTCCACCGCACCGGCGAGCACGGCCAGCGCGCGGCCGAGGGTGCCCGGATCGTCGGTGTGCAGCTCCAGCAGCGGCTCCCCCGCCGTGACCCGGTCGCCGATGCCCGCCCGCCAGCGCACGCCCGCCGTCGCGGACACCGAGTCCTCCTTGCGGGCCCGCCCCGCGCCCAGCCGCCAGGCCGCGATGCCGACCGCCCGGGCGTCCAGACTCGCCAGGTAGCCGGACGCGGGGGCGGGCACGGTCTCGACGTGGGTCGCCCGCGGCAGGACCGCGTCGGGATCGCCGCCCTGTGCCGCGACCATCGCCCGCCACACCGGGTAGGCGTCCCCGGCCGCCAGCACCTCGGCCGGGTCACGGACCGTCGGCGCCACGGCCGGGTCATGGGCCGGGGGTGTTCCGCCGGTTGCGACCTCCAGCCCCGCGCCGGCCAGCTCGATCATCACCCGGGCCAGGGCGACGGTGATCTCCACCAGGTCCGCCGGCCCGCCGCCGCGCAGGGTGTCGACCGCCTCGGCGACCTCCAGCGCATTGCCGGCCGTGCGCCCCAGCGGGTGGTCCATGCGGGTCAGCACCGCCTCGGTCCGCACGCCGGCGGCCGCGCCGAGCCCCACCATGGTCCGCGCCAACTCCCGGGCGTCATCCAGCGAGGTCATGAACGCCCCCGAGCCCACCTTCACGTCGAGGACCAGCGCGGACGTACCCTCGGCGATCTTCTTGCTCATGATCGACGAAGCGATCAGCGGGATCGACTCGACCGTTCCGGTGACGTCCCGCAGCGCGTAGAGCTTGCGGTCCGCGGGGGCCAGGCCGGCCCCGGCGGCACAGATCACCGCGCCGATCTCGGCGAGCTGGCGGCGCATCCGCTCGACCGGCAGGTCGGCGCGCCAGCCCGGGATCGACTCCATCTTGTCCAGCGTCCCACCGGTGTGCCCGAGGCCCCGCCCCGACAGCTGCGGGACGGCGACGCCGCACGCGGCGACCAGTGGCACCAGCACCAGCGAGACCTTGTCGCCGACCCCACCGGTCGAGTGCTTGTCCACGGTGGGACGGCCGACCCCGGCCAGGTCCAGCCGCTCGCCGCTGGCGATCATCGCGGCGGTCCAGCGGTCGAGCTCGGGCGGGGACATTCCGCGCCACACCACCGCCATCAGGTAGGCCGACATCTGTTCGTCGGCGACCCGGCCGTGGGTGTAGGCATCGATCAGCCAGTCGACGGCCGCCAGTGGCAGCGAGCGGCCATCCCGCTTCGCCCGGATGAGGTCGACGACGTCGAAGTCGGCGGTCACGACGCCCCCGATCCGTCGGACGGGGTAGCACCGGTTGGGGGTGAGCCGGGCGGAACGGGCGGAACGGGCGGATCACCGGCAGCCACCGCCGCGAGACCCGCCCGCCGCGGCGGGACCGGCAGGTCGAGCGGACCGAACGCGCCAGGCAGCAACTCCGCCAGCGGGCGGACGCCGTCGGCGGTCGCGACGAGCAGGTCGGGGCCGCCGTGCTCGTAGAGCAGCTGCCGGCACCGGCCGCAGGGCGCCAGCGGCCGCCCGTCCGCGTCGACGCACGCGAACGCCACCAGACGGCCGCCTCCCTGGGCGTGCAGCGCCGATACCAGGCCGCACTCGGCGCACAGCGCGAGGCCGTACGAGGCGTTCTCGACGTTGCAGCCGACGACCATCCACGGCTCGTCCCCGGTGGTGCGGCCCTCGGCGTCCGGACGGTCGACGACCAGCGCGGCCGCGCCGACCCGCAGGCCCGAATACGGCGCGTAGGCACTCTGCGCGACACGGACAGCGGCGTTCCGCAGCCGTTCCCAGCTTCTGTCGTCCACACTCCACCCCATGTCCCTGCACCCCCTGTTCTCGCCACACGCCTTGTTCTCGCCACATCCCTTGGCCTCGCCGCACCCCCTGGCCTCGCCACACCTCCTGGTCTCGGCCCACCACCTGGTCTCGCCACCTCGTGTTCTCGTCGAAGTCCGTGGTCCGATCGGGCGCTGACGCCAGCATGCCCGACCTCCGCGGGCCGGCCACGATGTGATCCCATGGACGCGAGCCTCACTGGCGATCGGGAAGGGACGAAGGGATGGCAGGCGAGTCCCCGGACAACCCGGGTCCGGCCGGGGCAGTAGCCCTCGTCGGAGGGCGCTACCGGCTCGACGGCGTCCTCGGACATGGCGGCTTCGGCGTCGTGCACCGGGCCACCGATGAGCTGCTCCAGCGGGTGGTGGCCGTCAAGGAAGTTCGACTGCCGATCACCGAGAGTGGCCAGGAGAGCGACCGGGCCCGGGAACGGGTACTGCGCGAGGCGCGCGCCGCCGGGCGGTTGCACCATCCCGGGGCCGTCGCCGTGCTCGACGTCATCGACGACGGCGATCTGCCCTGGATCGTCATGGAGTACGTCGAAGGACAGTCACTGTCGCGGATCATCACCGATCTCGGCCCCCGGCCGGTCGACGAGACCTGTCGCGTCGGCATCAGT
Organism: Frankia sp. AiPs1; assembly: GCF_023716945.1. Lineage (GTDB taxonomy): Bacteria > Actinomycetota > Actinomycetes > Frankiales > Frankiaceae > Frankia. Next base: position 1,928 of record NZ_JAMQQF010000245.1, on the reverse strand, counting down.
CTGGCCTACGCGTTGGAGGCGGCGCACCGACTCGGCATCGTGCACCGAGACGTCAAGCCGAGCAACGTGCTGGTCACCCCCGACGGTCGGGCCCGGCTGACGGACTTCGGCATCGCGGTCAGCCACGGTGATCCCCGGCTCACCAGCACCGGGATGGTGCTCGGCTCGCCGGCCTATCTGCCGCCCGAGCGGGCCCGTGGGGACGCGGGCAGCGCCACCGGTGACCGGTGGGGGCTGGGCGCCACGCTGTTCACCACGATCGAGGGCTGTCCGCCCTTCGCCGGCGGCGACCCGATCTCGGTGCTCGCCGCGCTCATGCAGGGACGGCGTCAGCCCTTCCGCCTCGCTGGCCCGCTGGCGCCGGTGATCGACGATCTGATGGCGCCGCGGGGGCTGGGCCGTCCCCCGCTGTCCGTCGTGCGCAAGCGGCTGCGCGAAATCCTGGAGCGCGGCGGCGAGCGACGCTCGTCCCGGACCGGCCGGCCGACGCGCCCCACCCGTCCGCGCCCACCGGCCCGCACCACCGTCACCACACCACCGGCATCCACGCCACCGGCATCGACAGCGCCACCGGCACCGGCACTGCCACCGCCACCGCCAGCGGCACCCATGCCACTCGAGGGGGCCGACCGCCGCGATCCCGTCGACGCGGTCAGCGGCCGGCGCGAGGGAACCAGCCCGCAGGCTACGGACGATCGGCACCGCGGAGCCGATCCCGATGGTCCGAGCCGTTCTCACGGCGGGAACGATGCACGCGCCCTGGATGAGCCGGGCGACGGCGACCACTCACCCGGCCACCGTTCGCGACCGCTGAGCAACGGGGCTCCCGGCGACGACGCGCCCAGTCCTCGCGACGAGGACACCGGTCACCCGCTGGGACCGAACGAAGCCAAACGGCACAGCACTGACGATGAAAGCCGCGCAGGCGAACAACACGGCTCAGCCGAAAGTCGTCGAGACGAGCTCGGCGAGACCAAGGCCACGAAACACCTCGACGTCGCGGAGTCCATCGCGTCCGCCTCGACCGCTACGCCCTCGAGATCCTCGACCGGCGCCGCCGTCCCCAGATATGCCGAACTGACGGTCGCGGCATCGGCGCCCCCGGCACCGATGATCGGCGTACCGACGGTCTCCTCGGCAGGAATCGCCGATTCGGCCGCCGTGCCGCTCTCCGCGCGTGCGGGCGGCACCGCCGGCACGCCCGTCGCAGACGCGGACACCGTTGCCACCGAGACCCCCGTGACCGAGACCTCCGCAGCCGAGACCTCCACAGCCGAGGCCCTCGCACACGAGACCCAAGGACCGAAGCCCGTCGGAATCGGCTTCACCGAGGTCCCGACAGCCGGGACCGGGACAGTCCGAACCGGCTCTACCTGGACCGACACAGGACCGACCGAAACGGGACGGACCGACAGGGCCGGACCCGAATCCGAACCCGCCGGGACCGAACCCGCTGAGGTCCCGGCGACCCGGACTGAGCCCGACGCCGTTGCCTCGGGCACAGCCGGGACGCTGCCACCCGGCGCTCTCGGGCGGGCGCCGGCACCCGGTCCGGCCGAGGATCCCCTACCAGCGGCCGCCGCCTCCCCACAGTCGGCGAAACCGTTGCCGGGATCTGCGGCGGCCGCCTCCCCGGGGCCGTTGCGCGCGCAGCCGATACGGACTCGCTTGACCAGCCCGCTCGAGCGCATGCGTTCGATGGACCGGATGCGGGCGCTCGGCGGGATCCCGGCGCGGGCGCGGTTGGTCGGTCGCAGCGCCGGGTCCGAGGTTGGGTCCGAGGTCGGTGGTGGGGCCGGTGGTCGGGCCGGTGGTGGGGCCGAGGCCGGACACGATGGACCCTGGGACACCGCCGCTTCGACTGGCGCGCCCAGCGGGAGTGACGATCCGCTCTCGGTCGCCCCGGGCCCTGGCCTGCCGGCTGCGCC
>NZ_JAMQQF010000244.1 GCF_023716945.1 Frankia sp. AiPs1 | reverse complement strand
GCTGACGCCCGGGGACGCGGCCCTCGCCGCGGCACACACCACGGTCACCGGGCCCGCGACGGCCGCGACCCGCCTGATCGGGCTGGACCCCCTGGCCGTCACCGGGGTACTGGCCCGCCTCGCCGACGACGTGGACGCGATCGCCCGGGCGGGCGAGGAGGCCGCCGCCCTGCCCCCGCGGGAGCTTCCGGCGCTCACCGGCGTCCGCCTCGACCTGCTGGCCGAGCGCCACCAGGTCGCGGCGCTGCGGATGTTCACGTCCTAGACCAGTGCTTCCATCTGTTCCGTGGCGTGTCAGCGCGACGACCACGGAAATCCCAGGTGGCGCCAATGTCCCGGGTGGCCATGACGTCGCCCACGTTCCCGCCCGGCTGGGGGTGGGCCAGATCGGCCGGAGGCTGGTAGCAACAGGGCCATGATCCGCACAAGATCGACTGTTACGGTCCCCCGGTGGGCGACAACGAGCTGGGGCTGTTCCTGCGGGTCCGCCGCGAGGGCCTCGCCCCCGCCGACGTCGGGCTGCCCAGCGGGCCCCGCCGCCGAGCACGTGGCCTGCGTCGCTCGGAGGTCGCCGCCCTCGCCGGAGTGAGCGTCGAGTACGTGACCCGGTTGGAGCAGGGCCGCGACCGCCGGCCGTCCATGGCCGTGCTGGGCGTCCTCGCCGAGGCGCTCCGGCTGACCGCGAACGAGCGGGTTCACCTGCAACGCCTGGCCAAGACGGCCGATGGTGGCTTCACCTGCATGGCCGGGATACCGCCCGGCCGGACGGTTCGTCCGACCGTGCAGCGGCTGCTGGACGGCCTCGAGCCAGGTCCGGCCGTGCTACTCAACCGGCTCGCCGACATCCTCGCCCACACCGAGGGCTACGCCCGGATCGCAGGTCCGATCGGACTACTCGACGGCCATCCACCGAACCTGGCCCGCTTTGTCCTCGCCGACGGCCGGGCCCGTACCGCCCTGCCGGACTGGGACCAGGCGGCCGACGCCCAGGTGGCCGCGCTCAAAGCGGGGCCGTTTCGGGCAGATCCCTTCGTGGCAGCCCTGGCCGACGAGCTGGCCCGCACCGCCGGGGCGGCGTTCACGCAGCGGGTGATGAGGCTGACGGGTCTGCCGCCGGCAAACGGGATCACCCGCCTGGTCCACCCCGAAGTCGGCGAACTGCGGTTGGCCTTCGAACGGCTCGACCTGCCCGCCGACGACGAGCAGTGCCTCGTCGTCCTCCTGCCGGCCGACGAGGCCACCGCGGCCGCTCTCGACCGGCTCACCGGCCGCCGGCCGGGTGGGCTGCGCGCCGTATCCGGCTGAGCGCCGGCCGACACTCGGCCGTGAGGAGGCGACATCCGATGCCCACGACCGCCGACGCCGCGTCCGGGGCCAGTCCCCGGACGGGCCGCACGGCTGTCCGGGCGCACGCCGCCGTGCGGGTGGAGCGGGGAACGCGCGGCGCCCCCCGACTCGCCGAGCTGCGCTCCGACGTGCCGATCGTCCTACGCCTGACCGGCGGGTCACCCGTTCGGACCGGGGCGCACGCCGGCGCGGATCCGCTACCGACGATGACGGTCCACCTGGTCAACGGGGCCGCCGGTCCGCTGGCGGGCGACGATCTGCGCCTGGACATCTCCGTCGGGCGCGGGGTGCGTCTGGTCCTGCGTTCGGTCGCCGCGACCGTCGCGCTGCCGGGTCACGGCCCCGGACCGTCCCGCCTGACCGTCACCGCGGAGGTGGCGGACGGCGCCGAACTCGACTTCGGTCCGGAACCGACCGTGGTCGCCGACGGTGCCGACCACCGGATCACCACGGACGTCCGGCTGGCCGCGACGGCTCGACTGCGACTGCGCGAGGAAATCCTGCTGGGCCGGTTCGGCGAGCCCACCGGGTCCATCCTCAGCACGCTGCGCGTCGACGTGGCAGGCGGCGCCGGGGCTCCGGGCGCCGACCCGGCGGGTGAGCTGTCCGGATGGGTCCCCCTGCTGCGCCAGGAGCTGCTACTCGGGCCGCGGGTGCCCGGGCTGCACGGGCCCGCCCAGTTGGGCGGTGCCCGCGCGGTCGGCTCGCTGCTCGTCGCGGGGCCCGAATGGGCCGAAGCCGGAGCTGGTCCCGAGGCCGCCGTCGCCGACGGGGTGGCCCGGCTGCCCCTGGCTGGTCCGGGCTATCTGGTGTCGGCGTTGGCTGACGATGCCGTCACCCTGCGCCGCCGGCTGACGGCAATGGCCGACCTCGCGGGATGAGACGCGGTCAGCCTCCGGCGCCGGACTGGCGCTCGTCCACCCGGGCGTGGGTCTGGGCCACGCCGGGCGCGGGCACTGCGCGTGCGGCGTCCCCGTGTCGCGGCTCGTCGGTCCGCCCGGGCCTGGGGCTGGGGCGGGAGAAGCCGTCGTTCCACGGATCACGCGGCGGCTCGACCGAACCGGCAGCCGCCGGGATCGTCGCCGCTGCGCCGGGGGATGTCGCGGCGGCCACCGGACCGGCGGCGGCCAGACTCGCCTCGGCCCGGGCCGCCGTGGCCGGTGGCGCGGCAGCCGGGGGCACCGTAGCGGTGGGCTGCGCGACGACGGAGGGAGCGACGACGGAAGGAGCGACGACGGGAGGAGCCGCGGCGGGAGGAGCCGCGGCGGACGGCTGCCGATCGGCGGACGGTGTCCCGTGATCGTCGTAGGTGCGTCCCTTCCAGGCGGCGCCGCGGCCGGCCCGCTTGAGCCGCGCCGAGTCCAGCGTCATCCCGAGGTAGAGCACGGCGACACCGGGCAGGAGCAGGGCGGCGGGAAGCGGCTGGCGGTAGTACCGGATCATCGGCACGTAGGAGAGAGTCATGATCACCCAGGCGACGGCGCCGACGATCGCGGTCGTGCTGTCGCCGGCCACGATGCCCGCGACGGTGGCGACCACCGGGACGACAAAGACGAGGGACATCCCGAGCACGGTGCCGAGAAGCAGCAGCGGCGAGTGCCGGAGCTGGGCGTAGGCGCTGCGGGACACCATTTTCCACAGGTCCGCCAGTCGCGGGTACGGACGCCGGCTGTGGACCTGCTCGGCGAGCCCCAGCCAGGTCCGACCGCCGGAGCGCTTGATGATCCGGGCGATCGCGACGTCATCGATGACCGCCCCGCGGACCTCGGCGAGCCCACCGGCCGCCAGCAGGGCCTCCCGGCGGACCAGCGAGCAACCCCCGGCCGCCGCCGCCACCCGCGAGCGCGGGCGGTTCGACCAGCGGAACGGATACAGCATCGCGAAGAAGTAGACGAACGCCGGCACGATGACTCGTTCCCAGGCGGTCTCGGCCCGCAGCACGGCCATCTGCGAGACCATGTCCAGCCCGTGTGTGCGCGCGGAGGCCACCAGGCTGGTCAGCGAACCCGGGTCGTGCGCGATGTCGGCATCGGTGAGCAGCAGGAACTCGGCGTCGCCGGCGCAGTCGACGCCGCGGCGCAGGGCCCACAGCTTGCCCGTCCATCCGGGCGGGGGCTCCGTGGACGCGGTGACTGCGGCGGTGACGCCCGTGTGCCCGTCACGGGCGGCCTGCTCGGCCAGGGCTCGGGCGACCTCCGTGGTCCCGTCGGTGGAGCCGTCGTCAACGAGGATCAGGCGGACCGGACCGGGATAGTCCTGGGCGAGCAGGGTCGGCAGCGTCACGGGCAGCACGTCGGCCTCATCCCGCGCCGGGATGATGATCGCTACGCTGGGCCACGACGGCGGTGCCTGCTGCGCGGGGAGCCGCTGGTCGGTGCGCCAGAAGAAGCCATGACCGACGGCCAGATACAGCCAGGCGAGCAATGAGGCGAGGGCGATCCACTGCAGCACAGTCACAGAGAGTGATGCTGCCACGTGCGTCGTACGGGCGTCAGTCGAGCACGGTAATTGTGTGTTAAGAACTTTCCGTCCCCGGCAGGTTTCACCGGGACCGCGATGCCCACGCGGCCGGCGCCGATCCTCGGGCACGCCGCGGGAGGGGGCCTCTGACCAGGGACGATGCCCAAGCGGCCACGAGCGCCCGGCGCTGCCCGGACGCAACCGGACCCGGCCTGTCGACCATCGGGGCGCTCCCGCCCCGCACGGCCCACGGCGGGCGGGGTTAATCCCGCGGTGCCATCGCGCCGTCCTGTGTGTACCCCCACCGGATGGGCCCCGGCCGCCCCTGCCGATCCAGGCTCGGCAGAGCCACCTCCGAAGGCGCCGACTACACCATAATCAGGGGGTGACCAGAAGCCGTCGTACCGAGCAGACGGCTGACACCCGTCAGGCCCTGATCTCGGCAGCCCGCCGCCGGTTCGCCGAGCAGGGCTTCGCCGCCACCGGGACCGAGGAGATCGTCGCCGACGCCCAGGTCACCCGAGGAGCGCTCTACCACCACTTCCGCGACAAGGCCGAACTGTTCCGCACCGTGATGGAGCAGGTCGCCACCGAGGTGGCCGAGCAGCTCGTCGCGGGCGAGCTCGCGCGCGACGCCGAGCTGCCCAGCGATGCCTGGACGCAGCTCCGCCAGGGGTTCCAGTCCCTGCTGGACATCTCCACCGCGGACAGCGACTTCCAGCGCATCGTGCTCATCGACGGTCCCGCCGTCCTCGGCAACCAGGCGTGGGACGCCCTCGTCGAACGGCACGGCTACCGGCTGCTGTCCGAATGGCTGGAACGGGCGATGGCCGAGGAGCGCATCGATCCGCTCCCGGTGGGCCCGCTGACCAGGCTGGTCGCCGCCCTGTTGTCGGAGGCGAGCATCTACACGGCGGGCGCGGCCGACCCGGACACCGCCCGCATCGAGATCGGTATCGTGCTCGACCGGCTGCTACGCGGGCTGGGCCGGGGCGGCGACCTCGCCGAGCAGCCCCCCGTCAGCGTCGACAGCGGCTCCGGCCGCACCCCCTGACCACCCCACCGCGCCCGCACCACATCGCCCACACCACATCGCCCACCTCGTCGGTACGCCCCGGCGTGGCCTGACCGGTGTGGCCGGCTGGGCCACCTTGCCCTTTCGGGGGACGACACGGAACGGAACCCCCCGGAACGGCAAGGTAGACGCCTGCCCGACAACGACGAACGCCGCCCCGACCGCGGCGAGCGGTCGGGGCGGCGTTCGTGGTGGTGCCGGCTTGGACGGCGGCGGGAGGGCCGCCGCCGGGTCAGACCGTCAGACCGTCAGACCTGGCGGACGGCGCGGATGGACTCCTTCAGCGAGCCCATCGTGGCCAGCACGGCGGAGGTCTCGTAGCCACAGTGCGCCATGCAGTTCGCGCACCGCGGGTCCTTGCCGCGACCGTAGGAGTCCCAGTCGGTGGTCTCGACAAGCTCCTTGTAGGAGGAGACGTACCCGTCGCTCATCAGGTAGCAGGGCTTCTGCCAGCCGAACAGCGAGTAGCTCGGGATGCCCCAGGCGGTGCAGTCGAGCTCCTTCTTCCCCTCGAGGAAGTCCAGGAAGATCGGCGAGTGGTTGAGCCGGAACTTCTTGCGCCGGCCCTCCGCGAAGACCTTCCCGAACATCTCGCGGGTCTCCTGCACGGCGAGGAAGTGCTCCTGGTCCGGAGCCTTCTCGTACGCGTAGCCCGGCGAGAGCTGGATCTGGTCGACCTTGAGGTCGTCGTTGAGGAAGGTCAGGATGTCGATGACGTCCTGCGGGCTGTCGTTGTTGAAGAACGTCGAGTTGGTGCCGACCCGGAAGCCGGCCGCCTTCGCCGCGTGGAAGGCCCGCACGCACTCGTCGAACGTGCCCTCCTTCTCCACCACCGCGTCGTGCCGCTCGCGCAGCCCGTCGATGTGCAGCACGAAGGTGAAGTAGGGCGACGGGGTGAAGTTCTTGAGCTTCTTCTGCAGCAGCAGGCCGTTCGTGCACAGGATCACGAACTTCTTGCGCTTCACCAGCTCGTTCACGATCTCGTGAATCTGCGGGTGCATGAGCGGCTCACCGCCCGCGATCGCCACGACCGGAGCGCCACACTCCTTGACCGCGGCGAGCGCGTCCTCCGGGCTCATCCGCTGCTTCAGGATGGACGCCGGATGCTGGATCTTCCCACAGCCCGTGCAGGACAGGTTGCAGGCAAACAGTGGCTCCAGCTCCAACACGAGCGGGAAGTGCTTGCGACGCTGCAGTTTCTGCTTCGCCAGGTAGGTACCGATACGGAGCTGGTACCGCCACTCGACCGCCACGGCGTGGCCCCTCTCCTCAGGTCGCCGGTGGGATGACCGATGATCTCTGCACTGACCATACAGCCTGTACGTACAGGCTGCATGTGGATCGAGCGATGAACTGTCGCACAGCCGTGTCACGTGGCCGACCCGTTCGTCCGAGCAACCGGTCGCGGACGGTATCCGGCCAGGTCAGGACCCTCGTTCGACGGCCACATGACGCTGGTTGCGGCTCGACGCCGACCTCGCATCGTCACCTTCGACGAGGCGTCGGAGGTGTGGGGACCACCCCCAGCCCGCCCACAGGTTCCGCGATCGGACGGCGGGAGGCCGCCCTTGCGGCCGTGCTGTCACTCAGAGTCACACGTCTCGGGATTCCCGGCGACCGGAGCCGGTCTCAGCCGAGGATCAGGCAGCCGGGCGGGCGGGTGAACTGCGCGTCGCCGCGCAAGACCTCGACCTCGACCGGCGGCGCGTCGAACAGCCGGGAGATGGGCGGATGGTCAGCAATCTGGGGGCAGCAGCCTGGGGTCAGCAGGCTGGGGGCGGCAGCCTTGGGGGCGGCGCCGGGGCGGGGATCGCGCACGGCGATCCCCGCCGAGCGGTAGGTAACCGGCGGTCGGGACCGCGAGTCGGACTACGACGGGCCGGGCACGTGCACCGGCGAGGCGGCGCCGGCCGCGGTGGAACCGCCGGCCATGGTGGGGCCGGCCGCGGTGGAGCCGGCCGCGGTGGAGCCCGCGCGGCGCAGCTCCTTGGGTAGGTGGAAGGCGACCGTCTCGGTGCCGACGGATCGGGTGGTCACCTCCGTCGCGCCGAGACCGGACAGCGCGGCGGTGAGTTCCTCCACCAGCGACGGCGGGGCCGAGGCGCCGGCGGAGATGCCGATCGTCTCCACCCCGTCCAGCCAGGACAGCTCCACGTCGCCGACGTTCTCGACGAGGTGGGAGGCCACCCCGTCCCGCCGGCTGACCTCCACCAGCCGCACCGAGTTCGCGCTGTTGGCCGACCCGACGACGAGGACGAGCTGAGCCTCCTGGGCGACCTTGCGCACCGCGTTCTGCCGGTTGGAGGTGGCGTAGCAGATGTCTGCGGACCCGGGGCCGACGATCGCCGGGAAACGCTCCTTGAGCGCGTCGACGACCTCCTCGGCCTCGTCCATCGCCAGCGTGGTCTGCATGAGGTAGGTGACCCGCTCGGGGTCGGGGACGTCGAGGGAGTCGACCTCCTCGGGCGACTGCACCAGCCGAATGCGCCCGGGCGCCTCGCCCAGCGTGCCGTCGACCTCCTCATGACCGGAGTGGCCGATGAGCAGCACGGTGTCGCCGCGGGAGGTGAACCGACGGGCCTCGGCGTGCACCTTCTCGACCAGCGGGCAGGTCGCGTCGATGACGGCGAGCTGGCGCCCGTCGGCCTCGTTCCACACCGCCGGGGCCACCCCGTGCGCGGAGAAGACCACGGTCGCGCCGGCGGGTACCTCGTCGAGCTCCTCGACGAAGATCGCCCCGCGGGCGGCGAGGTCGGCCACCACGTGAGAGTTGTGCACGATCTGCTTGCGGACGTAGACCGGCGCGCCGTGGAGCTCCAGAGCGCGTTCGACGACCTCGATGGCGCGCTCGACCCCGGCGCAGAAGGCCCGCGGCTCGGCGAGCAGCACGGTGCGCCGACCCACCGCCGCCGCCCAGGCACCGATCGGCAGGCCGAGCCGGCGCATCGTGCGCAGGCCCAGCACGCCGCGGCGGACCAGGTCCAGGCGGCCGAGGGGCTCGTCGGCGGTGTCGACGATGACCCGGACCGCGGCGAACGGTGCGTCCCCGACCCCCGCGGCGATCGGGGCGCTTTCCATGTCCACCGCGATGGCACCGGTGGCGGCGAGCCGCGTGCGTTCGTCGCCGGTGGCGACCTTGGCCACGGTGACGATCGGGCCGACGTGCACGGTCAGACCGAGCCGGCGCAGGTCACCGGCCAGCAGCGGGGCCGAGGCGCAGCGGGTGGCGACGGAGCCGTCGGCGGCGCGGACCTCGCTGGCGACGACGATGTCCCCGGGTTTGATCCCGGGGGCGAGGCCGCCGGAGAGGCCGACGATGGCGACGGCGTCGGGGCGCGCCTGACGGACCACCCGGGCGGCTCGACCCGCCTTGTCGGGGCCCATCCCGGTGCGCACCATGACGGTGTCCGAGGGCAGGCCGGACCGGCCGGCCGCCATCGCCTCGAAGCGCAGCGCCGTCGCGACCACGAGC
>NZ_JAMQQF010000243.1 GCF_023716945.1 Frankia sp. AiPs1 | reverse complement strand
GGGGGGGGGGGGGGGGCGGGGCCCGGGGGGGGGGGGGGGGGGGCGGGGGGCGCGGGGGGGGGGGGGGCCCCCCCCCCCCCCCCCCCCCCGACGATCGCGCGAACCGGCCGCCACGCACTGGCACCATCGGGCCACAGACGGGGGAGGTGCGGGGTCGCTCTCTCGCCCGCCCGTTCTTACGGCCACCTTCAGGCCAAACGAGGGACAGCAGGATGGCCTCGCGTCTATGAGGAGTCGAGACCTCCGCCGCCGACTACGCAATGTGCCCCCTCGGTTTCCTTCGGAAATTGCACAAAAGATCAACCGCCGAGCTACTCCCCTCGGATGTGATCTGCGCTATACACCGAGGGGTGTAGCCCTCGGACCGACCGGTCACTTTGCGTTGATCCGGAGGCCAACGAAGACTCCGGAGCGTGCCCGATGCCGCCAAGCACCATGCCAGCCGACGATCCGACGAGCCCTCCTGACCCGACCGACCGCACGAGCTCGTCCGGCGCGGATCCCGATGGTCGGCGATCCCCTGGTCGGCGATTCCCTGGCCGGCGATCCGGTGTCGTCGCCGTCGTGACCCTGCTCGTCACGCTTGTGCTCGGGTACGGGCTGAACCGACTGGAGTTCACCACCGGCCAGGACAACTACCTGAACAGCGATTCGCGGGTGGCCCGGGACAACGTCGACTACCAGTCGTTGTTCGGCGGGCAGGCGATGCTCACCCTGTTCAGCATCGACCGCGGCGCCGACGCCGGCGACCTGTTCACCCCGAACAACATCAAGCAGTTCCGGGATCTGCAGACCGAACTTGACGCGGACCCCCGCATCCAGTCGACGATCACCCCGCTGACCGCGCTGGAGTTCACCGACAACCTCGTGCGCAGCAAGGACGGCAACGTCCTCGACAGCCCGGCCGCGAGAATCCTGCTGGGCGCCCAGAGCCGCGACCCGGATCCGGGTTCCGCGCAGCGCCGCCTCGCCGACTCGCTGGCCACCCTGAAGCGGATGCAGGAGATCCCCGAGGCGCAGCGCACGTTCGACAACCCGGCCTGGGTGGATTTTCTGCTCCACGACAACTCCGGCGCGATCCGCAAGTCGCTGCGGCCGTTCTTCCCGACCCCGTCGACCGCCCAGATGATCACCCGGCTGGAGGGCAACGCCTCGCTGGCGGCCGAGGGTGAGGGCGCGCGGATCGTCGAGCGAGCCACCTCCGGCCTGCGGTTCGACCACGCGACGGCGATGACCACCGGCGCCGCCGTGCTGCTCCGGAACATCAACAACTATCTCCGCGGCGGTTTCCTCACCCTGGGCGTCATCTCGCTGGCGCTGATGGCCGGGCTGCTGATCGTCGCGTTCAAGGTCCGCTGGCGGCTGCTGCCGCTCGGGGTCGTCGGAGTCGGGCTCATCTGGGCCTTCGGCCTCGCCGGGTACATCGGCGTGCCGCTGTCCGTGGTGACCATCGCCGGGCTGCCCGTCCTGCTCGGCGTCGGCATCGACTTCGCCGTGCAGCTGCACAGCCGGGTCGAGGAGGAAGCCCAGCTCGACCGGGCCGGCAACCCCGTGACGGCGGCCCTGGCCGGGCTGCTGCCGGCGCTGGTGCTGGCCACCGTCGCCGCCGTGCTCGCGTTCCTGGCCCTGGAGTTCAGCCAGGTGCCGATGATCCGGGACTTCGGCACGCTGCTCGCACTCGGCCTGCCGGTCATCGTCGTCGCGACGGTGCTGCTGCTCACCGCGTCGCTGACCGTGCGGGAACGGCGCCGCCCCACGCCGCCGAAGGACTACACCCACGGCCCACTCGGCCGCACCGTCATCCGGCTGGGCGCGCTGCCGCGGATCACCGCGGTCCCGCTCGTCGTGGCCGCCGTCGCGATCTTCGTGGGTGGGATCTTCGCGGACGACCGGCTGACGATCCAGACGGACCCCGAGAGGTGGGTCGACCAGCAGAGTCAGGTGATCAAGAACATCAACACGCTGCGGGCGAGCACCGGCTCGGCCAGCGAGCTCGGCATCTTCGTCCAGTCGGGCGACGTGTTCGACGACGCGACGGCGGGCTTCGTCGGCAGGTTCGCCAACGCACAGCTCGCGGCCCACCCCGACGACCTGCTGGACGCCTCCAGCCTGGTGACGACGATCAGCTTCATGATGGAGGTGCCGAACACGACCGTCGTGATGCCGACCGGCGCCGACATCCGGCTCGCCTACCAGGTGGCGCCACCCGACATCCAGCGCGCCATGGTCAACCGCGAGCACCATGCGCTGAACGTCGTCTTCCGGACCGGCTCCGGGTCGCTGGAGCGCCAGGCCGTCGTCGTCGACGGCATCCGCGACCACGTCCGCCCCCCGGCCGGCATCAGCGCCACCCCGTCGGGGCTCGCCGTCGTCGGCACCGGTCTGCTGGACAACTTCGCCAAGAACCGGGTCGAGCTGACGTACTACGCGCTGATTGCGGTGTTCGTCCTGCTCGTGCTGTACAATCGCAGCCTCGTGCGGGCGGTGCTGTCCGTGGTGCCGGTGCTGATCGCGGTGGGGCTCAGCTCGATCATCGCGCTGCTGATCGGGGTCGACCTGAGCCCGCTCACGGCGGTCAGCGGCCCGCTGATCATCGCATTGTGCACGGAGTTCACGACCTTGCTCGTGCTCCGCCACCTGGAGGAACGCCGCCGCGGCCTGGGGCCGCTCGAGGCGGTCGAGGCGGCCGCGGCCCGCACCGGGCGGGCCTTCCTCGTCTCCGCGCTGGCCGCCGTGATCGGCGTCGCCGTGCTGGCGTTCAGCTCGCTGCCGCTCCTGCGGGATTTCGGCCTGCTGGTCGCCCTGAACGTGGCCGTCGCCCTGCTGTCCGCGCTGGTCGTCCTGCCGCCGCTGCTGGTCTGGGCCGACGAGCGGGGTTGGGTGCACCGCCGCCGTGGCGGTGCGGTCCCGAAGCCCAGGCGGTCAGACAAAAGGCTCATAAGCGGACACCTGGTTACCGGAAGAGTTGGTGCGGCCCGACCGGCCGGCACACCACGCGGCGGCCGGGACGCAGCCGGCGCCGATGGTGCGGCGCCGGGCGCGCCGGGGGTCGCACCGGAGCCGGGTGCCGGGCCAGCTCAGCGGGCATCACGGCGAGGGTAAGGCGAAACCCGGGCCGGGCTACCCCGGGCGTGCGGGCGTGACTGGGCGGCCGCACCGGCTGGTCGGCCCGGGTCTGCCTTCCCCTTCCCTCATGTGGCACGCTCAGGAAACGTGTTCCCGGGCCGGCGCATCACGGCCACCGCCGCCGCTGACGGGTGGTTCCCGGGACTCCGCACCCGCCACCAGGCTCGGCAGCCGCCCGAGCGTCGAAGGAGAAGGAATGAGTTTCGACTTCAAGGTCGCGGATCTCGCGTTGGCCGAGTTCGGCCGCAAGGAGATCCGTCTCGCCGAGCACGAGATGCCCGGCCTGATGGCCACCCGGGCGGAGTACGCGGCCAGCCAGCCGTTGCGGGGTGCCCGGATCATGGGCTCCCTGCACATGACGATCCAGACCGCGGTGCTCATCGAGACCCTGGTGGCGCTCGGCGCCGACGTCCGCTGGGTCTCCTGCAACATCTTCTCCACCCAGGACCACGCGGCCGCCGCGATCGTCCTCGGGCCGAACGGCACCAAGGACGACCCGCAGGGCGTGCCGGTCTTCGCCTGGAAGGGCGAGACCCTCGAGGAGTACTGGTGGTGCACCGACCAGGCACTGTCCTGGCCGGACGGCGGCACCCCGAACATGATCCTCGACGACGGCGGCGACGCGACCCTGCTCGTCCACAAGGGCGCGCAGTTCGAGGTGGCCGGCGCCGTCCCGGCGACCGACCCCGCGGACAGCGAGGAGTACGCGATCGTCCTGGAGACGCTGCGCCGCACCATCGCCGAGAAGCCCGGCCGGTGGTCCGAGACGGCCCGGAACATCAAGGGCGTCACCGAGGAGACCACCACCGGCGTGCACCGTCTCTACGAGATGGCCAAGGCCGGCACGCTCGCCTTCCCGGCGATCAATGTCAACGACTCGGTGACGAAGTCGAAGTTCGACAACAAGTACGGCTGCCGGCACTCGGTCATCGACGGTCTCAACCGCGCCACCGACGTGCTCATCGGCGGGAAGGTCGCCGTGGTCGCCGGCTACGGCGACGTCGGCAAGGGCTGCGCGGACGCGCTGCGCGGCCAGGGCGCCCGGGTCATCGTCACCGAGATCGACCCGATCTGCGCCCTGCAGGCCGCGATGGACGGCTTCCAGGTCACCGTGCTCGAGGACGTCGTCGGGATCGCCGACATCTTCGTCAGCACCACCGGCAACTTCAACATCATCACGGCCGCCCACATGGCCGCGATGAAGCACCAGGCGATCGTGTCGAACATCGGACACTTCGACAACGAGATCGACATGGCCGGCCTGACGAAGACCGCCGGCATCGAGAAGATCAACATCAAGCCGCAGGTCGACGAGTGGGTGTTCCCGGACGGCCACTCAATCATCGTGCTCGCCGAGGGCCGACTGATGAACCTCGGCTGCGCGACCGGCCACCCGAGCTTCGTGATGTCGAACAGCTTCACCAACCAGGTGATCGCGCAGATCGAGCTGTTCACCAAGACCGAGAGCTACCCGGTCGGGGTCTACGTGCTGCCCAAGCACCTCGACGAGAAGGTGGCCCGACTGCACCTCGACGCCCTTGGGGTGAAGCTCACCGAGCTGACCAAGCAGCAGGCGGACTACATCGGCGTGCCCGTCGAGGGTCCGTACAAGGCCGACCACTACCGCTACTAGTACCGGCGGCCGTCCCTGCCGGGGGCCCTCTCCACCGGGAGAAGATCAGGGCCCCCGCCTGGACCGGTCGTCAGCGCTTCGAGGACGACCAGCAGACCGACGTCCACGCCGGGTCGCTGGTGTCACCCAGGTCGTACCAGCCGTCCGGCAGGTAGGTCCCCCAGGTCACCGGCGGCCCGTCGGCGCCACTGCCGCCGACGGCGGCGGGGCGCGGCACACCGAAGGTCGCCTCGCCGCCCGGGCAGCCCTGGTGCTCGAACCGGAACGTGGGCTCGCCCGCGTCGACCCCGCGGCCGGCCTCGGTCCGGCACAGCAGTGCCGTCACCGGCCGCCAGAACGTCGCGATATGGGCGTAGTAGCCGGCCGCGAGCCAGGTCGCGCCGGTCGCCGGCGCCCCGTCCGAGGCCGGCACGCTGACCTCGCTGACCTGGCCGGACGGGCAACTCGCCCAGACCACGCCGCCGGCGTGGGCGGCCCCCGCGTCGGACACGGCGAACAGTCCGGTCAGGGCGATCGTGGCGCCGGCCGCCGCGAGGGTCGTGCGGACCCGGGCCGGCCGGGATCCGCGGGAGCATCGGCCCCGCCGTCGTGAGGCTGCGGCATACGGCATTGAATGCCTCCTTGTCGAACCCGGCCGCGAACGACCGTCGGACGAGCCGTCCGCGCGGGATCGGAACACCCGCTGCACCATTTGGTCCGGGATTCCCGTAAATAAAACAGCAAGTGCCAGTCAGGATAGCGAGAGTTGGCGGGACGTTGGGATTTCGTTCGCCCCCGGACCGGTGCCCGGAAAGGCGGGCCGGACGAGATCCTCGGCCATGGTCGGGCTGGCTTGCTCACCCGCCAGCCGGGGAGGCCGGCAGTTTCTTCGGCGGGGGTGGCGGGAGCAGCGGGGGCAGCGGACGGCGAAACTCGATTTCGGTCGTCGCCGAGCGGTCGTGCAGGTCGCGGCGGTGCCCGGTAGCCCGGTAACCAAGCCGCCGATACAACCGGTGAGCGTCGGTGAACCTGGTGTCCGTCCACAGCCGCATCTGCCCCGCCTCCCACCGCCGGGCCTCCCGTTCGGCGCGACGGACCAGGGCCGCGCCGAGTCCTCGGCGACGGGCGACGGCCGACACGTACAGCGTCTTCAGCTCGGCCGCCGTCGCGAGATCCGCCCCCGGCCGGGCCCACACCGCCACGCTGGCCAGCACCCCGCCGGCCGGCCCCGTCGCACCGATCGGATCGGCTGGGTCCGCCGGGACCACCCACAGGGCCCGAGCGGGCTCCCCCGCACCGGCCGCATGGGCCGACCCGGGGGCCCGCAGCCACGGCTCCTCGGCGTCCACGTCGAGGACACAGTCCGGGTACTGCGCCCAGGCGGTCGCGATCAGGTCCTGGAGGGCGGCGGCGTCGGAGTCCCGCCCCCGGCGCAGGCCGGGCAGCAGGTCGCGGCGCATCCACACGTGGTCGATGCCCGCCTCGACGTCGGGCTCGCCGATCGACCGGTACCCCTGCCGGGCGTAGAAGTCCGCCACCCTCGTCTGGGCGTGCAGTTCCACGGCCGGCAGGCCACGCTCCCCCGCCCTGCCCTCCAGCGCGGCGGTGACCAGCCGACCCAGCCCCCGACCGCGCCAGGCGGCGCGGACGGCAACCCGCCCGATGATCCCCGCCGGCTCCGCGTCCGGCTGGCGCGGCCCCGGATCGAGCAGGCGGGCCGTGGCCACCGCCCGACCGTCGCCATCGAGGACGACGGCGTGGTCCGCGGCGGCGTCGAGGCCGTCGTACTCCAGTTCCGGCGGCACGCCCTGCTCTCGGACGAAGACCTCGTACCGCAGGTCGAGCGCGGTGCGCGGCGGCGTCCCCGCGACCACGGTGACGGCGGCGTCGCCGGCGCGCCCGCTCATCGACGCTGGTCCGATCGGGGGAGCCGCAGGCCGGATCCGGACATAGGCCGGCAGTCTAGGCGCCGGCCCGGCGGGCGGCGGGCGGGTGAGTCCGGACCCGGGCCCCCGAACGGGGCGATCCGGCGCCGGGTGCCGCCGGTGGACGCCGGTGGACGCCGGTGGGCGTCACGCAGGTTTCCGTGGGCGGCGCGTCCGGGCATCCTGCCCGATACGGACGGACACCCGACAGACCCGGCATCACGGCCATCTCGCCAGTCCGAGTAGAAAGCAGGACTGTACCGGTCGGGATCGACCATCCTTGGTCAGCGCCGACTGTCGACCGCACGAAGAGGAAGCGGCCCGGAATCGTGATTCTCCAGACGAGAACCTGTCGTGACGACGCGTGCGCACGGGTGGGCCGCTGACGATGGCGCCGACCCGCTACCCGCCCGCCCGGCTGCGGCCGGTGCGGAACACGTCCGGCACGATGATTCAGCCGACCCGGGGACTCATCGCGCACGTCCAGGTCGGCACCGGCTCGCTGTTCGGCTGGTTCGACAACGCCGCCAGCGAGGTCAGCTCCCACCTGTGGCTGTCCCGAGATGGCGACTTCGAGCAGTATGTCCCGTTCGATCAGCGGGCCTGGGCCCAGGCTGCCGGGAATCCGTACTGGATCTCCTGCGAATGCGAGGGTTACGACACCGAGGACTACACCCCGATCCAAATCACCAGACTGGCCGAGCTGTTCGGCTGGGGGATGCGGGAGTTCGGCTGGAAAGGGGAGATCGCCGACTCGCCGAACGGATATGGTCTCGGCACCCACCGGATGGGCGGGCAGGCATGGGGCGGGCACACCTGTCCCGGCGACCTCCGGGCGGCCCGCCGCGGCGACATCCTCGCGCTCGCGCTCGGTAACGGTCGCGGCGTGGCGTCCGATCCCCGCGACCGATACGCCGGCCGGCCCACGCTGCGCGAGGGCGCCCGCGGCGCGGACGTCGTGGAGCTTCAGAACGCGCTGAACATCGTCTTCGGCCACGAGGTGCCGACCGGCGATCCCAACCGGATCATTCCGGATGGCGCGTACGGGCCACGCACCACCGCGCGGGTGGCCTCGCTGCAGCGTTACGCGTCCCCGTGGTTCGGCCGCATCGCCGACGACGGCATCTGCGGAGCGGGCACCTGGCGCAAGATCGGCTACATCCTCACCGGGATGAACCGCGCCGTCTGACGCCGGCCAGCCCGGGCCGGCAGGGCCGGCACATCCCCGCCACGACGTCACCTACTGCAACGCCATGGCGCCGAGACGTCACACTGCGGCGGCGTCAGCGAGCCTGGCTGGCAAGCTCCGCGCCGGCCGCGCGCAGCCAACGCAGCGGCTCGGCCATTGCCGCCTGCACGCCGCCCGCCAACCGGGCCAGGGCGACCTCGGCGATGGCCCCCTCCGGGCGGGGGGCATCGACCTGGCCCGCGGCCAGGAGCACCGGCACGCCCGCCGTCCGGGCCAGGGCCAGCACTCCGCCCACCACCTTGCCCGCCAGGGACGTCCGGTCGAAGCGGCCCTCGCCGGTCACCACCCAACCGGCCCCGGCGAGGGCCGCCGGCAACCCGGCCGCCTCGGTGATCGTCTGCACGCCCGGCACGAGCTCGGCGCCCCAGGCCGCGGCGAGGCCGTAGGCGGTGCCGCCGGCCGCGCCCGCCCCCGGGGCGGCCCCCCCGCCACACGGTCTGCGCCACCCGTCGCCGCG
>NZ_JAMQQF010000242.1 GCF_023716945.1 Frankia sp. AiPs1 | reverse complement strand
GCTCGCGGCGGCGCCCCGCGTCACGGACCTCCGCCAGCACCGTGACGCCCGCCGCCGCAGGCAGCCGTTCGAGGATCGTCGCCAGCGCCGGCAGGCCGGTCTCGTCGGCGGCGAGCAGGTGGTGAGCCGCGCCGGTGGGCACCTGGTATCCACCCCCCGGACCGGCGATGGCGAGGTGGTCCCCGGGCCGGGCCACGGCCGCCCACTGCCCGGCCGGGCCCCCCGCGTGCAGCAGCATTTCGAGGTCCAGCTCAAGGGCGTTGGGGTCGAACCGTCGCGGGGTGTAGGTCCGGACGACCGGGCGAGGCTTCCCCGCGGGGAAGACCGGCCGCCCATCCGGCCCCCAGGCCGGGACGGTCGGCTCTCGCTGTCCGTTGACCGGAAGGAAGATCTTGAGGTGATGTGCGGGCCGGGGCAAGGTGAACCCGGCCAGCGCGGGGCCGCCCACGGTCACGGTGACCATGTCGGCCGCCAGTGGGGCGATCCGGACGACCTGCAGCCGTCGCGGGGCGGGCCGGGTGCGTCGCGAACCCGCCGCGCCGGGGTTGGCGGGACCGGACGGTTCCGATTTGGCCGTCGACATCGCCCTCGTGTCCTGCCTTCCTGACCGCGGGGATCGGACGGGGGTCCGCATGCCCCGGCGCCACGACGTGCGCGACCGCCGTGCGGCCGCGCACGTCGGCGACCACTGCGGACGAACCTACTTGCCCGGCCCGAACGGGGGTGGCTCGGTTCCTTCTGGGCCGGCGTGTGCACGCAGGCCGCGAACGCCCCCGGCCGGCGGAACGCCCCCGGCCGGCGGAACGGCGCCGGCCGGCGGAACGGCGTCGGGAGATGGCGCGTTGTGTCGGACGGTGGGCAGCGCACCTGTCGGTTCCAGGAGTCGCCGATGACGTCGTCGTGTGCCGGGGGTCGCCGGGCCCGCGCGCGCCGGTACCTGATGTGCCGGCCGACCTACTTCGACGTCCGCTATGCCATCAACCCGTGGATGGATCCGGCCCACCCGGTCGACACCGCGCGGGCCTGCGCGCAGTGGGAGGCGCTGCGCGCCCTGTACCGCGACCTCGGCCACACCGTCGAGCTGATCGATCCGCTGCCGGGCCTGCCCGACATGGTCTACGCGGCCAACGGCGGGCTCGTCGTCGGCGGCCGGGCCGTCGGGGTCCGGTTCCGCCATCCCGAACGGCGCGGCGAGCAGGCGCCCTACCTGCGGCGACTGGCGAAGCTGGCGCCGGACGGGGTGCATCGTCCGTTGTTCTGCAACGAGGGCGAGGGCGACTTCCTGCCCGTCGGCGAGATGATCCTCGCCGGCACCGGGTTCCGGTCGGAGCCGGCCGCGCATGCCGAGACGGCGCGCGTCCTGCGCCGCCCAGTTCATTCGCTGACCCTGGTGGACCCGCGCTTCTACCACCTCGACACCGCGCTGTGCGTCCTGGCCGACGATCTCGTCGCCTACCTGCCGGCGGCCTTCGACGACGCCGCCCGCCGGCTGCTCGCCACCCTGTTCCCGGATGCGATCAAGGTGAGCGAGGCCGACGCGGTGGTGTTCGGGCTCAACGCCGTCAGCGACGGCCTGCATGTGGTGCTTTCCGCCGCCGCGCAGGGGTTCGCCGCCGAACTGCGCAGCCGAGGGTTCGAGCCGATCGGGATCGAGTTCGACGAGCTGCGCCGCGGCGGCGGCGGCATCAAGTGCGCCACCCTGGAGATCCGCGCCTGAGCGCGGACACGCGCCGCAGCGGCGGTGCCCTCAGCCGGTCGCGGCCTGGCCGCCGAGGGCGCGGGCGAGACGGGCCATGCCCTCGGCGATACGCGCGGGCGCATGCGTGGCGAACGACAGGCGCAGCGTCCCCGGGTCCGGCGCGCCGGCGAAGAACGGGGCGCCGGGGACGTACGCCACGTCGTGGGCGACCACGGCTGGCAGCAGAGCGGTGGCGTCGTGACCGGCGGGCAGGCGAGCCCAGACGAACATGCCGCCCTCGGGTCGGTTCCAGGAGCTGCCGGCCGGCAGCGCCCCGGCGAGCCCGTCGACCATCGCGTCGCGTCGCTCCCGGTACACCGCGCACATGCGGGCGATGTGGACGTCCGGGTCGGCGTCGGCCAGGTAGCGGGCGGCGGCCGCCTGGTCGACGGTGGAGGTGTGCAGGTCCGCGGCCTGCTTGGCGATCACGCAGGCGCGCCGCAGCGCCGCCGGCGCGCGCAGCCAGCCCAGCCGCATGCCCGGGGCCATGGTCTTGGAGAAGCTGCCGAGCAGCACCGTCCGGTCGGCCGCGGCGGGGTAGGAGGCGATCCACGGCTGTGCCGTCCCCTCGTAGCGCAGCTCGCCGTACGGGTCGTCCTCGACGATCCACAGGCCCTGCCGGGCGGCGACCTCGGCGATGGCCTCGCGGCGGTCCGCGGGCATCGTGCGTCCGGTCGGGTTCTGGAACGTGGGCACCAGGTACAGCAGCCGGGGGCGTTCCCGGGCGACGAGGTCGGCCAGCTCGTCGGGGATGATCCCCTGGCTGTCGGTGGGAGCCGGGAGCACCCGGGCCCCGGCGAAGCCGAAGCACTGCAGCACGGCGAGGTAGGTCGGGTCCTCCACCACGACGGCGTCCCCGGGCTCGAGCAGGGCGGTGGCGAGCAGCGTCAGGGCCTGCTGGGAGCCGGTGGTGACGAGCAGGTGGTCGGGCTCGGTCGGCAGGCCACGCCGGGCCAGCCGCGCGGCGATCGCCGCCCGCAGGTCGGGGTCCCCCTCGGAGGTGGAGTACTGCAGCACCCGCCGCGGCTCGTCGGTGAGAACCTGGTCGTAGGCGCGCCGGATGCCATCGGCGTCGATCAGCTCGGGGGCCGGCAGACCGCCAGCGAAGGAGATCACCTCCGGCCGGGCGGTCAGGGCGAGAATCTCGCGCACCGGAGAGGTGCGCGCCGCGCGGGCGCGGGCGGCGAGCTGCGGCGGGGCGGCGGCGGTCGTCATGGCGGCTTCTCAATTCCTTCTGCGGACGGGTGGGCGCGGCCCGGCGACGCTGGGGGCTGCGGGTCCTGCCTGCGCCGGAGTGCATCGGCGTCGGCCGTGACCCGCTTGTGGGGCACGCGATCGGGCCGCCGCCCGGTCGGGTGCGCGGGTGGCCGTTGTGGGATGGCGGCGGCATGGCGTTACTGCGGGATGGCGGGCGTCGGGGTGGACGGCCCGCCCGCCAGGCCGGGTCGCGGCGGCGGGCGGAACGGCAAGGTCCCCGACGCCGGCCGACTGTCGTGGCCCGTCGGGGACACCGACAGGGGCGTCCCCACAGGGGCCTTTCCCGATAGGTGTCCCACCATCTGAGCAGGTCCTCCCAGATGGTGAACTTCCCGATAATAACCCCGCCGGCCCTCGCGGCCGCCCCGGCCCTCGCGCCGCCCGGCTCCGCGCCGCCCGGCTCCCGGCCGGTCCGCCGGACGGCGCCAGGCGCCGCGGCCTGGCGCGGGGGAGTCCCGCGGTGCCATTGCGACCGGCTGCAACGAACCGTCGATGAACCCTCATTGGACCCGGACGAAGCACAATGGAAATTGCTCGGTCGAAGGTCGTGTATCCGGCCTTGAACGAGGAACACCCAGGGCCGGGCATGCCCATGAGGAAGTATCCGAGTGCAGACGGGGGGAAACCCGGCATGAAGGCTACATATGAGGCACCGGCCCTTCAGGCCCAGGGATCGTTCCGGCACGCGACCGGTTTCGTCGGCTTCTTCGCCGGCGGCTGGGGCGGCGGCTGGGGCGGGGGCTGGAGCAGCTGGGGTGGCTGGGGCGGCTGGGGTTGGAGCCGCTGGGGCCGCGGGGGTGGCGGCGGTGGCTGGGGTGGCTGGGGTGGTGGCGGTGGCTGGGGCTGGTAGCCCTCGGGTGACTCGCCGCGGTCCGCGGCAGTGCCTCGGCCGACCAGGCCGCCGCCGGTAGTGCTCAGCGTCCCAAACCAACTGTCACGACACCCACCATCAGTGCTATGTCCATCTGAAATGTCCATCTGGAACGGGGTGGCGGCGGCCCGAGCTAGTGGTCGGCCGCCGCCATTTCGGCGTTCCCGGGCGGTGGCAGAGCGCGGAGGACCAGGGGGGTGCAGATCGGGAGGACTGGTATGCGAATCGTCTGCGTGGGTGGTGGACCGGCGGGTTTGTACTTCGCAGTCTCGACGAAGCTGCGTAATCCCGCACACGACGTCACAGTGATCGAACGTGATCCGCCGGGAGCCACGTATGGCTGGGGGGTCGTCTACTGGGACAACCTGCTGGACGTCTTCTTCCGCAACGATCCCCCCAGCGCACGCCGGATCCGGTCGCAGTCCACCCTCTGGCAGGAGCAGCGCATCAGCGTCGCGGGGGCGGGCGCGGCCTACCTGGCCGGATACGGCTTCAGCATGCAGCGCGCGGTGCTGCTCGACATCCTCGCGCGGCGCGCCATCGAGCTCGGGGTCAGGATCTCCTACCGCCAGGAGGTCGACGATCCATCTTCCTACGCTGACGCCGACCTGGTCGTGGCCGCCGACGGCGCCAACAGCCGGGTGCGCCAGGGAGGCGGGAACCCGTTCGGGACCCGCGTCACGACCGGGCGCAACCCCTACATCTGGCTGGGGACGGACAGGTTCTTCGACACCTTCGCCTTCGACTTCGAGCGGACCCCGGCCGGCTGGATCTGGTGCCACGCCTATCCGTCCAGCGCGGGCCTGAGCACGTGCATCGTGGAATGCACCGGGCGGACCTGGGAGGGGCTCGGCTTCGACGAACGCGGCGACGCCGACACGCTGCGAGAGCTGGAGAAGATCTTCGCCGAGCCGCTGGACGGCCATGGGCTCATCAGCCAGTGCCGCGGCCGGACCGCGCGCTGGCAGCGCTTCACCGAGATCTCCAACGAGCGCTGGTACCACGACAACGTCGTGCTGCTCGGGGACGCCGCCCACACGACCCATTTCACCCTGGGCTCCGGGACGGCACTGGCGATCGTCGACGCGGTCATGCTTGCGCAGATCCTCGACGACAACGACGACGATCTGCCCGCCGCGCTGCAGTCCTTCGACGCCCGGGGTCGGCTGGCGCTGCGCCCGGTGCAGGCGGCGGCGCGGACCAGCATGACCTGGTTCGAGCAGGCGGACCGCCACCTTGACCAGGTTGGCGACCGGGTTCGCGACCGGGACGGCGACGTGCAGGGCGGCGACGTGGAGAGCAGCCGGGACGGTGACCGGGGCGCGGTGTCGTTCGCCTACGCGATGGCGGGACGCCACGGTCCGCAGCCGCCGTGGCGCTACCGAGTGCACCGTGCCACCCAGGTCCCGGCGGTCCGCCGAGCGATGCGCGGCCTGCACACGGGCGGCCGGTGGTGCCTGGCCCGCCGCCGGGGGGAACCAGCGCCGGCGCGGCCCGAGCGGCCCGAGCGGGCGGCTCGGTGACGACCCGCCTTGCCGCCTCGGGCTACTCAGAGTAAGAGGCCCACCCGGTCACCCTCGAGGATGGCGGCGTGCGCGCGCCGTGGGGCCACGCAGTCACCGACCCGATGTAGCTCGAACGGAGCCTCCACCCGCAGCGCGGACCACAGAGCGTCCTGCGCTCGGGCGGGTTCGGTATGGACCACCCAGTCCGCCGCGTAGCGCCGTACCGCCCCGGTGGGATGGTGCGTGACGGTCACCGTCAGCCCGTCGGCCCGCCCGGCACCCCCGGCGTGCCCCGAGCGGCCGGAAGCATCCGAGGGGTCGGGCGGAGCCGACCTGTACGGATCAGAACCCGCGTCGCCGACAGCCGTCACGACGAGTTCCCCGGCCTGCCGGACACCGAGGGCGGCCGCTCGCCGGTTCCACCGCTCCAGGTCCAGGGTGAGGCCGAGATCCTGGCCTACGACCATCGCGTCGCTGATCACCGTCACGTGGGCGCCGCGAGCGGCGAGCAACTCCGCCACCGACGGGGCCTGATGGAACCCCGTGCTGTCCACCACGAGCACCCGCCCCCGCGGGCGGGCCGCGCCGGTCAGCACCTCCCGCACGCCGACGATCCGTGGATCGTCACCGGCCCAGTCGGGCCGGGCCGGCCGGGAGCCGGTGGCGAGGACGACGGCGTCCGGGCCGGCGGTGTGCAGCAGCGCGGCGTCGGCGACGGTGTCCAGCAGCACCTCGACGTCTAGTCCGACGAGGCGGGCGGTGAGGCCGTCGACCAGAGCGCGTAGCCCACCCCGGCCCGGCAACCGCGCGGCGAGGCGCACTTGGCCGCCGAGCCGGTCGTCACGCTCGATCACGGTGACGCGGTGCCCGCGTCCGGCCGCGATGACAGCGGCCCGCAGACCACCAGGGCCGCCCCCCACGACGTACACCCGCCGTCCGCGCCGGCGCGGCGGCGCCAGCGTCACCGCCTCTCGGCCCGCCCGCGGATTCACCAGGCAGCCCAGCCAGCGATTGCGGCCCGTCCGACCCACGCACTCCTGGTTGCAGGCCACGCAGGTACCGCCCTCGGGCCGGCCGCCGTCCCCGTGGCCGTCGTCATCTTGGGTGTCGTCCCCGTGGCCGCCGAGCGCGTGCCGGTGGCCCGCGTGCTCGTCGCGTCCGCCGCCGCGGCCCCCTGCCCAGGCCGTCGCGGCGAATGCGGGGTCGGCGATCTGGCCGCGCACCACCCCGACGAGATCCGCCTGGCCGGCGGCCAGGACCTGCTCGGCCTGGGCCGGATCGGTGAACCGGCCGACGGCGACCACGGGCAGGTCGACCGCCGCCCGGATCGCCGCGGCGATGTGCGCCGCGTAGCCCGAACGGACCTGCATGCTCGGCACGATCAGCGGCAGCGTCGAGGTGGCCACCCCGATGGCCGTGTTGAGGTAGTCGACGGCGCCGGTGGCCTCGACCATCGCCGCGACGGCGACCGCCTCGTCGAGGGTGATGCCCCCCTCGATCCCGTCATCCCCGCACAGCCGTACGCCGAGGACCCGGCCGGGGCCGATCGCGGCCCGCACCGCCTCGATGATCTCCAGTAGGAGTCGAGCCCTGTTCGCGAGCGGACCGCCGTAACGGTCCGTGCGCCGGTTCGTCGCCGGGGCCAGGAACCCGCGGACGAGGGAGCTGTGTGAACCCTGCACCTCGACGCCGTCGAATCCGCCGGCCGCGGCGTGTGCGGCCGCGCGGGCGAAACCGGCGACCACCTCGGCGATCTCGGACCCTGCCAGTGCCTTGGGTACTTCGCGGAACATCGGATCCGCCACCGCGCTCGGCGCCCAGACGGGCAGCCGGGTGTAGGTCGAGGCGGACTGCCCGCCGTTGTGGTTGACCTGGGCGAGGACTGGTACCCCGTGCGCGTGGACCGCGTCGGCGATCCGGCGTAGACCGGGGATCACCGCCGGGTCGAAACCGCGGATCATCTTCTCGTAGGGACGGTCACCCGGGTGGGTGGTGAGCTCCTCGGTAATGATCATCCCGGTTCCGCCGGCCGCCCGGGCCGCGTAGTAGGCGACGTGCCGGGCGTTCGGCAGCCCCTCGTCGGCGTAGTTCGTCAGGTGCGCGCAGAAGACGATCCGGTTGCGTAGCGTCAGCGGCCCGACCTGTTGGGGGGTGAACAGCTCGCGACCTTCCCCCATCCCCGCAGCGCCAGGCCCGGCGGGCCTGTACCGCCCTGGCTCCTGCAGGTGCCGTGGGCCGCCCGCGACATCGTCCGCCCGGGTGGTCCGATCATGGTTGGGGCGGGGGAGGCGATGGTCCGCCCGGGGGGTGCTGGGCCGGCCGTCGCCGATCTCCAGCGCTCGGCGACGGCCTTCGAGGACGGCCGCCAGGATGGTCCGTGGCGCGATCGTGTCCCCCGCTCGGGGCAGATCCGGGCGCTGAACGTGCAGGGTGTCCTGCGGCAGCCGGGGACCGCAGTCGATGACGGTGGCGCAGGCGAGGATCTGCCGCTGCGCCGTCCACACGTCCTCCAGCACCAGCCCGCCCGGACCGATCTCGCGGATCCGTGAACGGGCCTGTCGCCGGACCCCGGCGCGGGCCAGCCGCACGTTCGCAGGCGCGAGATCGCCGGCGGCGAGACGGGCGCCCACCACCGGGTCGGGTGTCACGATCGTGACCGCCCGGCCAAGGTCGGCCAGCCACTGGGCGGTCGCCACACCCACGGGCCCCCCGAGCGGGTCATGTATGACCACCGGCCCCGGAGACAGGGCACCCGGCCCCGCTGCCAGGACGTCAACCACGTCGAGAACCTCGATCGATGTTTCGGCACCGGGGGCGGGCAGGTCGGCGCGCGCGGCGGGCGGTGCCGGGACGGAGCCGGTCGCGAGCAGCACGGCGCCGCCCGCCGCCCGGTGCCGGGTGCCGGTGAAGCCCACCGCCCCGCCCCCCCGGGGGGGGGGGCGCCGGGGCCGGTCAGGTGCGGTCCTGGATCTCGCGGACGGCGCGGTCGATGTGGTCGGTGTGCTTGTGGTCGGTGCGGT
>NZ_JAMQQF010000241.1 GCF_023716945.1 Frankia sp. AiPs1 | reverse complement strand
GTCCCCACCGGCCAGGCGGCGCGGGCTGCCGCCGTCGCCATCGACGGCGACGACGCGCACCTCGGTGAGCTCCCCGCCACCGGGTGCCACGTGCACGGCGATCAGGTCGCCCGCCGGCGCCCACAGCGCGGCGCGTACATGCCCGGGGCCGGTGTCCACGCGCCGCCGCCGATCGCTGGCGTCCCGGATCCACAGCGCGGGCCCGGCCGGGCCGTCCGCGATGTAGGCGAGCCGGCCGTCGGCGCCGAGGACGGGTGCCCGCACCCCCTCGGCCGCCACCCACTCCCGCGCCAGATCCGACCCCGCGAACCGGCCGCCATGCCCCGGTCCGGGCATGCGGATCACGTTCGCCAGAGCCGTGTCACCGCCCGGGGCCACGTCGCCGCCCAGGGCCACGTCGCCAGCCAGGGTCAGGTCGCCACCTGGCGCCACGTCACTGCGTATCGTCACGTCACTCCCTGTGTCTGGAGCCACATCTCGAGTAGCGCGGCCTGCCAGAGGGCGTTCGCGCCGAGGGTCGTACGATTGTCGTTCGGGGCGGCCAGCATCGCCTGAATCCACGCCGGGCGGAAGAGGCCGCGGGACTTCGCCGCCGGGTCGGTGAGGGCGTCGCGGACCCGGTCGAGGAACGGGCCGTCCAGGTGGCGGATCGCCGGCACCGGGAAGTACCCCTTGGGCCGGTCGATGACGTCGACCGGCATGAGCGGGCGGCCGATGTCCTTGAGCACGCCCTTGCCGCCGGAGGCGAGCTTGAGTTCGGGTGGGCAGGCCGCGGCGAGCTCGACCAGTTCGTGGTCGAGGAACGGGGTGCGCGCCTCCAGGCCCGCGGCCATCGTCATGTTGTCGACCCGCTTCACCGGGTCGTCGACGAGCATGACCGTCGAGTCGAGGCGCAGCGCGGCGTCGACGGACGTCTCGGCGCCCGGCCGGGCGAAGTGGGACGCGACGAAGTGCCGGCTGGCGTCGGCCTCGATGAGATGGTGCGGCTCGACCATCGCCGGCATGTCGCGGTGCGGCCGGTCGGCGAAGACCCGCAGGTAGGCGTCGACGGCCTGGTCGCGCGGGACGCCGGCCAGCGGCGGGTACCAGGAGTAGCCGGCGAAGACCTCGTCGGCGCCCTGCCCGGACTGCACCACCTTGACGTGCCGGGAGACCTCCTGGGAGAGCAGGTAGAAGGCGACGCAGTCGTGGCTGACCATCGGCTCGCTCATCGCGGCGACGGCGGCGTCGACGGCGGGCAGCAGCCGGCTGCCGGGCACCCGGATCTGGTGGTGGTCGGTCTCGAAGTGCCTGGCGATGATGTCCGAGTAGGCGAACTCGTCGCCGGACTCCCCGCCGGCCGCCTCGAAGCCGACGCTGAACGTGGCCAGGCCGTGCTGACCGGCCTCGGCGAGCAGCGCGACGATCAGGCTGGAGTCCAGCCCGCCGGAGAGCAGCACCCCGACGGGCACGTCGGCGACCATCCGCCGGCGCACCGCCAGGCGCAGCTTCTCCGCGATGGCGTCCTGCCAGTCGCGGGCGGTCCAGTCGGCGTACGCGGGATCGCGGGTGTGGCTCGGGCTCCAGTACACCTCGTCGGTCCAGGTCCCGTCCGGCTCGACGACCCGCACGGTGGCGGCGGGCAGCTTGCGCACCCCGGTGAGGATCGTGTGCGGCGCCGGCACCACGGAGTGGAACGACAGGTAGTGGTGGAAGGCGACGAGGTCGATGTCCGAGGAGACGCCGCCCCCGGCGAGCAGCGCCGGCAGGGTGGAGGCGAAGCGCAGCCGTTCGGCGTCGGCGGCGAGGTACAGCGGCTTGATGCCGAGCCGGTCGCGGGCGAGAACGAGGCGGCCGGTGTCGCGCTCGGCGACCGCGAAGGCGAACATGCCGGCGAAGTGGTCCACGCACCGGGTGCCCCAGTGGTGGTACGCCTTGGCGATCACCTCGGTGTCCGAGGTGGAGAAGAACCGGTAGCCGGCGGCGGCCAGCTCGTCGCGCAGCTCCCGGTAGTTGTAGATGCACCCGTTGAACACGAGGGTCAGGCCCAGCTCGCTGTCGACCATCGGCTGGGCGCCACACTCGGACAAATCGATGATCTTCAGGCGGCGGTGGCCGAACGCGACCGGCCCCGACGACCACACCCCGGCGCCGTCCGGGCCTCGCGGCACCATGGTGGCCGTCATGCGCACCACCGCGTCGACGTCCGCTCCCCGGCCGTCGAACCTCAGCTCACCACTCAGCCCGCACATGTGCGCTCCCGTCGATCAGTCAGAACAGGCGAGATCCATTCCCCGGGCAGTCCTGCCCGGCATGAGGGTGCACGATCGTCGGTCCACCTTCGACGCCGGAGATTTCACCCTCATGTCCCCACGGTTGCGACCGAGGACCGCTTCGCCTGCCGGAACCCGCCCGCCGGCATCCGTCGCCGGCACGCCGTCAGGCCCCGCCGAGAACCTCGGCGGGGTACGACGGCGGCGTGGGCCGGCTCAGCGGCGCGGGATCGGCTCAGCGGCGCGGGATCCAGGTGTCCTTCGAGCCGCCGCCCTGGGACGAGTTGACGATGAGGCTGCCGGGCGGGGCCACCCGGCTCAGCGCCGCGGGCACGACGACCGGCTCCGCGCCGGCGTAGACGAACACCCGCAGGTCCACCGCGCACGGCTCGAGGTGGCTGTCGTGCCAGGTCGGATGGGTCGACAGGGCGACGACCTCCTGGCCGATCCAGCGCCGCGGGTCGGCCAGGATCCGCTCCCGGGCCGCGGTGAGCTGGTACGGCTCGGCGTGCGGGCCGATCAGGACGCCGGAGCCGCCGAAGCCGTCGACCGGCTTGACGACGAGCTGGTCGAGGTTGGCCAGCACGTGCTCGCACTGCTCCGGATCGCCGCAGACGTAGGTCGGCACGTCGTCGAGGATGGGCTGCTCACCCAGGTAGTAGGTGACCATCCGGGGTACGTAGGCGTAGACGACCTTGTCGTCGCCGATGCCGTTGCCCGGCGCGTTCGCGACGCTCACCCGACCGGCACGGATCGCGCGCAGCAGCGCCGGGCCGAGCGGGGCGCCGTCCGCACCCGGCGCGCCGAACAGCTCGTCCTCGTCGATGCGCCGGTAGAGGACGTCGACGCGGCGGCGGTGGCCGTCGTCGACCCGGTAGGCGACGTCGTCGTCGACGAGCAGCGCGCCGGGTTCGACCAGCGGGACGCCCATCTCCTCGGCGAGCATGGCGTGCTCGAAGTAGGCGGAGTCGGCCGGCCCGCTGGTCAGGATGGCGACCGCGGGCTCGCCGGTCACGGCGGGCGGCGCCGCGGCGACGAGTGCGTCGTGCAGCAGGGCGGGCACGGTGCCCAGCCGCAGGATTCCCGGCGGCGGCCCGAGTTCGGACAGCACCGACTCGGCGAGTCGGCGGCCCTCGACGGCGTAGGCGATCCCCGACGGCACCCGCAGGTTGTCCTCCAGCACCAGCCAGCCGCCGTCGCCGCCGCGGACGAGGTCGATGCCGGCGGTGGTGATCCGGACCGCGTCGGGGCCGGGGGCACGGCCGCCGTGGCGCAGCCCCGGGGCGTCGTTGACCACCCAGGGCGGGACGATGCCGTCCGCGACGGCCGCCCGCTCGCCGTAGACGTCGTGCAGGAAGGCCTCCAGCGCGCGGACCCGCTGCCCGAGCCCCCGACCGAGCACGGTCCAGTCGTCGGCGGCGATGATGCGCGGCACGATGTCGAAGGGGAACGGCCGGCTCGCCGAGTCCCCGTTCACCCGGAACGTGATGCCCCGGTCGGTCTGCTCGGCCTCCCGGGCGCCGACGCGTTCGTCGAGGGTGTCCGGGCCGAGCCGCTCCAGGGTGCGCATCACCGCCCGGTACTGGGGCCGCACGGCGCCGCGTTCGTCGACGACCTCGTCGTAGCCGGTCGGTTGGTAGCGCTCCAGCAGGATCGGCGCGATCTGGTCGGGGGCGGACACCGCGGGCGCGGCGCCGAGCGATGCGCCGGCCGGCGGAACGTCGCGGGTCTCGGCGAGGATCAGGTCGGCGACGTCGGTGAGCAGGCCGCGGCGGGCGAACGCCCGGCGCTGGCGCAGCGCCGAGCTGCCCCGCCCGGCCGCCTGCTCGGCGAGGTTGTCGATGAGCTCCCAGTCGTCGTAGCGCTCGAGCTGCGGGCGCACCTCCTCCAGCATCCGGCGCAGCATGGCCCGCGCGGGCACGGGGCCGGCGCCGAGGATGTCGACGAGGTCACCCTCCAGCCCGGAGCGGGCCGCCCGCCAGGTCGCCGCCCGCAGCAGCTCGGCACGCGGTGGCGGGGCCTGGCCGCCGGCCTCGATCTCCTCGATGGCCCGGCCCACCAGGGCCCGGAACAGCCCGGCGATGAGGATGACGTTGTCCACGTCCGGGCAGGCGTCGCAGATGCGCAGCTCGACGGTGGGCAGGTGGGCCGAGGGGCGGACGTCGAAGTACACCATGCCCGGGTCGCTGATCACCCCGGACTTGATCAGATCCGCGATGAGCTGGTCATACTCGGCGGCGGTCTGGAACGACCCGGCGACGCCGGCGGTGGGCCAGCGCTGCCAGACCAGCGTGCGCATGCTCGCGTAGCCGCTGTCGGCGCCGAGCCAGTACGGCGAGCTGGCCGACAGCGCCAGCAGCATCGGCAGCCAGGGGGCGGTCCAGGCGACGACGGCCATGGCCAGATCGCGGTCGGCGACGTCGACGTGCACCTGAGCGCCGCAGATGAGCTGCTCCCGGGCGACGATCTGATAGTCCTCGGTCATCTGCTCGTAGCGGGCATCCCGGGAGACGTCGAGCAGATCCATGTCGAGGATCGGCACGGTTCCCGACGCCGCCGGCCCGAGCCCCAGCTCGCCCGCCGCCTCGGCCAGCCGACGGCGTAGGTCCAGCAGGTTCGAGCGCAGGGCCAACAGATCGACCGTCGGCTGACTGTTCGTCTCGACGACAGATTTGAGCAGTTCCGGAGAGAAGGAGTTCTTGTCCAGCCGCTGGAGTATTTCCTCGGCCCGGGGAACAAGTTGGCGGGTGGTGAGATCGAGGATGTGAAACTCCTCCTCGACGCCGACGGCCACGTTCCGTGCGTCGCTCATGGCGGCCTACGCTACGGCCGGCCGGTTACACATGCATGACACGGACGTGTCCCGCATACCGGCGATCGGGGCATACCTCGGCACGGGCACGTGCACCACCTTTGTCGTGGCCGGCGTCCCGACCCCATCCAGCCGTGGCGCCGCGAGCCACCTGTGTGATCGCCTCGATCCGACCCGTCGGCCGGACGCCGGCGGCAGCCGGTCGCGGACGTTGTCTTGTTATCCCGTCGGCCGTCGCTAAAACGTGACGAAGCCCGCAGCGTTGCGTCGCGGCGGAGGGGGGATGAAGAGGAGTCGAACGCTCACCCAAAGCGCCTCGAGACGACGCGAGCCGGCCCGGGTGCTTTCACCCGACGCGGGTTACCCCGGCTTTTCCGTCGAGATCCGGCAACGCGCGAAGTCGCCGCGCGGCGTGACCGCTCGGCCGCCGATCGACACCGGACGGCCGGGCTAAGCCGGGGCTGGGACCGGGGTGAGGTCCAGGTCCGTTCCGGGCAGCGCGGCGCGGACCTCCGCGGCCAGCAGGCCCCAGTCGGTGACGCGGGCCGAGGTCGACCGGTAGGCCAGGCCGATGCGCCGGTGCGGCGCCGGGCGGCGAAAGGTGGCGACCGCGAGGCCACGGCCCTCCCCCACCTCCACGGCGACGGCGGCGGCGGGCAGCAACGTGAGCCCCAGCCCACCGGCGACCATCTGGACGATCGTCGACAGGCTGGCCGCCCGCAGCGTGGCCCGCTCCCGCGCCCCGGCGTCCCGGCAGACGTCCAGCGCCTGCGCCCGGAAGCAGTGCCCGTCCTCCAGCAGGAGCACGTCCTGGCCGGCGAGACCGGCGACGGGGACGGCGCTGCCGCCGGCCAGGGGATGCTCGGCGGGCGTCACGAGGACGAAGTCCTCGTCGTAGAGCGGGATCTCGGCGATGCTCGGCTCGTCGTTGGGCAGCGCGAGCAGCGCCAGGTCGAGCGCGCCGCCGCGCAGCTCCGCCAGCAGGGTCGCGGTCTGCGCCTCGCGCAGCCGCAGGCGCGCCTGCGGCCAGCGCTCGCGCAGCGTGGGCAGCAGCCGCGGCAGCAGGTACGGCGCCACGGTGGGGATGACGCCGAGCCGGATGTCGCCGGTCAGCGGGGCCCGGGCCCGCACCGCCGCCTCCGCGATGTCGTCGACCGCGCCGAGGACGCCCCGGGCGCGCACGACGATCTGCTCGCCCACCGCGGTGAGCAGCACGCTGCGCGTGGTGCGCTCGACGAGCTGGACGCCGAGGGTGCGTTCCAGCGCCGCGACCGCGCTGGACAGGGTCGGCTGGCTGACGTGCAGCGCCGCCGCCGCGCGGCCGAAGTGCCGATGGTCGGCGACGCCGACGAGCGCACGCAACTGGGTGAACGTCGGCTGCGGATTGGCCATAGATCGAGGCTATCAAACTTGCCGAATCTTTCGATTTCTCTTCTGAGTCGATGGTCGCAAGAGTGGTCCCTGCCCGAGCACCGCAGCAGACCCGAGCACCACAGCAGACCCGAGCACCACCGCAGAGAGGACCACCTCGACATGCTCACCGTCGGCGACACCTTCCCCGCCTACGACCTCACCGGAGTCGTCTCCAACGACCCCGACACCGCCTTCGTCCGGGAGACCGCCGCCAGCCGCCCCGGCGTGTGGCGCGTCGTGTTCTTCTGGCCGAAGGACTTCACCTTCGTGTGTCCCACCGAGATCGCCGCGTTCGGCCGGCTCAACGACGAGTTCGCCGACCGGGACGCGCAGGTCCTCGGCGTGTCCACGGACAGCGAGTACGTCCACCTGGCGTGGCGGCAGAACCACCCGGACCTGACCGACCTGCCCTTCCCGATGCTCGCCGACCTCCGCAAGGACCTGACCGCCGCCGCCGGGGTGCTCGGTGACGACGGGGTGGCGCAGCGGGCGACCTTCATCGTCGACCCGGACAACGTCATCCAGTTCGTCATGGTCACCGCGGGCAGCGTCGGGCGGAACCCGGCGGAGGTCCTGCGGGTGCTCGACGCGCTGCAGACCGACGAGCTGTGCCCCTGCAACTGGCAGAAGGGCCAGGCGACGCTGGGCGCCGCGGCGCCCGCCCCGGTCGAGGTGGCGGCCTGATGGCCGTCGCCCGCCTGCGGGAGCTGCTTCCCGACTACGCCAGGGACCTGCGTCTCAACCTCGGCTCGGTGACCAGCCAGTCGAACCTGTCCGCCCAACAGCTCTGGGGCACGGTGCTCGCGGCGGCCATCGCCAGCCGCGGGCGCACCGCGCTGGTCGAGCTGGAGCCCGAGGCACTCGGCCACCTGAGCGCCGAGGCGGCCACCGCGGCGCGCACCGCGGCGGCGCTGATGGCCATGAACAACGTCTACTACCGCAGCCTGCACCTGCTGGCGGACGAGGAGTACTCCCGGCTGCGGGCCGGCCTGCGGATGAACGCCCTCGCCAACCCCGGCGTCGACAAGGTCGACTTCGAACTCTGGTCGGTGGCGGTCTCCGCGATCAACGGCTGCGGCCGCTGCCTGACCGCCCACGAGCATGAGCTGCGCGGCCGCGGAGTCACCCGCGAGGTGATCCAGGACGCGATCCGGGTTGCCTCGGTCGTGCACGCGGTCGCGGTGACCATCGAAGCGCTGGAGACCTCCAGCGGCATCGACCGGGTCGCCGCCGCGGTCTGAGACCGCGGGTCGGAGATGTTCCGTCACGTGACTGCGGGCCGCAGCGGCCGCAGCCACGTGACGGAGTCATCCGCGGTTCCCGGCGGCGGGAAGGCCGGCTTCTCCGGTGAGACCCGGCGCCGCGCGCCGGTCGCGGTGCGGCCCGTCGCACGACGACTGACTGTAGTCGATGTCGAGATCGGGACCGCTGGGTCCCGGCTGGGCGTCCTGGCCCGCCTTCTCGTTTCGCGTACCACGCTGCGCCGACGGCCGGGACGACATCCCTGGTCAACGGCGTTGTGGCCGTCGCGTTTCAGGTTCCGGCAACTCCGTCCCAGGCCGAAGTGATCAGCTCGGTGCGCGGATGGCATGTCGACATTCTTATGCACCCTGAGTAACAGAGTGCGGATCACAGCGTGGTACTCCGCCAGCCCCGCCCACCCCAGGTTCCGGCACGCTGCCACAATGCGACTTTGTAACCACGGTTCGTAGCCAACTCATCGCAGTGACCACTATCCGTACATCATAAGTCGCAGCCCGATACACGGGACGTGCCCGGCCGGGCAGCCGCCACCAGGGGGAGCACAAGATCATGTCGTTAACGCAGCCGACCGACACCTCGACACCCCGCATCGCGCCGCACCCGGTGCGCCTCGCGCGCACCGGCGGGGCGGACGGCGCGGGAGACAACGACGAGGTCCGCCGG
>NZ_JAMQQF010000240.1 GCF_023716945.1 Frankia sp. AiPs1 | reverse complement strand
GGCGGGGCCTGCCCGGCCAGCCGCGCCAGGTGTTCGCGCTCCGCGGCGGTGAGCCGCAGCGCCGTGCCCAGCGCGGCCAGCACCTGCGGGGACGGAAGCGGCGCGCGGGCCTGCTCCAGTCGTTCGTAGTAGCTGGTGGACACCCCGGCCAGGGCGGCCACCTCCTCGCGGCGCAGTCCGGGAGTGCGCCGGGCGCGCCGGCCCGGGGAGTGCACGGCCGCGGGCGGCATCTGGCCGGGGCGCAGCGCCTCCCGTCGGCGGCGCAGGAAGTCGGCCAGTTCACCTCTGCTCACCCGGTCACGGTGCCACGCAGGCGCCCGGCCTAACCACGGACCAGCGGTCCGGGGCTCACCGGTCCGTTCCCCGGCGCCGCGCCCGCGCCCAGATTGGCCATGGTCACACCCCCACCGAACACCGGAGGACCACCGTGGCTGCCACCCCCGAGGAGACGTTCCGTCGGCTGCTGGACCTGCTGCTGGCCAAGGACATGACGGCCGTCGCCGAGCTGTGGGCG
Organism: Frankia sp. AiPs1; assembly: GCF_023716945.1. Taxonomy (GTDB): domain Bacteria; phylum Actinomycetota; class Actinomycetes; order Frankiales; family Frankiaceae; genus Frankia. Next base: position 7,949 of record NZ_JAMQQF010000240.1, on the reverse strand, counting down.
CAGCACGGCACCGCCGAGTTCCCGTTCGCCGCGCAGGTTTCGCCGCGGACGCTGGCCGGGCGGGAGGCCGTCCGTGGCTACCTGGCCGGCTACCCGGAACATCTGGACGTGCAGGCGATACCGACGGTCACCGTGCATCACACGGACCGGCCGGACACCATCGTGGTGGAGTTCACCGCGCACGGGCGCACGGTGCGCACCGGCGAGCCCTACCGGCTGGACTACATCACGGTGATCACCGTCGAGGATGGTCTGATCACCCATTACCGGGACTACTGGAACTCGCTGGCCGCCGCCTCGGCGGCCGGGATGTTGCCCGAGCTGCTCGCCTCGCTGCCCTCGCCGCCCTCGCTGCCCTCGCCGGCCGCCCGATGAGCGGCGTGCTGGTCACCGGCGGCACCGGGAAGACCGGCAGCGCGCTGGCCGCGCTGCTGCGCGGGCGCGGCGTTGCGGTCCGGGTGGCCAGCCGCAACCCGGCTGCCGGCGATCCTGACGCGGTGCGGTTCGACTGGGAGGACCCGGCCACCCATCCGGCTGCGCTGCGCGGGATGGACCGGGTCTATCTGGTGCCCCCGGTGAACACCGTCGATCCGCTGCCGCTGGTCGGGCCGTTGCTGGTCACGGCGCGACGCCTCGGCGTGCGCCGGGTGGTGCTGCTGGGCTCCGCCGTCGAGCTGCCCAACGCCCCCGGCCCGCTGGAGCTGGCCGCGCGGGTGCGGGCCCAGCCCGGGTGGGTCGTGCTGCGCCCGTCCGGGTTCATGCAGAACTTCCTGGGCGCACACCCGCTGGGCGCGGGGATCCGGGCGCACGGCGAGATCCGCACCGCCGCCGGGACCGGTCGACTGGGTTGGATCGACGCCCGGGATATCGCCGCCGCCTGCGCTCTGCTCATCGACCCCGGGGGCGAGCCCGACGCTCAGAACGACTACCTGCTCACCGGGCCGAAGGCGTTGAGCTACCCGGCCGCGGCGGAGATCATCGCCGCCCGCGCCGGCCGGCCGATCCGGGTGCTGCGCAGCGGGGCCGGCGAGCTGGCGGGCACCTACCGGACCGCCGGCATGCCGCCGCCCTCGCCGCCGTGGACGCCGAGCTGGGGACTGGTCGCCACGATCTGGTCAGCACCGCGGTGCTGGACCTGACCGGTCGCCCACCCCGTTCCTTCGCCGCGTTCGTCGAGGACCACGCGGCCGAGTGGGCGAACACCCCGATGCCGGGACGCTGACCGGTGCCTCAGCTGCCGGGACGGGCGGCCGCGGTGCGCGCCGAAAACGCGGTGACGGGGCACCACAGTCCGTGGTCAGGTTGTCGCATGCGCCCGCGCTACGACGACTTCGCCGACTGGTATGACGGTTTCGTGGCCAGGGGAGCGGGCCATCCGGTCGCCCGCTCGGCCGACCGCCTGCTGGCCCGGCTGCTCGGTCCCGGCCAGGACCGTCTCTGTCTCGACCTCGGCTGCGGCGGCGGCGCGCACGCCCCCGCGCTGGCCGCCCTGGGCTGGCGGGTGATCGGCGTCGACATTTCCGCGCGCCAGGTCAACCTCGCCCGCCGCCGGGGCGTCCGCGCCGTCGTCGCCGGGGCCGAGGGGCTCCCACTCGCCGACCGGTCCCTCGACGCCGTCGCCACGATCATGACCACCACCGACGTCGACGACCTGCGACCGATGTTCACCGAAGCCCACCGGGTGCTGCGCCCGGGAGGACGCCTGGTGGTCGTCGCCGCGCACCCGTGCTTCGGCGGCGTCTTCGTCGAACGCGACGGCGAGGGTTCCTGCACCGTCCGTCCCGGCTACCGCCTCCACCGGCGCATCGAGGAACATCCGCTGCTCGGCGACGGGATCCGCTCCCGCGTCGGGGTGGTCAACGTCCCCCTGCCGGTACTGCTCAACGCGCTGACGGGCGCCGGTCTCGTCCTGCGGGAGACCGCCGAGGACGACGATGATCATCCCGTTCCGAACCTGCTCGCGCTGGCCGCCACCCGAGCGGACCCCGGCGAGGACGGCGGCGCCGACGCCGGATCATCGCCCTGAACGACACGACGAGCTCGATCATGATGGCCGGTGTCGGCACCCGTCCTCGGCGCGGCCGCCAGCGGCGTCAGTCGTCGCGTCCGACACCGCGATCGGGGGCGGTCATGTCTCCCGTGCCGGGCGTGCCGTCGGCGAGCCCGTAGCGCAGGTAGACGGTGCCCTTCGCACTGGCCACCGGCGGTTCGAGCAGGGTGAGGTTCGTGGGCACCGCGCCACCGTCGAACACCTTCTTCCCGACGCCGAGCACAATCGGGTGCAGCCACAGGTCGAGACGGTCGACGAGCTTCTCGCGCAGGAGGGTCTGCACCAGGTTCAGGCTCCCGACGACCTTCACGTGCTCGTGCCGGTCACGGATCTCGCGCACCGCGCCGGGGAGATCCGGGCCGAGCTGCGTGGATCCGGCCCACGACAGGGTGGGCGTGGCGCGGGAAGCCACGTACTTCGGGACGCTGTTGAACAGCGTGGCGATCATGTTGTCCTCGCCGCCCTCCTGGTGCGGCCAGTAGGCGGCGAAGATGTCATACGTGCGCCGGCCGAGCAGGAGGGCGTCCGTGCCCTCGTAGGCGGCACCGACCTGCGCCCCGGCGACCTCGTCCAGCAGGGGCGCCTGCCAGCCGCCGAACGGGAACCCCATCGGATCCTCCTGCGGGCCGCCGGGCGCCTGCCCGACGAGATCGAGGGTGGCGAACAGCTCGACGTGGATGAGGCCCATGCCCTGCTCCTGATGCGTTGGTGGTGTCCCGGTCGCAAGATAGACCCGCGGGCCCCGGCGGACTGCTCGCCGCGTTGCGGCGCCGACGGTTGACCCTGACACCGTGGTAGGCCGTAGACCGGTGGGTGTCATGTTCAGCATCGGAGACTTCGCCCGCCGCGGGCTCGTGTCGGTGCGCATGCTGCGGCACTACGACGCGATCGGACTGCTGCGGCCCGCCCACGTCGACCCGGTCAGCGGCTACCGCTACTACCAGGCCGACCAGCTCGCCCGACTCAACCGGATCATCGCCCTGAAGGACCTCGGTCTCACCCTGGGGCAGGTGCGGGCGATCCTCGACGAGCAGGTGAGCGTCGCCGAACTGCGCGGCATGCTGCGACTGCGGCAGGCCGAGCTCGCCGCGACGATCGCGGCCGACAGCGCACGGCTGGCCCGGGTGCACGCGAGGCTCCGCGCGATGGAAAGCGAGGGACACATGCCCACCGACGAGGTTCTCGTCAAACGCCTCACCCCGGTCCGGGTCGCGGAACTGGTCGCCCCCGCCGCCAGCCACGCCCCCGAGGACATCGGACCGGTCGCCGGGCCGCTGTTCGACGACCTGTTCGCCCGGCTGGCCCGCGCCGGGGTGACCCCCACCGGACCCCCCATCGCCTACTACACCGACTCGCCGCAGGCAGACGACACGATCATCGTCCATGCGGCCGTGCCGGTCGCGGCCGAGCCCGACGCCGGCCACGACGTCGCGATCGTGGACCTGCCCGAGGTTCCCGCCGCGGCCACCCTCACCCACCGCGGGTCCATGAACGAGGTCGTCCCCACCGGCCAGTTGCTGGCCGCCTGGATCGACGCCCATGGCTACCGCGGCGTCGGCTACCCCCGTGAGCTCTACCTCGCCTGCCCGCCGCACGCCCCCGAGCGGTGGGTGACCGAACTCCAGGCGCCGATCACGAAGTCCTGACCGCCGCGGCGGCCCGGCGAGCGAGCGAGCGAGGGTGATCCGGTCTGGGGACGCCGGTGGTGGGGACGCGTCGGTGGTGATGTCGGCGACGCCCCGGTTGCCGGGGGCCGGGGTGAGGTGAGGTGAGCGGAACCCCGCGCGGGATCCCCCGGGTCACGGCACAGTGTCGGAACGTGAGTGCATTCGACCAGGAGAGCCCGCGCGGGCGTCCGCGGCCCGCCGACGCCCGCCCCTGCCCGCACGCCCACCGCGGAGCACGGCGATGACGGACACCGCGCCGGCGCGGCGGCGCCGCTACGCCGACGATGTGCTCGGCGGCCCCACCGACACCGAACGCGCCCGGCTGGCCGCGATGGCCGCGGTCTGCGACCCGACGACGATCCGCGTCCTCGGTGACCGTGGCGTCGGCGTCGGCTGGCGATGCCTGGAGGTGGGCGCCGGCGGGGGGTCGATCGCGGCCTGGCTCGCCGACCGCGTCACCGGCGCCGACGCCAACTCCACCACCGAGGCCGGAGCCGGGCATGGCGCCGGCTCTGGCTCTGGCGTCGGCTCTGGCGTCGGGGCCGGCCACGCCAGCGGGGCCGGCCATGTGGTCGCCACCGACGTCGACACCCGCCATCTCGACGTCCTCGCCGGCCCGGACCTGACGGTCCTGCGCCACGATGTCACCCGCGACCCCGCCCCTCCGGGCGGCCCGTTCGACCTCATCCACACCCGGTTCGTCCTGGAACATCTGCCCGACCGCGAGCAGGTGCTCGACCGCCTGCGGGACTGGCTCGCACCCGCCGGCGTCCTCGTCGTCGAGTCGATCGTCGGGTTCCCCCTCGACTCCTCACCCCACCCGCCGTTCCGCCAGGCCATGCGCAGCATCGACGAGGTGCTGGCGAAGACCATCGGCACGGACTCCGCCTGGGCCCGCGGGTTCCCCACCCCCCTGCAGGCACGCGGCCTGATCGACGTCGGGCTGAGCGTGCACCTGCCGACCACCGGCGGCGCGAACGCCTCCGCCCAGTGCTGGGCGCTGACCCTGACCCGGCTGCGCCCCCACATCCGCGAGCTGGACCTCGCCAGCGACGACCTCCTCGACGAGGCCCTTGCCGCCCTCGCGGACCCGGCGTTCTTCGACCTGTCGTTCGCCACGGCCATCGCCTGGGGCCGCGCCCCCGGCTAGGACGCGTGTGTGGTGGTGATCAGGGGGTGGTGTGCGTGATTTTCCTGATTCAGATCATGGCGGTGCGGGGGCGGAGACCAGCGAGGTAACTGTCCGGGCTCTTGTCGTGGCCGATGGCGCTGGCCCGCCGGACTGTCAGGGATACACGGCCCAGTACGGCGCCTGCGACGGCACCGGCCGGCAAGGCAGGGCGGCAGGATGAACCTCGGTTCGGCGGCCGTGCCGGGCGCCGCGATGGGTGCCCTGTCGCTACCAGCCTCCGCCCGGCCTTCCTCACCCCGTGGCGGCCCGCGAGAGTCGGCGACGGCGCTCGGCAGCCGTCGAGCGCCGATTCCTGGCTGGTGGGAGACGCTCATCATGGGTCGAACGGTCGTGGTCGTCGGCGGGGGCTATGGGGGTGCGGCGGTCGCCAAGGCGCTGGAGGCCGAGGCCGACGTCGTCCTGATCGATCCCCGCGACGCCTTCGTCAACGCCGCGGGGTCACTGCGGGCACTGACCCGGCCCGACTGGGCGGGCAACCTTTTCTTCCCCTTCGACACGCTGCTCACCCGGGCCACGGTGATCCGCGACCGCGCGGTCTCGGCGGACCCCGGCGGCGTCACCCTGGCCTCGGGTCGGCGGGTCCGGGCCGACTATCTGGTCCTGGCCACGGGATCCAGCTACGCCTACCCGGCCAAGCCCGCCGCCGCCTCCACCAGCCAGGCGCTCGACGACCTGCGCCAGACCCACAAGGAACTCGCCGACGCCGCGCGGGTCCTCATCCTCGGCGCCGGGCCGGTCGGCCTGGAGCTGGCCGGTGAGATCAGGGAGGTCTGGCCGGACAAGCAGGTGACCATCGTCGACCCGGCCGCGCAGCTGCTGCCCGGTTTCGCCCCGGAGCTGATCGCAGACCTGCACCGCCAGCTCGACGAGCTGGGCATCCACCTGCGGCTGGGCACCGGCCTGAGCGCGCCGCCGACCACCGCATCCGGTCAGGCCGCGACCTTCACCGTCGCCACGACCGGCGGCGACGAGATCACCGCCGACCTCTGGTTTCGCGCCTACGGCGTGCACATCACCAGCGACTACCTCACCGACGGCCGGCTGACCACACTCACCGTGCAGGGACAGGTTCCCGTCACCGCGACCCTCAACGTCCAGGGGCACGATCACGTCTACGCCGTCGGCGACCTCACCGACGTCGCCGAGGCCAAGATGGCCGGATACGCGGGGCAGCACGCCGAGGTCGTGGCGGCGAACATCACCGCCCGCCTGCGCGGCGAGCAGCCCACCGCCACCTACCGGCCCCTGCCCTACCCCATGATCCTTCTCCCGCTCGGCCCGCACGGCGGCGTCGGTCAACTGCCGACTCCCGACGGCCCGGCCGTCGTCCCCGCCGCGACGGTCTCCCAGTACAAGGGCACCGACCTGTTCACCGCCCGCTTCATCGAGCAGTTCGGCCCCACCGCCGCCTAGCCGCCGGCACACGTCCTGACACGTCCTGACCAGGGACAAGAAAGGGGATCCGCGATGGCAGACACACAGGCCGGCCCACCGGCAGACACGTCAGCAGACACACGGGCAGGCACGTCGGCACGCGGGCTGGCGGGCAAGGTCGCGATCGTGACCGGCGCGGGCCGCGGAGTCGGAGCGGCGTATGCCCGAGCGCTCGCCGCCGAGGGCGCGAAGGTGGTCGTCAACGACCTGCCCGCCAGCGCCGATCGCACGCCGACGTCGGCGCAGTCCGTCGTCGCCGAGATCGAGGCCACCGGCGGCATCGCCGTCGCCCACCACGACAGCGTGGCCGACTTCGACGGCGCCCGGCGCGTCGTGCAGACCGCGATCGAGCGTTTCGGTCGGCTCGACATCCTGATCGCGAACGCCGCGATCATCCGCCCACGGTTCCTGCGCGACGCCGACGAGCATGACTGGACCGACGTGCTCGCCGTCGCCACCCACGGGACGTTCCACTCCCTGCGCCACAGCGTGCCCCACCTGATCGAGGCCGGCGGCGGCACGATCATTGTGACCGGCGATCTGGTCACCGACGTCCACTTTCCGCGTAATGCCGCGTACCGGGCGGCGAAGGCGGCCAACGCCGTGCTGGCCAGCTACGCCGCCGAGGAGCTGCGTCCGTTCGGCATCAGCGTCAACGCGGTCAATCCCGGGGCGACCGCGACCGCCCTGCACGACGACTACGTCGCGAGCCTCGTCGACCACGCGAAGAGCTTCCGCGCCGAGCTTGGCACCCGCGTCGCCGCCGTCGGCGCTGCGCTGCCGCCACCCGCAGCGCCCGAGACGGTGCCGCCGCTGGGGATCTATCTGTGCACCGAGGAAGGCCGGCGCATCACCGGCCGCGCCTTCCAGCTCAACGGCACCAGCATCGGCGTGGCCACGACCCGCACCGAGATCTCCTACCTCGACCCCGACGTCGACGTCCCGGCCGGCTGGTCGACCGCCGCCCTGGCCGCGCGCCTGCCCGCCTGGCTGGCAGGCGGGCCCGGCGCCGCCGCAGCCGGCCAGTCATGACGCCGGGGTGGCGCCCGGCCGGGCGCGCGGGAGGGAGGTGTCGCCTGATGGACTACCCGGGGTGCACGGTGGGCGACTGACAAGCCACTTAGAGTGCGAGCAGTGATGGCAATCCTCCGCGTCGTATCTCTCACCGCAGCGATCCTCCTGCTCCCCGTCGCCGGTGCCGCCAGCGCCGAGGCGGCCGCATCCCCGCAGGTCCCCTCCTCGACGCAGGCCCCGTCACCGACACAGACCGTGTCACCGACACAGGCCCCGTCACCGGCGCAGGGCCCGGTGACGGCGCAGGGCCCGGTGACGGCGGCGGGGCTGGCGCTGCCCCGCCCCACCGGGCCCCTCGCGGTCGGCCGGGACACCCTGCACCTGGTCGACCGCCACCGACGCGACCCGTGGGTGCCCGGCGTCGCACGGGAGCTGATGGTCGATGTCTACTATCCGGCGCGGCCCGCCACCGGCACCCCGGCCCGCTATGCCACCACCGAGGAGATCCGCCGCTACCTGGGCGCGCTCGGCCTGGCCGCCACCCTGCCCGCGCAGGCGCTGGCCGACACCCGCATCGCCAGCCGCGCCGGGG
>NZ_JAMQQF010000023.1 GCF_023716945.1 Frankia sp. AiPs1 | reverse complement strand
GGCGCGCGACGTGCTGCGGCTGGTCCGCCGCGGCGACGACAGCGCGCAGGCCGTGCGGGCGGCCGGTGGCGTCGCCGGCGCCGAGATCGGACGCACCCGGTCCGCCCCGCTGATTCTGGTGATGTTGCAGGGTGCCGTCCGGGATCGGCGCCGGGTCCTGCTCGGGTACGTCGACCAGCAGGGCACGCCCAGTGACCGGATCGTGCGGCCGACCGCGGTGGACGGCGGCTGGCTGACCGCCTGGGACGAACTCAGCGCCGGCCCGCGCCGCTTCGCCCTGCACCGGGTGACCGGGGTCGCCGACATCGACGAGGTGTTCGGTGGCGGTGGCGCCGCGGCGCGGGCCGACTGGACGGTGGCCACGCCGGATGCGGCCGACCCGCCCTGAGCCGTGGGCTGCGACGGGACGGGGTCGCGAACCTGTCGGTGGGCGCCTGTACCGTCGAAGTGCGTCGCCAGCACGGCGGCGTGCCCACCGGGACCTGCCCGGGCGGGCCGATGCCGTACGGCGGACCGGGAGGACGGTGAGGGTGGCGGACGGCCCGTTGATCGTTCAGTCGGACAAGACCCTGCTCCTGGAAGTCGATCATCCCGGCGCGGCGGAGGCCAGGGCGGCCATCGCCCCGTTCGCCGAGCTGGAGCGGTCTCCGGAGCACGTGCACACCTACCGGGTCACTCCGCTGGCCCTGTGGAACGCCCGCGCTGCCGGGCACGATGCCGAGCAGGTGGTGGACGCGCTCGTCCGCCACTCCCGCTACGCGGTCCCGCACGCGCTGCTCGTCGACGTCGCCGACACCATGGATCGCTACGGCCGGTTGCGGCTGGAGAACGATCCGGCTCAGGGCCTGGTGCTGCGGGCGCTCGACCGGGCGGTGCTCGTCGAGGTCGCGCGGGCGAAGAAGATCGCGCCGATGCTGGGCACGCGCCTCGACGACGACACGATCGCCGTGCACCCGTCCGAGCGCGGCCGGCTCAAGCAGGCGCTGCTCAAGCTCGGCTGGCCCGCGGAGGACCTGGCCGGCTATGTCGACGGCGAGAAGCACCAGATCGAGCTTCGGCAGGACGGCTGGGAGCTGCGCGAGTACCAGAAGGGCGCGGTCGCGGGCTTCTGGGAGGGCGGCTCGGGGGTCGTCGTGCTGCCCTCGGGCGCGGGCAAGACCATCGTGGGGGCCGCGGCGATGGCCCAGGCCGGCGCGACCACGCTGATCTTGGTCACGAACACGGTCGCCGGGCGGCAGTGGCGGCACGAGCTGCTGCGTCGCACCTCGCTGACCGAGGACGAGATCGGCGAGTATTCCGGCGAGCGCAAGGAGATCCGCCCGGTCACCATCGCGACCTACCAGGTGATGACGGCGCGGCGCAAGGGCGAGTACCTGCACCTGGACCTGTTCGGCGCCCGCGACTGGGGGCTGATCGTGTACGACGAGGTGCACCTGCTACCCGCGCCGGTCTTCCGGATGACCGCCGACATCCAGTCCCGCCGCCGGCTCGGCCTGACGGCGACCCTGGTCCGCGAGGACGGTCGGGAGGGGGACGTCTTCTCGCTCATCGGGCCGAAGCGGTACGACGCGCCGTGGCGCGAGATCGAGGCGCAGGGCTGGATCGCTCCCGCGCAGTGCACCGAGGTGCGGGTCACCCTGACCGACGAGGAGCGGATGACCTACGCCGTCGCCGAGCCGGAGGAGCGCTACCGGATGTGCGCCACGGCCCACAGCAAGCGGGCGGTGGTGGAGCGGCTCGTCCGCCGGCACTCCGACGACCGGGTGTTGGTGATCGGCGCTTACCTCGATCAGCTGGACGAGCTCGGCGAGCTGTTGGACGCCCCGGTCATCCAGGGTTCGACCCGCAACCGGGAACGCGAGCGGCTGTTCGAGGCGTTCCGCACCGGCGAGATCACCACGCTGGTCGTCTCCAAGGTCGCGAACGTCTCCATCGACCTGCCGGAGGCCGGGGTGGCGGTGCAGGTCTCGGGCACCTTCGGCTCTCGGCAGGAGGAGGCGCAGCGCCTCGGGCGGGTGCTGCGGCCCAAGGCGGACGGCCGAGCGGCCCACTTCTACACCGTGGTCGCCCGCGACACCCTCGACCAGGAGTACGCGGCTCACCGCCAGCGCTTCCTCGCCGAGCAGGGCTACGCCTACACGATCGTCGACGCCGACGACATCCCCGACTCACGTGACAGAGGCGATCGCGGCGACCTCGCGGGCCAGCACGGCGCCGCCGGTCAGCACGGTGCCGTGGATCCACACGGTGCCGTGGATCCGCGCAGTGCCGCGGATCCGGACGGTGGCGCGGATCCGGACGATCTGGCGGATCCGGATGACATCGCCGACGGCGCCGGCGGGCGGGACTAACCAGTCTGGCCCGCCGTGCGCCGGCCTGCGCCCTGCCTGCGGCGGTGCTGCGGGGCGCCGAACTCGTCGGGTCGCCGCTTACTCGGCGTCGGGCGGGTCGATCAGTTCGGCGGGCCGGACGGTGACCGGGAACGGTCGTGTCGCGTTGAACTCACCGTCCGGGCCAGCCGCGTTGGCGGTCAGGTACACGCCGCCGACCAGCTCGAACGCCTCCAGCGTCGCCGTATCCGGATCGATCAGCCAGCATGCCGGGACCCCGCGCTCCCGGTAGAGGTCGAGCTTCAGCGTGCGGTCGTAGCGGCGGGTGCTCGCATCCGCGACCTCGACGACCAGGTAAGGCGTCTCCCGCAGCCGGCGGCCCACCACCTCGGCGCTCGCGGCGACGACGATGTCCGGCACGAGCAGGGATCGCGCCGACAGCTCCACCCCGACGCCGGCGGGGAGCACGTGGGCGCCGGAGGTCGCAGCCTGCGTCAGCAAGCGGGTCAGCCGGCTGGTCACCCGGGCGCGCAGCGGCGTCGGCCACGGGCGCACGAGGCACAGCCCGTCGAGCAGCTCCAGCCGGGCATCACCGTACCCGCCGGCATCCAGATCCTCGACCGTGACCGGAGGCGCGGGCACGGTTACGGACGGACGGTGGGAGCGGGGCTGCGCGGGTGCCTGGACCACAGTGCCCATGGTGCCCCGCTGGGGCGGTCCTGTCGAAAGCTCGGCTGCGTTAATTGTCCGTGTCGTGCAAATAGTCGAGTCCTAACCGCCCCCGCCGCGAATTGTTGAAAAGAAGTGACATAAAGCTCTTGTCTGCTCCAATATCCCGATGGTAACTTGATCGCCGTTGCCGGTGGTCGAGGACCTTTCTTGGCGCAAGGTCGTCTTTGGGAGCACCTCCCGGCGCTCGCTCCGTCCCGAGTGGCGTCGCTCCCAGGCCGACGAGCCCGCCTCCGCGGAACCTCCCGTCCGCGGAGGCGGGCCTTCCCCCGTGAATCGCCTTCGGCGATTCACGGGGACCCCTGGGCCCAGGGCGCCGTTCGGGGTTTCCGTCAGATCGCCTTCGGCGATCTTCCTGGGGAAGCTGGCGAGGGCCTTCAGCGATCTTCCTGAGCGGTCAAAACCCGATGAAGGGCCGGATATGTCGGCTTTGCCGGGGCGATGTGGATGCAGCCGTCTGTGATGCACGCTTTCGGCGTGACCTACGACTCTGATATTAATCACCCCGATAAAGGGGTATCGCGGCATTGACGCGGCAGCGGACCGGCTGCAGCCTGGAGCGGTCGCGTGGTGCGCTGGCCCCGGTCCGGGCGGAAGGTAGCGCAGGGTTTGGCGTCGTGGGCCAGGGTGGCCGGGCCGCGGACGGTCGGCGCGCGAACGCGAACCGGGCGGCGGGTGAGACGGCGAAAGGCGGCCCCGTGAGCCGGAGCCGCCTTCGTCGTGACGGTGGTGCTGCCCAGCGCGTGCGCTGGGTGGTGCGGGGGGAGCTGGACTAGAAGTCCATCTCGCCGCCGCCGCCGGGGACGGCCGGGGCCGGGTTCTTCTCCGGCTTGTCGGCGATGACGGCCTCGGTGGTGAGGAAGAGGCCGGCGATGGAGGCGGCGTTCTGGAGGGCGGAGCGGGTGACCTTGGCGGGGTCGATGATGCCGGTGGCGATGAGGTCGACGTACTCGCCGGTGGCGGCGTTGAGGCCGTGGCCGGTGGGCAGGTTGCGGACCTTGTCGACGACGACGCCGCCCTCGAGACCGCTGTTGAACGCGATCTGCTTGATGGGTGCTTCGAGCGCGAGGCGGACGATGTTCGCGCCGGTGGCCTCGTCGCCGGAGAGGTCGAGCTTCTCGAAGGCGGTGATCGAGGCTTGGAGCAGCGCGACGCCACCCCCGGCGACGATGCCTTCCTCGACGGCGGCCTTCGCGTTGGACACCGCGTCTTCGATGCGGTGCTTCTTCTCCTTCAGCTCGACCTCGGTGGCCGCGCCGACCTTGATGACCGCGACGCCGCCGGCGAGCTTGGCGAGGCGTTCCTGGAGCTTCTCGCGGTCGTAGTCGGAGTCGGACTTCTCGATCTCGTTGCGGATCTGGCTGACCCGGCCGGCGATCTGGTCGGGGTCGCCGGAGCCTTCGACGACGGTGGTCTCGTCCTTGGTGACGACGATCTTCCGGGCGCGGCCGAGGAGGTCGAGGGTGGTGCTTTCGAGCTTGAGGCCGACGTCTTCGGAGATGACCTGGCCGCCGGTGAGGATGGCGATGTCACCGAGGATGGCCTTGCGGCGGTCGCCGAAGCCGGGGGCCTTGACCGCGACGCTCTTGAACGTGCCGCGGATCTTGTTGACGACGAGGGTGGCCAGCGCTTCGCCTTCGACGTCCTCGGAGAGGATGACCAGTGGCTTGCTGGTCTGCATGACCTTCTCGAGCAGGGGGAGGAGGTCCTTCACCGCGGCGATCTTGCTGTTGACGATGAGGATGTAGGGGTCGTCGAGGACGGCTTCCTGGCGGTCGGCGTCGGTGACGAAGTAGGGGGAGATGTAGCCCTTGTCGAAGCGCATGCCCTCGGTGAGCTCGAGTTCGAGGCCGAAGGTGTTGCTTTCCTCGACGGTGACGACACCTTCCTTGCCGACCTTGTCCAACGCCTCGGCGATGAGGCCGCCGATGGCGGAGTCGCCGGCGGAGATCGAGGCGGTGGAGGCGATCTGCTCCTTGGTCTCGACTTCCTTGGCCTGCTTGGAGAGCTCTTCGCTGACGCGTTCGACGGCGACCTCGATGCCCTTCTTCAGGCCGAGGGGGTTCGCGCCGGCGGCCACGTTGCGCAGGCCTTCACGGACCAGGGCCTGGGCCAGGATCGTGGCGGTGGTGGTGCCGTCGCCCGCGACGTCGTTGGTCTTCTTCGCGACTTCCTTGACGAGCTCCGCACCGATCTTCTCGTACGGGTCCTCGAGCTCGATTTCCTTCGCGATGCTCACACCGTCGTTGGTGATCGTGGGGACGCCCCACTTCTTCTCCAGAACGACGTTGCGACCCTTCGGGCCGAGCGTGACCTTGACCGCATCGGCCAACTGGTTCATGCCGCGCTCCAGGCCGCGCCGAGCCTCCTCATTGAAGGCGATCATCTTTGCCATGCGTGATGGTCCTCTCAGGGGGGCAAGCCTGCGCGGAGAGGTACCAGTCATCGATGGGGTGCCCGACACCGCGGACGGTGCTCCGTTTATGCAGGCACCCGTCGCACCGAGGATTGGCACTCGACCTCGCTGAGTGCCAGCCACTGTATAGCCCGCGGAACCTCCGAAAACGAGGTCACCACCACGTCGGAGCCGTCTGCGCCGTCCTCCCACCCGGAAGTGGGACCCCGTTTTCGCGCTGGGGGCATCAGGTCGGTTTTGATGCGATGCCCTCGTAAGCGAAGCCGAGTTGGGCCGTCCCGCGCATTGGATGGGTGTTGGCCGAGGCCAGGGTCAGTCCGGACTGCTGGACCAGGTCGTCGATCCGGCGGTTGAGGTGGCAGCCGCCGGCGATCCTGCTCCAGGTGGGGGTGAGCCGGTCCTGCCAGCGGGCGATGGTGGGGCGGGGTGAGCGGCCGTGCTCGGTGAAGTGCAGGGTGCCGCCGGGCCGCAGGACGCGATGGATTTCGCGCAGTGCCCGTTCGGGGTCGGGGATGGTGCACAGCGTCCAGGTGGTGAGGACGTGGTCGACCGATGCCTCCGGCAGGTCCAGCGCCTGACCGTCGTCGCCGATGAACTCGACCGTGACGGGTGCGGCGGCGATGCGGGGTGCGGCGAGGGTGCGTCCGACGGCGGCGGGTTCGACCGCGAGCAGGCGGGTGACTTCCGCTGGCAGGTGCGCCGTGTTGCGTCCCGACCCGAAGCCGATCTCGAGGACCTCGCCGGACAGGCCGGCCGTGACGCGCGCCCTGGCCTGCTCCATCGGCCGGCCGAGGGCGAGATCGACGATGCGGGGCAGCACCTGGTCGTCATAGAAGCCCATCACGACTCCTTATCGGGGGCTTGGGCGGTACCTGCGGAAGGCAAGGCCGCGTCCGGCGTGTCGGCGGGGCTCAGCGTGAAGCTCCTCGATCGGGCGGTGGCGGTGGCCCTGCCGATGGCGATGGCCCTGGCGAGGGCGATGGCGGATGTGGGGGTTCGTACAGGTCGAGCAGGGCGCGGGTGTAGGCGGCGGCAGCGAGGCTGGCGTAGTTGTGCCAGACGTCGTTCTTCGCCTGGTCGGCGTAGTCGCATGTGCCCCGTACGACGAGATGGCCGACCTGACGCAGCCAGGCGCCGTCGGCAACGCCGGAACCCTCCATCTCCACCGCCAGGATCCGGTGCGCGTCGCGCAGCCGATCCCGGATCGCCGGGTCGCGAAGGAGAATGTTCGCACTGCCGATGCGACCGTGGTGGATCATCGGTAGGCCGCGTCGCCGTGACCGCTGGCTCGGATGCGACCGCCGGGCACCGGTGACCGGGTCGAGCAGGATGTCCGACCCGGCTGGCGGACGGCGGAACTGCTTGTATCCAGCGGACGTGGCGAGATAGTCCTCCCACGGACGGTAGTCACGAAATTCGTCGGCCGCGAGCCGTCGCACGCGCGACAGCAGGTACGCAGCCGGCGTGTGCGGTGGTTCCCTGAGGACCGGCTCGGCATCGCCGACCAGTTTCACGTTGTCGTACTGGACGACGCCCTCGGTAGCGACGACGACGTCACCGAGGCGTACGTGGTGGTCCGGCCGGTCCGGCGACGGGATCGCTGCCGCGATACCCAACATGATCACGTCGCGGACGGTCGGGAAACCCGCGAGCAGGGCCGAGCACATCGCCGCGGCCACGTTGTTGCCCGGCCGGGTGAGCTGCGAGACGACCACCGGGAGTAGTCCCCGCGGGGTGCGCAGGTCCGAGCGCAGGTACAGATTGGGGTCGTCGGGCAGCACGAGGTCCGTCCCGGTGTCCAGGAACAGCCGCACCGCCGCGAACTCCTCGGGCAGCGCGGTGATCAGCCCGACGACCGGCGCGCTCCGTCCCGGCTCGCCGTCCGCACGCATGCGATCACCGTAGCGTTCGGTGATGATTGCCGGGCGAGATGGCGTGACGTCCACAGAGGGACTCGCCACGAGCGGCGCGACGGCCGCCGCCCGGTCGAGCACCGCACGCAGGTCGGCGCGTTCGTCCTCGACCCGTCCGGCGAACCAGCGGCACAGTTCGACGTCGGCGGCGAACGGTCCTACCGCGGGGAGTGGAACCGCCGAGGCGGTCAGGTCGTGTGTCATCGCCGTGCCGAGACGCCGCACCGTGCGCTGCATGTCCGCCAGCCGCGATGCCGCAGTCGCGGCCAGCGCACGGTCCCGGCCGAACCGGCGCGGCAGCGTGGCGTCCCGAACGGACGCGCCGACCTGGACGGACGGACCCTCCCGGCCGGGAGGGACGTCATGGCCGGGTGGGATGTCGCTGCCGAGAGGGATGTCGCTGCCGAAAGGGGTGCCGCGGCCGGTCAGGACGGGCTGCGCGGCGAGAAGGTCGTCCACGATCTCGTCCAGTCGTCGGCGCAGGGCGCCGGTCGGGCGGCCGCCGTCGAAAACGTGAAGCTGGTAGCGCAGCATGGCCGCGCGGGCGAAGTAGCGGGCCAGCGGCGGCAGCGTGCCGTCGCCGCGGGCCCAGAGGGCGTGATCGACCGCAAGCTCCTGCTCGGGCGGGACGACCAGCACCAGGTTGCGACAGGCCCGGACGTCGTCCGAGCAGGACGTCTCCCACAGGCGCGCCCCCGGCGCGACGGTGCCCCAGCGCCGCGACCAGCCGGCCTCGGCACCCGGGAGGGGCAGCGACGCGAGGTCCCGGCCACCGTCGCGGTCGAGCGCCACGCGAATCCGGGTCTCCCCGATGATGGCCGGCGACACGGCGACTCCCGCGGACCGCACGGCGTCCCAGTCACGCTCGAGCTTGGACCAGGCGGCGCCGACCGCCGCCCATCGATTCCTGGCGACCCCGACCCCGACCCCGACTGTGGCTGCGGCGCCTCCGACCCCGACCCCGGCCGCGGGCCCAGGGCTCGGATGGTCGGTGTCCGGCGGGCACCGCATCACCCGTACACAGGCCAGCTCGCCGTCGGTGTGCAGTACCGCCTGCCACAGCCCCGGCCCGGGGCGGCGGGCGGCGGCCGCAAGGCGCATCGCGCCGTTGCCGTCGGGCGGGTCCACCGGCGGGTCGAGGGACTGCGGTAGACCGGCGATCGGCGCGATCGGTTCCGGGAGGTCCAGGCCGGTACGGATGATGGTCCACAGGCTCCGCAGCCGTTCCCAGGCTGCGGCCGGCGACGGGTGGTCGACCGCCACGACCAGCCCGGTCAGCAGCGCCGGCAGGAACGGGTCGGCCAGCCTCGCCTCGTCCCGACGACGGGCGGAGCGCGACCGGGCGTGGTCGACCGTACCACCCTGCGCGAGCAGCGGGGCCAGATCTCGTACCGCGTCCTCGTCCTCCGCGGCGAACCTGGTCGGCCGGCCCTGAGGGCACGCGACGGCGGGTGGCTCGGCCGGCTCGTCGACCGGCGGCTGGTCTCCACCCATGTGACGTCCTCCCCGACGGCGTCGCGCCACGGCACGACCCCATGATGCTTCCGCCGGTAGCGGTGTTGGCACGGTTCGTCGAGGTCGAGCGTTGGAATCCCTGTCGGGACGATCAGGAAGGGGGGCCAGCCGTGACGGAGCCCTCAGGCACGTTCGAAGCACTGCGGAAGGACGGCGCGGCAGCGGTGCACCGGGCTCTGGGCCTGGAACTGTCCGCGGCCGGCTGGTCCGAGGTCGATGCCCTGGTCAAGGAACTCGCCGTGGCGTTCGACGCACGGGACGTCCACGTCATGGCCGAGGCGATTCTCGATCTCGACGGGCTGCGCGGGCCCAGCCAGCAGGAGGGCGGCGCGACGTCGACCCCGCCGCCCGACACCCGCACCGAGTCGATGAAGCTCGTCCACCGACTGGTGCCACCAGACAAAGCGAACAGAGCTAGCAAGGCGGGCAAAGCGGACGAGCCCCGAGCAGGAAGCGGGACCTAGCAACCTTCCGTAACGGCCCGGCCTGGCCGCACAGTGATCGGGTGGCCTCACCAACGGAACCCCGTACATCCGAGCCCGAGCCGAGGGACCTGGAGCGGGCTCGGCGGCTTGCCGCGCAGGCCGAGCGGCTGTCCGACGAGGCGCAATCCATCGAATCGCTGGACGGTCTGAGCCAGGTCGTCGACCTGCTGGAACAGGCCGAGGCATTGATCCGGCCCGATCACCCGCTGGGTGTGCGGGTCCGGCGGAACCTGGGCGCCGCCCGGCTGAATCGATTCGTCCGGTCCGGTGCCGTGGGGGACCTGGACGGCGCGGTGGCCGCCCTCACGGCCGATCCCGACGGCGGCGATCCCGACGGCGGCGATCCCGAAGGCGGTGATCCCGAGAGCGGTGATCCCGAAAGCGGTGACGCCGGTCATGCCGCTGATGGCGATGACGGCAACCTCGCCGCGCTGGCGAATCTCGCGATGGCCTGGCGACTGCGGTTTGAACTCGTCGGTGACGAGGCGGACCTCGGCCGGGCCGTCACGCTGGCGCTGCGGGCGGCGCGGGCAACCGCGGTGGACGACCCGGACCGCGCTGGCCGGCTGTCGAACGCGGCGACAGCGTTCCTGGCCCGATTCGAGCACGCCGGCGCCGATGAGGATCTTGCCGCAGCCGTCAACCTGGGTCGGGCGGCGGTCGCCGACGCGGCGGCCCGGGCAGCCCACCGCGGCGAACTGGCGGAACCGGCCGACCTCGCCGGCTACCGGTCGAACGTGGGCCATGCGTTGCTGCTGCGCTTCGACCGTCACGGCGAGCTGTCCGATCTGGACGAGGCGATCTCCCTGGACCGCGAAGCGCTGGCCGCGCTGCCCGCCGACCATCCGGTGACCGCCGGTCGCCAAGCGAACCTGGCGCTGGTGCTGATGACCCGGTTCGAGCACCAGGGGGCACCAGCCGATCTGGCGGAGGCCGTCAGCGCTGCCCGGGCCGCCGTGGCCGCGACGCCCGCGGACCACCGCGAACTCGCCGGTCGCCGGTGCAACCTGTCGATCGTCCTGCTCACCCGGTTCGAGCGAACGGGCGACCTGGCGGACCTGGCGGAGGCGATCGACGCCGCCGCCGGGGCGGTCGACGCGGTCGACCGGCGAACGCCGGAACGCGCCAGGTTCCTCGGCAACCTCGCGGTGCTGTACCACTCGAGGTGTGAGGCAACCGGCAGCATCGCCGATCACGACGCCGCGGTCACCGCGGCCCAGGAGGCTGTCGACGGCACCCGTCCGGGTGCGCCGGAGCATGCCGGCCGGCTGTCGAACCTCGGATTCCTGCTGCGGAGCCGGTTCGAGGCGACCGGCCGGCTGGCCGACCTGGAGCAGGCCGTCGATGCCTGTCGCGACGCCGTGGCCGGCAGCGCGTCGAACCATCCGCTGCTCGCGGGTCGGCTGATGAACCTGTGCACCACGCTGATGACGCGGCACGCGCATGCCGGCCGCTCCGACGACGCCACCGACGCGGTCACGGCGGGACGACGCGCCCTGGAGCTGCTGCCGCCCGGGCATCCGGCGCGGGCCGGATACCTGACCAACCTCAGCCTCGCCCACGGCCACCGGTTCGAGCTGCACGACGAGCGCGCCGACGCGGACGCGGCGATCGAGTTCGCGGCCGAGGCGGTGCACATCACCCCGGCGGGCGACCCCGACCGCGCGATGTACTGGTCGAACCTCGCCGGTGCCCTGCACACCCGGTTCGAGGCCGCCGGGGACCCGAGGGACCTCCGCACCGCGGTCCTCGCCGCCCGGGAGGCCGTCCGCCGCACCCCGCTGCACTCGGCGCACGGTCCCGGCTACCGGGCCAATCTGGCCGCGTACCTGCGCGGCCAGTTCGACGCCGATCGGGATGACGCCGCCCGTGACGATGCCGCCCGTGACGATGCCGATCAGGTGGATGCTGATCGGGAGGGGGGCCTGCCCATCCTTGACGAGGCGGTTCGGGTCGGGCATGAGGCGCTCGAGGCGAGCGCAGTCGACCATCCGGCTCGGGCGGGGTACCTCACCAATCTGGCCGTCGCCTACTGGCGGCGCCACGAGATCGGCGGTGATCCTCAGGACGCCGAGCAGGCGGTGACGGCCTGGCGGGCGGCTGCGGACACGTCGACCGCGCCGTCGTCGACGCGGATCACCGCGGCCTGGACCTGGGCCGTTTCGGTCACCTCCCGCGCCCCGGACGCCGGCACCGAGGGCTACGCGGCCGCTGTCGATCTGCTCCCCCTGGCCGCCTGGCACGGCCTCGACCGGGTCGACGTCGAGCGGGTCCTCGCCGACTACTCGGGGCTGCCCAGCGACGCGGCGGCCGTCTGGCTGTCGGCGGATGAGGAACCGGCCCGCGCCGTGGAACTGTTGGAGGCGGGCCGGGGGGTGATCTGGGGACGTCTGATCGACAGCCAGCACAGCCTGCTCGACCTGGCCGCGGTGGATCCGGCGCTGGTCCGCCGGATGCGGGAGGTCCGGTTGCTGCTGGACGCAACCGCGCCGCAGGACCTACCCGTGCCACCGGTCCTGCTCGAGGATGAGGACCTCCTCGTTGACGAGGAGACTCCCGCCGACGAGGAGACTCCCGCGGACGTGCTTGTCGACGAGGACGGCTGACGCCCCGGGCAGGACGACGGCCGCGCCGTCACGTTCCGGTGTGCGTGAACGGCGTCCACACGCTCAGGTTGTAGGGGTAGGCGCGACGAAGCTCAGCGATGGCAGCGTCGAGGGCGGCGGCGGACCGGTGTGGCTCGAAGACTCCGCTCGCCATCAGCTCGTCGTACACCAGCGTCGACACCCTCGCGGCGACCAGGTCGTACACCGACCACAGCGAGGCGAGGACATGCCGGTACCCGGTGTGCTGCAGTGCGGCAGCCAGGCTGATCGTCTCGTCGGGCAGGTTGACGCCGCCGGTCGCGGTCCGGCAAGCCGCCAGGAAGGCGAACTCGCGGGTCGTGTGGGAGGCGCCGATGTCCGCGATGCGCAGCATCCGGTCGTGCAGCACCAGCCCTCCGCTCGACGGGTCACCAAGCTGCTGGTCGCCGTGGCAGCTGAAGTGCGCCCAGCGGTGCCGCGGCAACGCCGTCTCGACGGCGGCGCGGGTCGCGGCGTCGCCCTCGAGCAGGGTGTGCTGCTCACCCGGGAAATGGCGTTGCAGGACGTCCCGTTCGGACTCGGCGTACGGCAGCGACGGCCGCCCCTGGGCCGACGGTAGCGAGACGATCAGCATCCGCGGGTCGGCGGGCGGCTGGCTGGCCGACGCGGACGGCGGGCCGGCGTCGGTCTCGGCCGCGGTCGCCCGCAGCAGCGCCCGCAGCGTGGGCGTGTACGACGAGACGACCCGGTCCGCAACCGTCAGGCCCGCACCCGCCCTGTCGCCGGCGGAGGCGGAGGTGCCCGGACCGGTGCCCACCGGGTCGTCGTAATGGCCGGCGGCGTGCAGCGGAAGCAACGTCAGCAGCCCGGTGGGACACCACCACAGGCGCGGACGGTTGTCGCGGTCAGGTGGTCCGTCGAGCAGGCCGAGCCGATGCAGCACGGGCTGCGCCAGCACGTCCCAGAGCCAGCCGGTGAGCCCGTGCAGGTCGGCGTCCAACGCCCGCCGTGCCCGCCGAGCGGCGGAACCGACCGACGGCACCGCGGAACCGACCGCGTCGGGCGGGACCGGCGGGCCCAGCCCGACGACGTCCGCGACGGTTCCGCCGCGCTGCGCGGCTGCCGCCGTGACCTCGAACTCCCGCCGAAGGAACAGATGCCGGCGAACCCGTTCCACCACGTCCGCTGCGTTCAGCCTGACCAACTGCACCCGCTCCACCCCGTCGGTGGTGACGATCAGCGCATCGCATCGCCATCGGCTCACGTTGACGTACACGACCGGCCCGCCGGCCGCGGCCGGCAGCAGCGTCGACGTCCGTGGCGTGCGCAGAAAATCCGCGAATCCGGGCAGGCGACGGGCCTGCTCGACCAGGTCGTCCCACTCCCGGGCAAGCGCCATCCGGCGGTCCACCGCCCGATCGACAGCCGACGTCGGCTCACCGGGCCACGTCACGACCCCTCCGATCCCGGCCCGCGCCTCTCGCCGTCGCCGGAGCCGGCGGGGGACAGGGACAGTGCGCCGAACTCATTGAGGCTCAGTGCGGCGCGTACCTCGTCGAGCCGGTCGGCGAGGTCCGGCGCCTGTCTGCGTAGCCGGCCGACCTCGTCCAGGCCGGCGGCGAGCTGCCCCCACAGCACCGCACGTCCCTGCTCGAGCAGCTCGACCGCGGTCGCCGGGTCGCCCGCGTGCACCGCGGCCGCGGCCGCCTCGCTCGCCACCGGTGACTGGCGGAACAACGCGAGTTCACGGTCGGTGCGGGCCAGGCCCGGCCAGGCGGCTGGCGCGAGCAGCGCCGTCGCTGCCTGGTAGCCCGCCAGGGCGAGCGGCCAGTCTCCTGCCACGGCAGCCAGTTCACCCCACTGCCGCGCGCAGCCGAGCCGGTCATCGACGTGAGCGAGGTCGGCGGCGGCTCCCCGGCGCAGCGCCGCCAGCGCGGCGGTGAGGTCTGCCTCCTGCCGTGTCGCAGCCCAGCGCACGGCGTGGGCCATGCCCAGGTTCAGCAGGACGCCCGCCGCGAGCACCCGTTCACCGTCGCCGCCTGGGCGCGCTGCAGCGGCAGCGGCGTCGATCGCCTCCGCCAGATCGGCTGGATCGCCGTCCCGGTCGTGGCGGTCCCGCAGCAGTTGGCTCAGGTTCGCCAGATACCCGGACCGGCGGGTCGGGTCGGTCGCGGCGGCCACCGCCTGGCGCATCAGGTCGACCGCCGCACCGAGGTAGCCGTCGCTACCGCGGGTCACCGTGGAGACAGCTCCGTCCTCGCCTGCCGTGGGGACATCAGGCGGCCGGCCGTCGCCGGGATCGTCCCCGGCGAGGCCCTGCGATACTCGGCTCTGCAGCGCGAGCGCCGTGTTGCAGAGCCGGCCAGCCCGGTCCGGATGACCAACTGGCGTTGCGTCCAGTGCCCGCCGGGCCGCCACGACCGCGCCGTCCAGATCGGCCCGCGCGTCGTCGGCGGAGTCAGCCAGCCGGGCTCGCAGGTCGCCCCGCATCCGCAGGATGTTGCTCAGGTTCGTGAAGTAGGTGGCGGTTTCGCTGGCGGGGTGGGCAGCGCGCAGCGCACCTGCCAGCGCCGACTGTGCCGAGAACGCCGCCGCGTCGAGGTCCCGTGCCGCGCCGTACGCTCGGTAGCGATCCTGCAGCGCCGCGGACAGGTTCGAGCGCCGCAGCGCGCCGGCGGGATCGTCCGGGGCCGTTGACGCCACCGCCGCGCGCAGCACGCCGACCGCCTCGTCGATGTCCCGCGCCGAGCCCGTCATGGTGAACCGGGTCGCCAGCGCGCTGCCCAGGTTCGACCGGGCGCTCGCCAGCTCGCCCGGCATGAGCTGCGCGCAGCCGCAGGCCCGCCGACCGTGTTCGACGGCGGTGTCAAGATCCGCAGCGAGCCCGCTGAGCGCGAATCGGAGCCACGCGACGGCGCAGAGCTTGCTTTCGCAGGTCGCGACCAGCGCGGCCGGCCCGTGGACCATGGCCCGCGCCCGCACCAGGACCGCCGTCGCCTCGTCGAGGTCCCGCCCCACGCCTCGCCGTTCGTACCGGGTGACCAGCGCGTCCGCGAGGTTCGCCAGGCAGCCGGCCAGCTCCGCCCCAGCCTCGGCGACCACCGCCGCGACGGACGTCGCGGCCACCGTCACCGCCCGGTCAAGGTCCGCGTCCGAGCCGAACCGCTCCGCCCGCAGCCGCAGGGCGATGCCCAGGTTGGACAGGCGGCCGGCGAGGTCGGCGGCATCCTCCGGTGTCTGCGCCACCACCGCCTCAAGCTGCTCGACGGCGTCCTGCAGCACGTCCGGACCGGACGAGACGAGCGCCCGCTCGAGGGCGTCCGCCGCGAGAAGCGCCCGGCCGTCGAGCACCGTCGCGCCCACGCTCGCCAGCCAGCGTTCGGGCGCCAGTTCCGGGCTGACCGGCACGAGTTCGGTCAGCAGGCGGATGGCCATGAGCCGGTCAGCCTCGTCCTGGCCGACCAGGAATCGGACGGCTCGCAGGGCCGCCACGGCGTGGACGACCTCCACCGGCGTCCCCGCATCGGCCGTCGTGCTGCGCCGCACCACCTGCTCGGCGAACTCCAGCGCGTCGTCGCCGAGCACCGCGGAGGTCTCCCCGCCGGCCGCGGCGCGCACCCGATCCCACAACGCCGCCAGCTCCGCTGTCAGAACCCCGTCCGGTTCCCCCGGCGAAGCCGCATCCGGGCCGTTCGCCAGGGATCCGGTCACCTCGTCATTGTGCGCCCACCGGCCTCGAGTCACCCCGCCGGCCGGAAAGACCGGGTGCAGGAACCTTGGCCGGGAGCAGAAACCTTGACCGGCAACATTGGCGGACCGGCCCCGAATGCCGTCGGTTCTGCGGTACTTTTCACGACCATCGGGGTAGGCGTTCGCGCCCCGGGGAGGGAAGCAGCCGTGTGGGCAGCGTTTCGGGCGCCCGCCGCGCCGGCAGGGGTCCAGGCAGCCCTGACAGTCGCGGGATGGCGGCGGGTGCTCACATCGGTGCGGATGGTGTCCGCCTACGAGGCATCGTGACGGGAGGTTCCCGCGGGCGTGACGAGGCAGATCCGCCCCGTGGTGGCGACCGGCCGAGCGCTTTCGAGGTGGGGACGGCGTACAAACACGCCTACTTCATGTTCCTCGACGCCTCGGGCTACTCGACCGTCGTCGCAGCGAATCCGCTGGACCGGGCCGGCGAAGCGTTCAACCTGTTCCATCAGCGTGCGGTCGACCGGGTGACCCGGACCGCGCGCTCCCACCGCTGCGAACGGGCCGAGTTGTGGCAGTGGCACGGCGACGGTGGCTTCTTCATCATCCATGACGACGACGAGAGCATCGCCCGCGACGTCGCCCTCACCAGCGCCGACACCTTTCTCGATCTCGACCTCTCCCATCTGCGGGACGAGTTCGCGCAGATCGGCGTCGCCGGCGAACTACACGTCCGGATGGCGATCCACCGCGGCGTCTTTCATTATCTTGGCGACCATCACCAGCGGTCGATCCACTCGGCCGACGTCAACTTCGCCGCGCATTTAGAGAAGGCCGCGCCCCGAGACTGCCTGGTCATCTCCGAGGAGGTGCACCGGGTAGCCGGTCAGCATGCGGACCGCTTTGTTCCGGTGGGCCGGCACGAGGGCCGCAACGTGTTCCTGCTATCCACCTCGGGCAATCCAGCGGACGCGCGCCGATCCTGGCTGACGCGGCACGGACCGCTCGGCTGGTCCGCGGCGCATGTCTTCCACGAACGTCCGAGTCAGCAGACGAAAGCGGAGCTTGTCCTCGCCGCGAGCAGGTATGTGTTGGACGTCGGAACCGCGCTCAACACGTTCTCGAGATATCTCACCACCACCGAACGGCCTGCCTGGTACCGGGACGCCCTGCTGGAATTCCTGCGCCGAGGCGGCCGGTACGACTGTGTCCTGCTCGATCCGGAGTCCCGCATGGCCAACGATTTGAGCGCTCAGCGCGGTGAGGACGTCCCTGCGAAGATCAAGCGGTCCGTCGACCGCCTCGCCGCATTCCGGGAACTCCACCCAGCCGCCGCCGACAGCCTGCGGGTCCACTTCACCGGGGTCCATGCCGGGATGCACGCGCTTGCCCTCGACCCCGACACACCCGACGGCCTGATCATGTACTCGCCGTACGTCGGTGACGCGCTACCCGCCCCCGCCCGCCTGCAACGCGGTGATATGCCGCACTACCTGGTCACCGTCGGATCCGGCTCGATCTACGCCTCGGTCTACCGGGTCGTGCGGGAATGCGCGGCGCCCGCAGTCCTGCGTCGGGTGCTGTGAGGAGTTCTCCCCACGCCCCGCCGTCGACGGTGCTCACGCAGACCCGGAGATCTCCGCATTGCGGAGGATCTCCACGGCGAGCAGAACGAGCGCGGTGACCTCGACGATGGACACCCCGCGCAGTGGCCAGGAGACCCGCGTGGCCGATGCCCAGAAGATCACGACGGCCCCGACTCCCGACCAACAGAACAGCAGGACATCAATGGTGACCTGGGCAATCTTGCGGCGCCGTCGCGCACCGTCGCTGCGATGCTCCGTCTCCCAGCCCAGCATCTCGCGCCCCGTCGCGGCCGCGAGCTGTGGTCCCAGCCCGCGGCGCAGATAACGGCTGATCGCTGACACCTTCTGGTCGTTGACCAGATACGTCCAGCCGAGCACCAGACACGCCGGTGGCAGCAACAGCAGTGCCGGTAGCCGACCCGCACCCCCGCCCAGCACGATCGCGGCCACGCCCCCGTAGACCGCGAGGGTGGCGTACACCAGATTGTCCCGGACCCCGATCCGTCCGAGTTGTTCCTCCTTCAGCCGCTCGTACTCGACCAGGTCGATGTCGATTCCCGTCACCGGCTCGCCCACGCGCATCCCCACCTCACGTGCACCCGACCGTCCCTCAGACCAGACCAGACCAGACCCAGACCCAGGCCCAGGTCCGCAACCGCCGCCGCATCAGTCACGCCTACACCGTCAACGGCTATAGAAAGCTACCGCCTTCTCTGTCGGCAAATACCAGACCAGGATGGGATCAGCTCGAACGGCACCTGTCTGTCACCCAAGCTGCACCACGAACCTCGACGGCGCCGCCGGGCCTGGACGCAGCCAACGAATACTTACCGCGGATTACTGATTTTCGCTGGTGTTTCGTTTCCGCGCGCTTCGGTGCGACCCAGGCGGCGGCGCACCACTCGGCGGCCCAGGTCCAGCACTGAGGGATCGTCGTACATCACGAAACTCGTGTCGGCCGCCAGGAGCGTGCCGTTGAGTTCCAGGGCGAGCGCTGCCGGGTCCTCGTCGGGTGGCAGTTGCTGGAGTCCGACCGCTGTTCGCACGAACTCGCGGATGAGCTGAATAAATCCGGAGTGGAACTCGGCGACCTTCTCCTGCACGGGTCCGCGGTGCGTTCCCATCTCCAGGGCGGCGCCCGCGAAGAAGCACCCGCCGGGGAAGACTCGCCGTTCGAGATGATCGAAGTAGGCGTCGCAGAACGCGAGGAGCTGGGGCACACCCGGGTCGGCCGTCAGCGCGGGCTCGATGACCTCTGACCGGAAGATGGCGCCGGCCGCCTCCACGGTGGCGAGCTGCAGGTCCTGCTTGGAGTCGAAGTGGGCGTAGACGCCGCCCTTGCTCATGCCGAGGTCCTTGGCGAGGTTGCCGATGCTCAGGCCCTCGAGGCCGTCGACGGTCGACAGCCGCACCGCCGCGTCGAGGATCGCGGTGCGGGTGCGTTCCCCGTCGGCCCGTCGCTGGCGCGCGTGCACTGCCCTCTCCGCCATGACCCACATCCTAGTTGACGGGCAGAACGATCGTTCGTACTATCGGCTACTAAGAACGAACGATCGTTCTCAAACTCTCGGAAAGAAGGTTCGCCGATGGCGAGCAAGGCAGTCATCAGCCTGACCACGGGTCTCGAGGACCTCGAGAAGGTCACCGTCGCGTTTCTGGTTGCGGTCGGGGCCGCGGAGACCGGGAAGGAGACGCTCATGTTCCTGACCCAGGAGGCGGTCCGGCTCGCGCTGCCCGGCGACGCGAAGGGCGAGGGCTGCGTCGGCTGCCCACCGCTGGAGTCGCTCATCGAGCGATACCGGGTCGCCGGCGGCCGCTACTTCGTCTGTCCGATCTGCGTCGACGCCCGCAAGATCGACGCCAGCCTGCTGATCGAGGGCGCGGAGCTGAACGGCACGATCCCGATGTGGAACTGGATCGGCGACGACGGCGCGACGACCTTCAGCTACTGAGCAGCGCCGCCAGCGAGCAGCGCCGCCAGCTACTGAGCAGCGCCGCTCGATTGCGCCGACGGCGGACCCGCGGGCGTGGTGCCTGCCGGTGCGTAAGGCTCGGCTCATGACGCCGACACAGCCCGCGGATCTCGCCGGTCTTGGGCGGGCCGAGGACCTGCTGCAGTCCGTGGTCACCGCCAACGACGCCGTGGGGCTCGCCGAAGTGCTGCACGACGATCTCGTCGCCCACGGGTACGACGGTCTGCTCCACGGAAAGGCCGAGGACGTCGCCGGCTATGCGTCGGGCGACTTCGCCGTGCTCTCGTACCTCGAGCTGCGCCGGCAGTCCCTGCTCCACGGTGGGACGGGAGTCACCTTCGTACGTGCCGCGATCACCGCCCGCAGCAGCGGCGAAAACGTCTCCGTCGTCATGGACTACACCCGCACCTGGGTACACGACGACGGTCGCTGGCAGGTCATCGCGGCCCACCTCTCCCTCGCGCCGCAATGACCGAGCCATCACCCGGCGCGAGGTATCAGTGACCGAGGACGCGGCGCAGGACCTGGTCGGCGCGTTTCCAGGCTTCGGGCGGGACGGCACCGAGTCTGTGTGACAGGCCAGATGTCGGCATCCACGCCACGAGCTCGGGCAGCACCGTGCCCGAAACGGGAACCGTGATCCCGACGTCGACGGCGTAGTCGTCGAACGGCAGCGGCTCGCCCGGCACGACGGGGCAGACCACGACCCGGCCGGTGTTGGCGTTGTTGTACATGTCCGCGGACACGATCAGCGCGTGCGCGGGAGCGTCGGCCCGCGCCCACACCTCACCCTGCCGCACGGCGTCGCAGTTCCTCGAGCCGGGCGAACTCGCCGTTCAGGTACTCGGTGGTGATCCCCAGGGCGGCGTTGCGTTCCTGCTGGTGGGCGAAGCGCCGCGTCCAGACGGCCTCGGCCAGCGTCCTGTCGACCCAGGCCGACAGGGTGAGCCCGGCCGCGGCGGCCTCGGCCCGCGCGGCCTCCAGCGTCTCCGCTCGCACCGACACGCTCATACTGGGCATGGGACGGATCGTACGACGCCGCCTCACATGGCGGCGGGCGGCACGCCCGCGACATCACCGGGACCTGATCCCAGGCGAACGACCCGCCCGCCAGTACGACCCGAGGCGTACAACCTGGGGTGTGGTCCCCCGCCGGCTGCCGGTGCTGTGGGCGAAGGTGGTGGTCTTCGCGGTCGCGAGCTTCGGGCTGATGGTGGTGGCCAACCTGATCGCGTTCACCGTCGGCCAGAAGATGCTGTCCTCGCGGCACATCGACGTGGCGCTGTCCGACCCGGGGGCGCTGCGAGCGGTGCTGGGGACGGCGTTGTTCGTGACCGCAATCGGTGTCCTCGGGCTCGCGCTGGGCACCCTGCTGCGCACCCCGGCCGCGATCGCCGTCCGTGACGATCGCCCTGGCCGACGGCGCGCAGTTCGCGCTGACCAGCTCGGCGCCGCGGGCCGAGCAGGCGATCGCGCAGGTGTCGCGGACCGGGCGGGAGGCCCTGGCGGAAATGCGCCGTCTGCTGGGAGTGCTCCGCGAGGACGGCGCCGCGGACGGCACCGCGCCCCAGCCCGGGCTGACCGACCTCGAAGCCCTGATCGACCAGGTCCGGCAGGCCGGCCTGCCGGTGCGCCTCACCATCAGTGGAAAGCCGCTCGACCTGCCGGCCGGAGTCCAGCTCACCCGTCTTCCGACTGGTCCAGGAGGCACTCACCAACACCCTCAAGCACGCCGGGCGCCCATCACCCGGCAGGTGCGGTCAGCTCCGACGGGGGAATCCAGCCTCGACGCCGTCCAACGGCCCTGTCCGGACGGAATCGGAGCGCTACGGTGTGATCCGCTTCGGCGAGGTGGTCAGTCGAGTTCGGCGACCGCGGTGCGCAGCTGATCCAGGGCTGTACAGGCCAGTTCGCCCAGCTCCTGGTCATTGTCGCTCGCTACCCAGGTGGCGTAGGCCTCCTTGAACGCGAGCATGCCCAACTCGGCCGCCAGGGTGGCCACCAGGTGTGGCACGCCACGGGCGCGCAGAGCGCCTGCCATGGCCGCGGTGAGACCAACCTGCTTGAGCGCGTCGCGTTCCTGGAGCTCGGCGCTGGTCGCGATGACGGCACGCAGCCGAGGCCCAAGCTCGCGATTGAACGGCGTCATCACCCCGGCAGCGCGCTCCAGCCCGGCGGCCACCGCAGTCAGGGGACTGGCATGAACGGGTGCCGCGGCGATGCCTTCGGCGAACAGCCGCGCCAATGTCTCCTGGCCGGCCGCCAGCAGCTCCCGCTTGTCGGGGAAGTGCCGGAAGAAGGTGCTCTTGGTCAGACCCGCGCGATCGGCGATCTCGGCGACGGTGGTGTTGTCGTAGCCCCGCTCCGAGAACAGGTGCAGCGCGGCGGCCACCAGCCGCTCGCGCGCATCGGGTTCCCATCGGGGCACCAGCCCATCGTAGCGATGGGACTGTTGTCCCGTCACCCTGCTACGGTGACGGGACAACAGTCGCATCATCTGGGGAGTTCGCATGCGCGTCTTCGTCACCGGTGCCAGCGGCGGGATCGGCTCCGCAGTCGTCCCCGAACTCATCGCCGCGGGCCACGAGGTGCTCGGCCTGGCTCGCTCCGAGGCCTCGGCGCGGGCTGTCACCGCCGCCGGCGCCACTGCGCTACGCGGTGATCTCGACGCCCCTGAGAGCCTGCGCGCCGGCGCCGCACAGTCCGACGGGGTGATCCACCTTGCCTTCGGCAACGACTTCACCAATTTCGGGAAGTCGGTCGCCGAGGAGACCCGCGCCCTCGAGACCTTCGGCGCCGCGCTCGCCGGGAGCGGCAAGCCATTGGTCATTGCTTCCGGCACACCCGCCGTGCCCGGACGGGCCTCGACTGAACAGGATCCTTCGCCTACGGACGGTCCCGTGGGCGGTCGCGGCCGCAACGCCCTGACCGTGCTGGACCTCGCCGACAAGGGCGTCCGCTCCGTCGTCGTCCGCCTTCCCCGGTCGGTCCACGCCCGAGGCGAGCGTTTCGGATTCGCCTCGGTGCTCATCGAGGCAGCGCGACGCACCGGGGCGTCCGCCTATGTCGGCGATGGCAGCCAGCGCTGGCCAGCCGTCCATCGCCTCGACGCCGCCCAGCTCTTCCGGCTGACTCTGGAACAGGCCACGCCCGGCACGGTGGCTCACGCCGTCGCCGATCAGGGCGACACCATGCGCGCCATCGCCGAGACCATCGGCCGCCACCTGGGCCTGCCCACGAAGGCCGTTCCGGCAGAGAACTTCGGATTCCTCGGCGGCATCTTCGGCGTCGACCAGCCAGCGTCGAGCGCGTGGACCCGAGAGCGGTTCAGCTGGCAGCCCACTCATCCGAGCCTGCTCGAAGACCTCGAAGCGGGAAACTATCCGACCTGAGGCGAGTGACGCCGAGGCGATTGGCACCGAGGCGATTGACGTCGAGGCGATTGACCCGCCTCCCCGCTAGCCCAGCCAGCGGCCGAAGGGCTGCATCGTGTGGTGGGCGGCCATGGCGGAGCCGGCGGGGCCCATCAGGGCCTTGTAGCGCGCCCACCGGCGGTGGAACAGGACGACGAGTTCGGCGTCGTGGCGTCCCTCGTCGGCCAGAACGAAGTTCTCCAGCGCCGCCTCGCACTCGTCCCAACTCTTCGGCGCGTGGCCGACGAGGCGGGCGAGGTCCTCCCGGTCGGCCTCGGTGACGGCCGCGCCGATCTGGTCGGCGCGTTCGAGGTGGCGGGCCAGGCGGAAGGCGATGCGAACCTGGTAGGCGACGTACGGATCCTCGACCGAGATCGACCGCAGCGAGCGGGACAGGTGCTGGTGCGGGATGGAGACGGGGGAGGCGACCGGCTCGGGGATCTCCACGGGTTCGAGGTCGATCCCGAGGTACTCGGCCAGGGTCTCGACGGCGTGCAGGTTCGTCTCGCTGACCCACTGCGCGTAGGTCATGTAGTCGGTGTCGAGGATCGGACGGGCCAGCGGGCCGTGGAAGGACAGCTGGTTGGTGAGGGTGAAGAACAGGTGGTGCCACTGGATGGCCGCGAGGTCGACGGGCCGGCCGGTCAGCTCGGCGTACCGGTCGTACAGCGTGGTGAACTCGCCGTAGGGGATGACGGTGTCGCGCATCCGCCAGGCGGCGAGGTCCATCATCGGGTCGCCGATGTGGCCGATTTCGACGTCGACGAGGGCCACGAGGTGGCCGTCGGCGTGGTGGAACTGGCCGGAGTCCCAGACGATGGGCGCCTCGCGGTCGGACGCGGGCAGCGGGTGGCGGCGCAGCCAGCCGAGGACGAATTCCATCAGCGGGTCGGGGCGCACCTTGCTCGTCCGGTAGTGCTGCTCGAACCGGCGTACTCCGATCATCGCGGAGTCGGCCGCCGACGTCCCGGAGATGACCCCGGCAGCCTTGAACGGCCCGACCGGGAGCTGGTGCATCCGCGCCAGTGCCTGCAGATACTCGTCGACCACCGTGCGGCGCTGCTCGTCGGTGGTGCCGGCGAAGTCGGGGCGGCCGGGGACGGCGGCCATCGCGTACGCCCTCGGTTCGTCGCACCAGCCGTGCACGTGCGGGACCGGGATACCGTGCTCGTCGAGAAGTCGCTGGAACAGCATCTCGTGTTCGAGCGGGAGGATCAGAGCCGTGTCGGACCGTTCGCCGCGCACGACGACGCGTTCGGTGGCGCCGCCGCGGTCGATGTCGACGAACCACATGGGCCGCCACCTCGGCTGCCGCTCCCACGAGACGACCCGGCCGCCGAGCAGGGACTCCAGCCAGGCGATGACGCGGTCGTCGTCCTTTAACTCCGTGTCGCGGGCATCCGATGCAGCCATGATCATTCCTCCGGCGTCCAGCAGTCCTCGGCTCGGCTCCCCTCACCCTCGCACGGGCGGCCGCGACGAGCGAGGCATCAAAGCCACGACGATGCGCGTTACCGGCGGTCGTCGCCGAGGTGGGCGGGTGGCAGGCCGCGGGCGGCCACCTCGGCGCGGACGGCCGGGATGATGTCGCGGGCCACGACCTCCTGTTCGGCGACGGTCGGGATGGCCAGCAGCAGCGCGGTGAAGCCGACCCCCACGATCTGCAGGAGCTGGTCGATCACCTCCTGGACGCCGCCGGTCACCGCGCCCGAGTCCGGCTGCGCCGGCGCCCCGACACGCACGATCACGTTGCAGGCGCAGGTGATCGCGGCGGGATCGCGGCCTGCGTCGCGGGCGGCCGTCAGCACCGACTGGCGCATCCGGCGGGCGCCCTCGAGGCCGATCCGGCCCACGGATGGCAGCCAGCCGTCGGCGAGCTCACCGGTCAGCGCGAGCGCCCGCGGTCCGTACGAGCCGAGCCAGATCGGGATCGGATGGTCGGGGCGAGGCTCGATGCGGGCGTCGTCGACGGAGAACTCGCGGCCGCGCACGGTGGTCGACTCGTTCGCCCAGAGTCCGCGGATGATCCCGATGGCCTCGCGCTGGCCGGTGATCTTCTGCCCGGGGGTCCGGTCGGGCAGGCCGAAGGCGCGGAACTCCTCGTCGTAGCCGCCCCCGCCCAGGCCGAGGACGAACCGGCCGCCGGAGAGCCGGTCCAGCGTCTCGGCCGTCTTCGCGACCACCGCCGGCGCCCGGTAGGGCAGCCCCAGGACGTTCGTGGCCAGCTCGATGCGGCGGGTCTGGCCGGCCAGCCAGCTCAGGGCGACCAGCGGCTCGACGGTCTGGCGCCGGCTGTGCAGGTGGTCGCTCAGGCTGAACAGGTCGTAACCGAGCTCGTCGGCGCTCTGGGCGAGGTCCAGGGTCTGCGACGCGGACAGCCCGCTCACCGCACCGCCGGCGCCGAACACCAGCCGGGACCCGTCCAGGCCGCTCACCTGGTACCGCCGCGGGCGGCGGCCGGGATGATCGCTGTGGTTGGTGGGGTCAACGCCAGTCCTTCGATGGATGTGGTCGGCCCGCAGGCGCAGCAGGAACCGCAAGGCAGCTTAGTTTGGATCACCTATAGTACGTATCACGAATTAAAAAGGTCGGCAATACAAACTGTCGGCGGTACAGTGTTCGCACGGCGGCGCGAGGGGAGATCCGCGGTGGGCGCGACGTTCACGACTCCGGTGGCCCTGGTGCGGCTGTCCTACCTGGTCAACTCGATCTATGCCGACGTCTGTGCCGGTCGCGGGCTGTCCGTGCCGCAGGCCCAGCTGATGTGCGTCCTCAAGGACCAGTCCCGCGGCATGAGTGAGATCAGCGTGATGCTGCGGCTGGACAAGTCCAGCGTCACCGGCCTGGTCGAGCGGGTGGAGCGCCGCGGCTACCTGCGGCGCGCCATGTCGGCGACCGACCGGCGCGCCATCACCGTCGCCCTCACCCCGGACGGCAAGCGGCTCACCGACGCCTTCTACGACGAGGTCAGCCAGCGGCTGGCCGACCTCGTCGCCCCCGTCCCGGCCGCCGATCGGGATCAGCTGGCCCGCATCGCCACCGAGATCGTGGTCGACGAGGGTGTTCCCGACGTGTTCGGTGCCCTCGTTTCCTGAGCGGAGCAGGTCCTCCGACCCGCGCGGGTCGTCTCCGCGTGCCGTGAGCCGGCCACCGGCTCACGGGGCGGTGCCGATCAGAAGCGGCAGCGCAGGGGGGCGGTGAAGGTCGGGGGCGGGGCGGCGAGGGCGGCGCGGATCGAGCGTTCGAGCACCGAGTAATCGGCGTCGTCCGCACGGTCGAGGCGCAGGGGAGCGCGCAGCCCTGCCTCGGTGTTGCTGATGAACCTGGGTGATCCGGTTCGTTTGAACCCGCGGGTGTGGAACAGGAACGGGTGGGCGAGGACCACGTCCCCGGCCGCTCCGGTCAACTCGGTGAAGGTACCGATGGGCTCGGCGAGGACGGCGTCGAACAGCTCCAGGTGAGTCAGGCCGCCGGGATGCTCGGCGAGCACTCGCGCGGTGCGGCGGTGGGATCCCTCCGCCACCAGCGTCGCGCCGCCGCCCGGCTCGACGTCCGAGAACAGGCCGATGACCAGCAGACCCTGCCGGGACGCGTCGAGGGTGTGCCGGAACCAGTTGCCGTCGACGTGCCAGCCGGCGGTCGGCACCGCACGCGGGTCGCCGGCGCCGTGACTGAAGTTCACCGGCCAGAACCCCCAGCCGCGCTCGCCGCGCCACCGGCCGGGACCGACGAGTTCCTCGATCGCGTGGGCGAGCGGGTCGGTGAAGCAGGCGAGCACCTCCGGCACCGCAAGCCGCTCCTCGATGTCGTAGCCCGGCGGCCAGGTGCTCGGGTCGTCCTCGCGGATGCCGGCCTTCTGCGTCATCCGCCGCCAGACCGCCCCACGGGCCGCGGCCGCCTGGGTGGCGGTGAACGCCGCCCGCAGCACGCAGAAGCCGCGTTCGACGAACGCGTCGCGATCCGCCGCCGTCAGCACCGCCATCCGACTGCTCCCCTTCCCCGGTCCGGGCAGCTTCACCAGCGGATCAGCTTCGCCAGTGGAGCAGTTTCACCAGTAGAGCAGCCAGGAGTCGCCGCTCCAGATGCCGTGCCCCTGGAGGGTCAGCCGCTCGTCCCCCGGACGCACCGACACCGACGGGGCGATCTGGTGCAGCAGCAGCCCGGAGTGCACGACGAGCTCACCGGGGCTGTACGGCACGTACTGAAGCGGGTGGAAGCGGCGCAGGTCGCCGACACTGTCGATCAGATCCCGCCGCATCGCCGACAGGAACGTGGCGTGGCTGACCGGCCAGGTGTTGAGCCCGCCGCCGGCTGCGGGCACCCGCAGCGGCAGGGTGAACGAGAACACCCGACTGGCGTCGACCTCACCGGGCCAGTCGAAGAGCCGGTACTGGAGGTCGAAGTGCACGGATGCGCGTGGGCGGGTGAACACGGCCTCGGTGAACCACACGTGAAACCCGGGCAGCGCATACCGCTCGGTGTAGCGGACCGGGGCGTCGAGGATGTCGACGAGTGCGGCCCCGAGCCGGTTGTAGAGCCAGCCGAACCGATCCCAGAGCAGCGGCCGGTGCCGCGCGGCGCGATCGTGGTAGTCGCCCGCCTGCGAGTTCGGCGTGAGATCGAGGTAACTGGGCGTGCCGAGGGTGTGGAAGCCGGCACCTCGCTCGATCCAGCTCGGCCGCTCCCGGTACACCGCGTCCCGGACCTCCTCGGCCTCCTGCACCGACAGCAGCCGCACGGTCGAGATGTCCGGTCGAGCCGTGGACCTGGCCGCGGTCGTCCCCGCGGCTGTGGTCGTGGTCGTGGCCGTCGTCGTGATCGTGGTCATCCCATCCTCCTCGCAACGGGTCCGGTGGCTGTCGTCGTGGCAGGTGCGGCGTGGTCGACGGCCGGCTGGTCGACGGTGGGCTGGTCGACGGTGGGCCGGTCGACGGTGGGCCGGGTGATGGCGGGTTCGGAGACGGCTGGGCGGCGGGTGAGCAGGTCGACCAAGGAGGCGGTGACGGCGCCGCCGGCCCGGCGGTCGTACCAGTCGTAGCCGGGCATCGGGTTCGCCTCCAGCACCCAGTACCGGTCCCCGTCGACACGCAGGTCCCAGCCGGCGAGCAGCAGGCCGGACTCGGCGGTCGCGGCGACGAGCAGCCTCACCAGGGCGCCGGGCAGGTCGACGTCGCGGAACTCGAGGTCGGCGGCGTCGAGTTCGCGGTAGTCGACCGCCGCGGCGCCCTGGCCGTCCCCGTCGGGGCGTCGTCGAACGATCTGCTGGGCGTGGACGGCACCACCGCAGATGTGGACGCGGACGTCCACTCCCGCCACGTACCGCTGGAGGTGCACCGGGCCCCGCCCGGTGGTGAAGCCGGCGGCCACGGTGAACTCCGCCGGGTCGACGCGTCGGGTTCGGGCGCGCACTCCCGACAGCGGCTTGACGATCGTCGGTCCGGCCGCGGCGAACGTCCGCAGCCGCTCGCCGTCGGAGCTGGTCAGACTCTCCGGTACCGAGAAGCCCGCCCGGGCGAGTCGAGCCTCGTGCAGCGGCTTCGTGCCGTTGTCCGCCCAGGCGCTCGGCCGGTTGGCGACGGGCCCCGGCACGTGGTCGAGCCACGCTGCCAGAGCGCCGACGAGCGCGCGCCACCGGGCCGCCAGCCGCGGGACGGCTTCCAGGCTGGACAGGTCGGCGAGCCGAACGAAGTACCCGCCCGCCGGGTCCAGGTCGACCGCCTGCTGGCCGGTGACGAGCCGACTGGCTCCGTCGTCCGGAATCGCCAGCCGCCAGTCGCCGGTGCGCACGACGTCGGCGAGGTCGATCGCGACGACGCCGGCCCCGTGCCGGCCCGTCGCGTCGAGGAAGTGCCGCCAGGTGCCGTCCGAGCCCAGCCCGATCGCGTAGATCGGCGCGGTGCCGTGGACGGGTGGGCCGTCACCTGCGCCGCGCGGCGGCTCGGCCCGGCTGTCTGAACTCTCCACCTCAGGCCGCCGATCCGGGGAACAGGACCGCGAGCAGATGCGGACCGAGGCCGAGCCAGGTCATGCGAACCATGTCGAGCCCCGGGAACGGGTCGACGTCGACGAGGTGGGCGCTGGCCCCGTCGTCGCCGACCCGCCAGATCAGGGCGGCGAGGGTGAGCCCGAGGCGTTCGACCACCGCCAGGCTGCGGCCGGGCAGGTCGAGGTCGTCGATCTCGGCGGTCGTGCATCGCCAGGCGGCCCCGGCGAGGACCACCACGACCTCAAAGACCGGGTCGGCCGCCGACCACCGTGCCCGGAACGGACCGCCGGCCGCGGGCGGCTGCGGCCAGCGCGTCGTCTGCCGGGTGACGGTGTCCTGCACCCACCACGCCTCGTCGGTCTGGCGCGCGGGGTCGGGGTAGGTCGAGGAGAAGACCTCGACCGAACTCACCGGTTGCCCGGCCGCCAGGTCGGTGCGGGCCGCCGAGCCGGAGACGGCGGTGCCGAATGCGACGACGGACGGCCGGTTCACGACGGGCAGGTCGGTAAGGGCGGCCGCAGCCCACAGCTGGGCGACGCACTCCTGGTACTGGAACTGCGCGTCGTGGCGCGCACCGGCGCTGACGACCGGGGGCGGGGGAATCCGCAACAACATCGGCACTCGGGGCGTCACGAGGGCGGACCCGCCCGACACCGCGACGGTGAACAGTTGCGCCGCGTGGAAGGGGTCGAGGACGACGGCACGCCGGCCGACCTCGTCCAGGTACTCGGCCACGAAAGAGGCGACCGCGTCGTCGGGCTCGGCGACGATCAGCAGGTCGTCCTCGGTCAGCGCGGACGTGAGGCCAGTCGTGGTCGATGGCGTGGGCGTGGGCGTGGTCGATGGCGTGGGTGTGGTCCGGGCTGTCGGCGGGTGGGAGGCGGTCGCCGCGGCGTCGGTCTCGGTGGTCATCGTGGCGTTCGCTCAGATCACCACGCCGGACAGCCGCAGGTAGCGGTTGATCCGGGAGGCGCGGAGCGTGGCGGCGACGTCCTCGGGATCGTGGCCGGTGCGGCCGGTCGCCGCCGCCCGTGCCCACTCGGCGTCATCGGGGTGACCGTCCGCCGGGTTCCCGTCCTTCGTGCGCCGGTCAGGCGGGTACTCGGCGCCGGGCGGGCCGACGGGTGAGCCGCTGGGCGTGTCGTTCGGGAAGCGCGTGGTGGGCACGCCAACGCCCGGATCCGCCCGATCCCACCGGTCTTTACCGTCTTTGGTATCTTTTGTGTCTTTTCCGTAATCCTTGGTGTCCTTGAATTCCTTCCCGTCCTTCAGGTCCTTCAGGTCCTTGCCGTCCTTGAGATCCTTCCATTCCTTGCTGTCCTTCCCCTCCTTGCCGTCCTTACTGTCCTTGCTGTCTTTGCCGTCCTTCCCGTCCTTGCCGTCCTTGCCTTCTTTGAAGTCCTTGAACTTGCCGGACGGGCTCCTGGCGAAGGTGCCGGGCAGCCCGGCGGTCAGCAGTTCGGCCGAGGTCTCCTCCGGCGACTCGGTCGAGTCCTTCTGCAGCCGTGACCACAGCACTGCCATCACGTTGCGACGGTCGTCAGCCGTCAGGAACGGCATCACGCGACCTTCGTCGATGGACCAGGGCATCGGCGCCAACCTCCTTGTCGTTGCTGCTGCTGTGTCATGAGCTGGCGCTGTGTCGTGAGGTGCTGCTGTGCCGTGAGCTGGTGCGAGATGGTCGATGCCGAGGGGCGGCGTACCGGCGGAAACCGTCGGCAACGACGGGCGGGGCGGGGTTCCGACGAGGGCGCGGGAGCTGGCCGAGGGGAGTGTGGGCAGGCCCTCGGCGACCGGCGCAACGGTGCGCACCGTCCAGGATTCCCAGGTGCCTTCGGCGGTTCGCCGGGCGGGTGGAACAGGAGATGGTCGAAGACCCGGACGGAGTCGAATCTCGCGGACTCCGCCCGCCGCGCGAGATCTCGCACGTCGAGGTAGGACGGCGGTTTCCAGGGATATTCGATACTGGCAGCACCACGCCGATCTGCACCGTGGCCCCCCTGAAGCTCGGCCGGCCGTGGCGGCGGCCTCCACGATCTCCATCGTAACTAGCAGCGGCTTCGTTTTTCGAGCGTTGGCGAACGTTTGCCCAGTCGCCGGCGGCCGCGTGCAGGCGCTGGCCGGGAAAGCGGGAAACTGCGGGACGGCGTTCGCCGGTCCGGTGGTCTCCGATTCACGGGACGCCATCCCCGACGTGTACGAATCTCGGCGCGGGCCACCGTCACACGCTGGGGGAATCCGAACGGCTTCGCCGCCGCTGTCGATTTCCCGGGGTGCCGGCCGGATCGAGGGGCGGGGGCTCCGAGAACCAGGGGGCAAACCTCTCATATCCTCTCATCAGGTACCCCGGGCTGTTGTTGCCGATCGGGGCGGACGAACGTAGTGGAGGCAGCGGTGAGCGCGGAGATCGGCACGGATCCGCAACCGTCCGAGGGCTCGGGCGAAACGCCGTGGTGGCGGTCCATGGCCGACGCCCCGAAGCCGGTGGACCTGCGGGTGGACCTGCCGCATCCGGCTCGGATGTACGACTACTACCTGGGCGGGAAGGACAACTTCCCCGCCGATCGGGAGGCCGCCGAGCAGGCCCGGGCCGTCGCGCCGAACGCGAGCATCGCCGCCCGCGCCAACCGGGCGTTCATGGCCCGGGCGGTGCGCCACCTGGCCGGTGCGGCCGGCATCGACCAGTTCCTCGACATCGGCACGGGGATCCCGACCAGCCCGAACCTGCACGAGATCGCTCAGCAGGCCGTCGAGGGCGCGCGGGTCGTCTACGTGGACAACGATCCGATCGTGCTCAGCCATGCCCGCGCGCTGCTCACCGGCACCCCGGCGGGGCGGACCGCCTACCTCGACGCCGACGTGCGGGACGTCAAGCGGATCCTGACCGCCCCGGAGGTCACGGACACCCTCGACCTGTCCCGCCCGGTGGCGCTGTCGCTGCTCGCGGTGGGCCACTTCCTGCCCGACTCCGACGACCCGGGCGGCATTGTTCGCCGGTACGTCGAGGCCCTGCCGGCCGGCAGCTACCTCGTCCTGTCCCATCTGACGCCCGACCACGACCCATCGATCGAGGCCGGCGCCAGGGCCTACCGTGCGCGTGGGATCCCGCTGCGGCCCCGGACGCGTGCCGAGGTCGAGGCGCTGTTCGGCGGCCTGGAGCTGCTCGACCCGGGGCTGGTCTCCGTGCACCGCTGGCGGCCCGACGTCGCCGTGCCGATCGACCTGACCGACGCGCAGGTCAGTGCCTACGGGGCCATCGGCCGCAAGCGGTAGACCGGGCCAGCGGTCAGCAGGGACGCAGTGCGGTCAGGCCGAAGCCACGGGGGAGGGGACGGCCTGAGGGGGCGGTCGCGGCGACCGGGAGGCTGCCGCGCGGCGGGGCGGCGCCGGTGAGCACGGCGGCCAGGGC
>NZ_JAMQQF010000239.1 GCF_023716945.1 Frankia sp. AiPs1 | reverse complement strand
CGGCCGGGACGCGTGCCGGCCCCCGGTCCGGCGCGCCGCGGTGCCGCGGGCCCGCACGGTGACCGGCGGCACCAGGTTCTCCGCGGCGCAGAAGTCGAGGAAGTCACGGATCTGGGCGTCGACGTGGTTCGCGACCGCGGCGGCGCGTTCGAGCCGCTGCGCCTCGGCCCGTTTCGAGCTGCGGATGGCGTGGCTGCCCCGAAGCAGCACGTCGGTGAGCGTCTCCGGCAGCGCCTCGCCGGTGGGGGAGAACCCGACCGGCCAGGCGTCGGAGTCGGTCGGTTGCAGATATCGGTGCGGTACCGGCGGCGCCCACAACGCCGGCCTGGTGTCGGGGACCGGCCGGTTGTCGGGGACGGGCCGGCTCTCGGAGACCGGACGGCTGTCGGAGACCGGACGGTTGTCGGGGACGGGCCGGGCGTCGGCGGCGGATTCCGGGACCGGCCGGGCGTCGGCGGCGGGGGTCTCGGCGGTGCGGGCCCGCGCGGCGCCGGTATCGGCCGGGACGGGGGTGGGCGGCGCCGGCATCTGGCCAGGCACGGAGTGATCGTTTCTGGACGGGCGAGCCCCTGCACCGGACACCGTCCTCACCCCCACCCACCATCGCTCAACGTGACTGTTCAAGCGTCGACGGTAGCGCTGCGTTATGCAAGTGGGGTGGCGGCCGTCCGGGGCCGCGCCGAGCGGGGTCGTCAGACCAGATCGTTGATCACCAGGGTCTGGTCCCGGCCGGGGCCGACGCCGATCGCGGAGACGGGGGCGCCGGAGAGCTCCTCCAACACCCGGATGTAGTCCTTCGCGGCCGCGGGGAGGTCGGCGTACTTCCGCACGTCGGAGAGGTCCTCATGCCAGCCCGGCAGCTCGGTGTAGATGGGCCGGGCATGGTGGAACTCGGTCTGCGTCATCGGCATCTCGTCGACCCGCTCGCCACCGATGTCGTAGCCCACACAGATCGGTACGCGGTCGAAGCCGGACAGCACGTCCAGCTTGGTGAGGAACAGGTCGGTCAGGCCGTTGACCCGCACCGCGTAGCGGGCGATCACCGCGTCGAACCAACCGGTGCGCCGCGCCCGGCCGGTCGTCACGCCGAACTCGCCGCCGATGCGCCGTAGCTCCTCACCGACCTTGTCGTCCAGCTCGGTGGGGAAGGGGCCGGCACCGACCCGGGTGGTGTACGCCTTGATGATCCCGACGACCCGGTTGATCCGGGTCGGCCCGATGCCGGCGCCGGTCGCCGCGTACCCGGCAGTCGGATTCGAGGAGGTCACGAACGGGTAGGTGCCGTGGTCGACGTCGAGCAGCGTGCCCTGGGAGCCCTCCAGCAGCACGACCTTGCCCGCACGCAGCGCGCGGTCCAGCACCAGGCCGGTGTCGGCGATGTGCGGGCCGAGGCGTTCGGCGTAGGCGGCGTACTCCTCGACGACCTCGTCCACCTCGATCCGCCGCCGGTTGTAGACCTTCGCCAGGACCTGGTTCTTCTCGCGTAGCGCGAGTTCGAGCTTCTTGCGGAAGATGCCCGGGTCGAGCAGGTCCTGGACCCGGATGCCGGTGCGGGCGACCTTGTCGCCGTAGGTCGGGCCGATCCCGCGGCCGGTGGTGCCGATCCGCGCCTTGCCCAGGTAGCGCTCGGTCACCCGATCCAGGGCCCGGTGATGCGGCATGATCAGATGAGCGTTCGCGCTGATCAGCAGGCGCGAGACGTCGATGCCCCGGGCGGCGAGTCCGTCCATCTCGGTGAGCAGGACGCCGGGGTCGATCACAACCCCGTTGCCGATCACCGGCACGCAGTCGGCCCGCAGGATGCCGCTGGGGATCAGGTGGAGGGCGTAGTGCTCCTCCCCGATGACCACCGTGTGGCCGGCGTTGTTGCCGCCCTGGTAGCGGACGACGTAGTCGACGGCGCCGCCCAGAAGGTCGGTCGCCTTTCCTTTTCCCTCGTCGCCCCATTGGGCGCCGATGAGGACGAGAGCGGGCACCGGGCGAGGTTACTAGGGATGGCACTCGCGCGTGGCCGGTCGGACGATGCTTCTACCGACCGGCGCCGGCGACTCACGATC
Source organism: Frankia sp. AiPs1 (assembly GCF_023716945.1). Taxonomy (GTDB): domain Bacteria; phylum Actinomycetota; class Actinomycetes; order Frankiales; family Frankiaceae; genus Frankia. The sequence goes on along the minus strand of NZ_JAMQQF010000239.1, from coordinate 6,486 downwards.
CGTCGAAGCCGAGTTCGCGTGCGGCGAGAGGATCGCTGTCGGTGAGGAAGGTGCGGCAGCGGGTAGCCTCCTCGGCCTCCCCGATGGCCGCCGCGGCGTGCCCGAGCGCAGCCAGGGACCGCAGGAAGCCGCGGTTCGGCCCGTGTGACCAGGGAATCGGCCCGGTGCCCCGCCAGCCGGCGCGGCGCAGCGCGTCGAGTCCGCGGTGGTATCCGGTGCGGGCGTACGCATATGCCTCGACGGGTCGGTCCCCGGCCAGCGCGAGTTCAGCGAGGGCTGCCCACGGGGCGCTCAGCCCGGGCGAGGCGGCGGCCACGGCCGCCGGCGCCTCCCCCGCGGCCAGCGCGTCGGTGGCGATGGCGTCGGAGGGCAGCAGCGTCGGCGGCGGGCCCGAGAGCAGGTTGCGGCCCGGATCGGACGGCGTGGTCATGGATGCATCCTGCCGTACGGGTACGGCGACCTGCCGTGCGGGTGTGGCGACTCGCTGTCCGGGCGCGGTGACCCGCCGTGCGGGTGGGGCGAGCAGTCGCGGCGGGTCACGATCGGACGGTGACGTTCCACAGGTTCTGGCCGACGGCGCCGGGCTGGCCGTCGCTGACCCGGGTCAGGTAGCCGTAGAGGGCGGCGATGCCCTGCGACTGCGGACCGAACTTTCCGTCGACGGTGAGCATGAAGCTCTTGTTGCGCATCGCGGCCTGCCAGACGAACGCGTCCGGGCGGACGTCGTCACCGTAATCGGCGTTCAGGACGGTGCCCTTGTAGGCGTTGTCGCCCAGCTCCTGGCGGGCGCGGTCCAGCGTCATCGGCGGCTCGGCGGGGGTGAGGGCCTGCTCGATGACGTCGCCGGAGCCGGAGCCGACCGAGGCCGGGCCGTTGTTGGTCAGGCCCATCTTGCGGGAGCAGGACGGCCAGGGCTGCCAGCCGCGGGAGTTGTAGAGCTTGGCGGCCGCGGCGTCCTGCGTGGCGGGGGGCGCCTGGTAGGGCCGGCCGGAGTAGCCGAGGCCGTGCCAGGTCCCGTCGTCGAACTGGTACGCGCCGGAGAAGCCGTTGCCGGTGTTGATGGCATAGTTCCCGCCGGACTCGCACTGGCGGAGCTTGGCGAAGTCGTCGGCCGTGGCCGCGCCGGCCGGGGCCGCGGTGACCGCCAGCCCGCTGCCGACGATGGCCGTCACCGCGCCGGTCGTGCGAAGAATACGACCCGCGGTCGAGTGAGCCTGCGGGGCCCGATGTTTACCACCACGCCGTCCTGACGGCACGTCAGTCCAATCCCGATCGCCTGCGGGGTGAGCTGTCGGGTGCGGGCTGGGATGGCCCGGCCGGTCCGCCCCGGGCCGTCGGTGCTGGGTGGGAATCGTTCTCCCCACACCGGATGGCTGGGACGAGCCTGCTTAACCCCAAGGGCGTCCAGGACGCCCGGATGGTGGGTCCCCCACTCCTGCCCGTTGCGGTGCGTACTAGTACGAGCCGCTCGCACGTCGGGCAGGACTCGGCGTCCGTCCGAGCGACCTCGCCGGGTGGCGAGTGATCGGCACTCTAGCGAGAACGGTCCAGGGGGCGCAAACCGGGGTGGTTCGGAGTAACCAGGTTGGGACGCGCGAACGGCGGAGCCCAACGGTGCCGCCCGATCGGAGGGCGGTGTGTGCCGCCGGCGCCGCGGGGTACCTCCACGGCGGACAGCGGCATCCGGTGCGAAGCAGGTGGCCGACCGGCCCATCTCGGAGCGCGCAGCGGAGGTTGTCCGGGCGTCCGGGCGGGCCGGTCGGGGTGGGTCGGTGAGCTCCCCTGGCCGGTGTCACCGGGGTGGGAAGGTCGTCCGGCAACCGTGACGCGCGTCCCCGCGTCCCGGGTCGGATGGACTACGTGCGAACGGTGCCGTTCGGCGGCGCGGCAGTCGGCCGGATGGCTACCGGGCGTGACGCGGCGCTCAGCCGAAGGTGGCGTGCCAGGTCGCCGGGCCGACGATGCCGTCGACGGCCAGACCGTGGGAGCCCTGGAAGGCGCGGGCGGCTGCGGCCGAGCGCGGCCCGAAATGTCCGTCCACTGCGATTGGGTAACCGAGCTGGCTCATCCGGCTCTGCCAGGCGCGGACATCGGCCCGGTCGAGCCCGACCAGCGCAGCCGTGAGGTTACGGGTGAAGTTTGGGGTGGTCGACGCCACGGGGCTGGTCGTCAGCACGGCGCGCTGCGCCGAGCGCGACGCCTGCACCGCGCCGCTGGCCGACGAACCGCCCGCGAGCTGGTCGGCACCCATGCCGCGACCGCAGACCGGCCACTGGCCGAAGCCGGAGCGCTGGGCGAGCCGGAGGGCGGCCTGGTCCTGGACCGCCGGGGTCGCCTCGTGGGGCAGGCCGGGGTAGCCGAGGCTGTGCCAGGTACTGGCCGAGAACTGGAAGGCGCCGTAGTAGCCGTTGCCGGTGTTGGTCGTGTAATCACCGCCGGACTCGCACTGCCGCAGACCCGCCCAGGTTTGGGCCTCGGCCGGCTGGCTGACCGCAAGGGTGCCGCCGACCGCCGCCGCGAGAACCGGAGCAACCATGAGGGCCCGCGCCCGGATACGGGTGCCGGCGCTCCATTGTCGGCCACTGGTACGTGCGTCGGACATATTTTTGTGGTCCTTCCCCACGCCTGCGAGGTGAGCTGTCGGATTCGGGCTGGGAACTGCCCGGCCATGCCAGGGATTCCTGGGGACACGCGCTCGCACCGAAAGACCCTGGTGCGTCTGTCACTCATGGCTTCACCCCGAGAGCATCGAATCCCTTCGACGCTCGGAGTTGGTTCCCCCGTTCCTGCCGCCCAGTCTGGAGAAATCGTCGGCCGGGGGCAGGATTCGGCGTGCCGTCCGACGAATGCCAGACGATTTCGTCGGGCACGGCGAAGACCATAACCACGCCGGCCGGCGAGTCGCCAAGCATTGAATAGGTCACGTGAAAAAGAGCACAGTCGGCGCGCCTGCTTGAGTGCCCGTGGGGTGACTGGTATCGCGCGTGCGCGCCCGCTCATCAACCTGGCGTTATCTCGGGCGGGGGTATTTGTGGCCGGCTGATCACCCTGTTTGCCGATGGGCGATGACGACCAGAGCGTGGTGAATCACGCCGAATGAGTGACCTGCGGAGAAGCAATATCGACTGTGACTCGGTGGCCCGGAAGGGCGCAATGGTCCGTTTACCCCGGTTCGTCCTGGGCAGCGTACCTGTGTGAGAAAAACTACGGAAACCTGGTGGTGACTTACGACCTTGTCGTTCGGTGCGCGACGCGCCTGGTCAGGTACGCGGCGGCGTAGCGACGCTCGGCGGCCCGGGTCCCGAGGGGAGATGTCCCTGGTTGGGCCCGCGGGGCGGCCGAGGCGGCCGCACGTCCGCCTCGTGTGGGTCGATCTGGCCGAAACCTGCTGGTGATAAGCGTGGCCGGGCAACGGACCCGAGGCGGACCACTCGGCGAAAGACAGTGGTCCCCCAGTCGCGTGAGGCAACTGGGGGACCGTGGGCGCCCGGATGGTACGGGACATCGCCGGGACCATCGATGGTGCGGGCCTGCCGGATGTCCGTTCTGTGCCGGTCGTTCCGTCCCGACTGCGGGCGGCCGGCTGGTATCCGCCCGGCCCCCGGATTGGTTGCCGATGCGCGCCGGGCCGGTCCGGCGATCTGCCGGCCGAGCCGGCAGATTCGAGGAAACCACTCGAACGGCCGGCCCGACCGAGGTGTGCCCGGATCGGTCCGGGTAGTGCCCGGCGGCACACCGGGGACAACGATCGCCGGGTGTGATCCTCCGGGTCGGGAGGGTCGCGGTCGGACCGGGCTCGGGAGCGGGCCGGGGCTATGCCCTGCTGAGGGACCGACCGGCGGAGCGGAGGTCCTCGCACGCCTGGGCCACGCGGGCCGCCATGCCGCTTTCGGCGAGCTTCCCGTAGGTGCGCGGGTCGTAGGCCTTCTTCGCCCCGACCTCGCCGTCCACCTTGAGTACCCCGTCATAGTTCTTGAAGACGTGGTCCACGATGGGACGGGTGAATGCGTACTGGGTGTCGGTGTCCACATTCATCTTCACGACCCCGTAGTCCAGGGTCTCCCGGATCTCGCTGAGGTCCGAGCCGCTGCCGCCGTGGAAGACGAGGTCGAACGGCTTCGATCCGGCCGGCAGACCCAGTTTCTGGGCAACGTGATCCTGGCCTTCGCGAAGAATCGTCGGGCGAAGCTTGACGTTTCCCGGCTTGTACACCCCGTGCACGTTGCCGAAGGTCGCGGCCAGCAGGTAACGGCCCTTCTCGCCCGAACCGAGGACTTCGGCGGTCCGCCACATGTCGCCCGGCGTGGTGTAGAGCTTCTCGTCGATCGCGCCGACGACGCCGTCCTCCTCGCCGCCGACGACACCGATCTCGACCTCGAGAACGATCTTCGCGGCGGTGGCGTCGGCGAGCAGCTCCTCCGCGATCTTGAGGTTCTCCTCGAGCTCGACGGCCGAGCCGTCCCACATATGGGACTGGAACAGCGGCTCGCGGCCGGCGGCGACCCGCTCCTTCGAGATCGCGATGAGCGGCCGGATGTAGGTGTCGAGCTTGTCCGCCGGGCAGTGGTCGGTGTGCAGCGCGATGGTGACCGGGTAGGCCTTCGCGACGTGGTGGGCGTACTCGGCCAGGGCCTCCGCGCCCAGGACCATGTTCTTCACCGTCGAACCGGACAGGTACTCCGCCCCGCCGGTGGAGACCTGCACGATCCCGTCGCTGCCCGCCTCGGCGAACCCCCGCAGGGCGGCGTTCAGGGACTGCGACGAGGTGACGTTGATCGCGGGGTAGGCGAAGGATTCGGACTTCGCCCGGTCGAGCATCTGGGCGTAGGTCTCTGGGGTGGCGATGGGCATCGGTGGGGCTCCTTGTCGAAGCTGTCGGGGCGCCGATCAGCCATGGACGGCGGCGCTGAGCAGCCCGATAGGGCCGGCAGACCACCGTTGGACTGTTGGTGGGCGAAGGGTATGACGGCTCGCCCCGTCCGGGTGGTCGGATGCGGCCGACGTCGCCGGGACAAAGTCGGTTACTGACACTGCGCTGATGTGCATTGCCTGTTCGGCGGGACGGCGAGGGTCGCCGGGCATCGCGACCAGGGGTGGGGGGATGGGATGGCCCGGACGGGCGTGGTCCGTCGGCAGGCCCGGCAGGTGAACCGCGGCGACGCGCCCGACACCCGGCCGGGTCCGCCCGGCACACTGGTCACGTGGACGTCGGCAGCCTGTCCGGGACGACGCTGTACATCGTCCTGTTCGCAATGATTTTCACCGAGAGCGGGATCCTTATCGGGTTCTGGCTTCCCGGGGACACGATCCTGTTCGCGGCCGGTCTGGTCGCCGCGGACGCCGGCGCGGACGTCTCCATATATGTCCTGTGCGTGGGGGTCGCCCTCGCGGCCAGTGCCGGCGCCGCCGCGGGCTACTACACCGGGCACCGGCTGGGCCGGCCCTTCCTGGAGCGTCGCTACGCCCCGGCCCTGGCCCGAACGGAGGAGTTCTACCGGCGGTTCGGGGCAGTCACCCTGGTGGCCGCCCGGTTCGTCCCGTGGGCGCGGACGTTCGCTCCGGTCCTGGCCGGGGCGGTGGCCATGCCGTGGCACCGGTTCATCGTCGCCGTGGTGTCCGGTGCGGTGGTCTGGGGGACCGGGCTGATCCTGCTGGGCTACGCGGCTTCCGCCATCCCTGGTCTGCGCGATGCCACGGGCTGGCTCGCGCTGGTGGTCGTGGTCGCCTCCGTCCTGGCGGGGGTCGGCGGCGAGCTGCTGCGCCGCCGCACCTCCCGCGGCCGGGCCAGCCACGAACAGTCGGCCCCCGGACCCGCCGCCGACCGGGGGCCGGCGAGCGGTGACCCGGACCAGAACGACGGCTCGCCGCCGGCATCGGCTTCCGCGCCGGCATCGGCTTCCGCGCCGGCGCCGGCGACCGAACCGGAACCGGTGCCGACGGCGCAGGCGGACCCCTCCGCCGCCGCGGTGACCGATCGAGACCGCTGACCGGCGGGTCGCCCGCCGATCATCGGCCATTCGTCGCGATTCGCCGCCGGAGACGCCGGCGTTGTCCTTTCGTGCCCCCGGCGGCCGGGCCGCTGCCCTGATCGATCCGGCAGGTAATCTCCACCACATCGCTACCAGATCACATCGGGTGGGCAATGGGCGTTGATGATGGTAGTTCCTGACTACGCCTAGCTAGCCTTGATCGATCCAGCCAGGAGGTCGGGGGGCCGACCGAGCGAAGGGTTCGATGCAGCGCACGCGTAATCGCCACCGGGCGCCCCGGCGCCCGGCCCTGCCCGCGTGCGGCGCGGCGGCGGGTGTCCTGCTGGCCACGCTCGTACTCGCGCTGTGGGTCACCAGCCGTGCCGGACCGGCGATCCCGGGACTCGCCGTCCGCGCGGCCGGCGGGACGTCGGTGGGCGGGGTGTGGTGCACGGGTAAACCTCGCGGGGGGGCCACGGGGCCGGGCGGGAAGGGCTACCCCACCGCTTTATCTTTT
>NZ_JAMQQF010000238.1 GCF_023716945.1 Frankia sp. AiPs1 | reverse complement strand
GCGTCGTGCACCTCGCCGAGCCGCCCGCCGCGCTGCTGCGCCCCGCGCTGGCCGCACGCGTGCTCGCCCCCGGCACCGCTGCCAGGCGCGACCGCCCGGCACCCGACGAACCGTCGTAGAAGGAGCTTCAGCATGGTCACCGTCCAACCCGCGCCGGCCATCCCCGAGCAGCCGCAGGCGCCGCTGCTGTCGAAGCTGTTCGATCCCGCGAACCGGGACGACCCCTACTCGGTCTACACCGAGCTGCGGGCCGCCGGGCCGCTGCACACCGCGGCGTTCGGCCTGCGGGTCGCCAACCGTTACGCGGACTGCGCGGCGGTGCTGGGCAGCCAGGAGTGGGGCCACGACCGCGAGCCCCACCACCTGCACCCGACGATCCCCGCCTCGGCCTTCCCCGCGTCGTTCCTGTGGATGGAGCCGCCGGACCACACCCGGCTGCGCGGCCTGGTGACGAAGGCGTTCACCGCCCGGACCGTCGCGGCGCTGCGGCCCCGCATCACCGCGCTCGTCGACGAGCTGCTCGACAACGCGCTGCGGGCCGGCGAGTTCGACCTCATCGACACCATCGCCTACCCGCTGCCGCTGACGGTCGTCTGCGAGATCCTCGGTGTGCCGGCGGCGGACCATCCGGCGGTGCAGGTCTGGTCGCAGGCGCTGGCCCGCGCCTTCGACCCCGACGTGCTGATGACGCCGCAGGCGCTCGCCGAGCGTAACCGCGCCATCCCCGAGTTCCTGGGGTACTTCCGCGAACTGGTCTCCCGCCGGCGCCGCGAGGCCACCGGCGACGACCTGATCACCCAGCTTGCCGCCGTCGAGGAGGCCGGCGACCGGCTCACCGAGGAGGAGCTGCTCGGCACCTGCGTGACCCTGATCATCGCCGGTCACGAGACGACGGTGAACCTCGTCGGCAACGGGATGATGGCCCTGATCCGCAACCCCGACCAGGTCGCGCTGCTGCGCGAACGTCGCGAGCTGATCGGCCCGGCGGTCGACGAGCTGCTGCGCTACGACTCGCCCATCCACATGAACACCCGGGCCGCCAAGCGCGAGCTGGTGGTGGGCGGCGAGGTCTTCGCCCCCGGCGAGGGGATCGTCGCGCTCATCGCCTGCGCGAACCGCGACCCGCTGGTGTACGACGACCCGGACCGCCTGGACGTCACCCGCTTCCACACCGCCAAGCCGATCGCCCGGCACCTGTCGTTCAGCCTCGGCCACCACTACTGCCTCGGCGCACCGCTGGCGCTGCTCGAGATGGAGCTGCTGCTCGCCGGGGTACTGGACCGGGTCGCCGACATGGAACTGCTCACCGACACCCCGCCGTACAAGCCGAACATGCTCATCCGCGGCCTGGCCGAACTCCCCGTCCGTTTCCATGCCGCCTGAACCTCGGGCCGCCTGAACCTCTGGCCAAGGGCCGGCGTCGTTCCCCACCGGGGACGGCGCCGGCCCTTCGCCGATTCAGGCCGCGGCGGCGGGGGAGAGGTCGACGGGCAGCGAGCTCAGCCCGCGGTGGATGAGGCTCGGCTGGTAGGACAGCTCGTCGGTGGCCAGCGACAGCGCCGGCGCCCGCTCGACCAGCGTGCGGATCGCGGTCGTCGCCTCCAGCCGGGCCAGCGGCGCGCCCAGGCAGTAGTGCAGGCCGAGGCTGAAGCCGAGGTGGCGCGGCGAGCGGCCGGGTTCGGCGTACCGGGTGATGTCGAGGCGTTCGCCGCCGTCGAACACGTCGGTGTCCCGGCCCGCCGACCCCATCAGCACGATCGCGCCGTCCCCGCGGCGGAAGCGGCGCTCGCCGACGGTGGTGTCGGTGAGCGCGACCCGCATCGTGAACTGGGTCGGCGTGTCGTAGCGCAGGATCTCCTCCACCGCCGACGGGGCCAGCTCGGGCCGGGCGCGCAGCAGGGCGAGCTGGTCGGGGTGCGTGAGCAGGGCGAGGATGCCGTTGCCGACCAGGTTGATCGACGTTTCCATCCCGGCCACGAGCAGCAGCACGCAGATGCCGAGAACCTCGGCGGCGGTGAGCACCTCGCCGGACTCCTCCACCGCGACGAGCCGGCTGAGCAGGTCGTCCTCGGGGTGAGCCCGCCGGCGCGCCACGAGGTCCTGAAGGTAGGCGACGACGTTCGCCCCCGCGTCGTTGCGCCGGGCGAGGTCCTCGGCGGACAGCAGACCGTCCGGGTCGGTGCCGCGGGCGATCGCCAGCTCCCAGGAGCGCAGCATCTCGGCGTCGGCCGCGGGCACCCCGAGCAGGCGCTGACCCACCATCGCCTGAGCGAGCGGCGCGGACAGGCCGCCGATCACGTCGAGGCCGCCGTCGGCGAGGGCGCGGTCCACCAGCGTGTCGACCAGACTGGTGATCATGGGCGCGAGGTCGGCGACCATCCGGGCACTGAACGCCTTGTTGACCAGCGTGCGCAGCCGCCGATGGTCCGGCGGGTCCATCCGGATGAACGAGCCGGGCAGGCTCGCCTGCTGATCCCAGAAGGGGCTGAGCCGGTCGACGTTGCCGTGGCCCCACGCCTGGCTCTGTAGCACCGCGGCGCAGTCCGAGAACCGGGACATCAGCGTCACCTCGGCGTCACCGAGGCGGACGGGGGTCGGGCTGCCGGCCTGGCGCAGCCGGCGGTACCGGGGGTAGGGATCGATCCGGTGGGCGGTGTCGAAAACATCGTGGGCGTCGGCCCGATTGCCGTCGATCTCCGCTGTGGTCATGAGTCCCGCTCCTTCGTATGCGTCACCCGGCCCTGAGACTGCCGTACTGGGAACACGGGTATGCGCGCGGAGAAATGCAGGTGGCGGGCGTCATCGTGGGTCGGGCGCGAGCGGGGGTCAAGGGCCCGCCAGGCTCGGACGGGTATTCCGCATCGGTCGATTCGAACCAGATATCGAGGGCCGCATTCCTGCCGGCTCGGCCGGAAGAAGGACGAAGCGGAATCCTGCGCCGAGCAGGCGCGGCAGGGCCGCGGCCACGCCGGGTCCGGTGCCGCGGCGGGGATGGTTCATGTGCCCGATCACGATCGAGCCGGGCGGGGCGGCCAGCAGGCCGGCGCGGACCTGGGCCGCGTTGTAGGTGGCGCCACCGTCACCGTTCACCGTGAACGAGACGATCGTCTCGCCGAGGTCACCGACGATGCGGGCGGCGACGTCGTCGCTGTACGCGGTACCCGGCCGGAAGAGTCGGGGCGCTCGGCCGAGCAGGCCGGTGAGCTTTGCATGATTGCCGGCCACCTCGTCGTAGACCTGGCCGGCGTCGCGGGTGCCGGGGATGCCATAGGCTGACCGGCCCGACACCGACAGCGGCCGATGCAGGGTGCCGTGGTTGCCGATCTCGAACAGCGGATCGCCGGCGAGGTCGGCGAAGGCGGCCCGGTTCGCGTCGATCCACCGGGAGTTCAGGAACAGGGTGGCCGGGACGCCGTACCGGCGCAGCGTGGTGATCAGACCCTGGTCGTAGCCGCTGCCTGCGGGCCCACCGCAGGCGTCGAAGGTGAGCGCCAGCGCCCTGTCTGCGGCGGGCAACCGGGTGATCGTCCCGGGCAGGTCCAGCGCCCAGGCACGCGGCCGCAGTCCACCGTAACGGGCGACGATCTCCGCGCGGCCCACCTCGGCGCGGCTCACCTCGGCCGGCGTCGTGGGGAGAGCGGCTTGCAGGGGAGTCCGCCGACCGGCCGGTTCGGGGCCGGTCGTGCCGGCCGCGGAACGGTCGGTTCCACAGCCGGCGAGGACACCGAGCGTCAGACCGGCGACGCCGGTGACCAGATTGCGCCGAGATGCCAGCATTGCACTGTCCCCCGATCCGGCCCCGACGGTCCGGCGCCGACCATCCGAACCCCGCGATCCGGCCCCAACAATGGTGTCATGGCCGGCGCCGACCACACGATCCGGATCGGGCTCGCGGGAGCCACGAGGGCCAAAGGGGTCGAGAGGGTCAAGAGGGTCGAGAGGGTTCGCCTGAGGCCAGGCATTCCGCATCGGTCGATAAGAAGCGGATATCGACGGCGGGAATCGTCTTCCCGCGGCCTAGCGTCGGACCCGACGGGAGCAGCATTGCGGTGCCGGCTGCCCGACAACGGCCCGGTCCTCCGGTCGCGGCCCGCCGGTCTTCAAGCGGCATGGGAAGGCCCTGGAATGACGACGGAACATCCCGGCGTGGCGCAGGTCGGTGTCGTGGCGGAGGCCGGCGGCGTGCGCGAGATCTTCGATCCGCGGCAGCGCGGCGACCCCTATCCGCTTTACCGGACGCTGCGGGAATCGGCCCGCTGTCACTGGTTGTCCCCGCAGTCTCCCCGGATCGGCGTGCTCACCCGGCACGCCGACTGCGTCGGCGTCCTGCAGGATCCCGCCTGGGGCCACGTCCCCATGGAGACCAGCGCGTTTCGTCCGGTGACGGATCAGGACGAGGGTCTGCGGTCGATGCTGCGGGCGAACCCGCCGACGCACACCCGGCTGCGCCGCCTGGTCAGCAGGGCGTTCACCCCGGCGAGGATCGCCCGGTTCCGCCCGATGGCCGAGGCGCTGTCGGGCGAGCTGCTCGCCGCGGCCGTCGACCGAGGCGAGGTCGACCTCGTCGAGACGTTCACCCGGCCGCTGCCGCTGCGGGTCATCTGCTCGCTGCTCGGGGTTCCGGCACGCGACGAGGAGGTCTTCAGCGGCTGGGCGTCGGCGCTGACCCGTGGCCTCGACCCCGACCAGGTCCTCGACCCGGTCGAGCGGGCCCAGCGCACCGAGGCGACCCGGGCGTTCGCCGACTACTTCACCGAGCTCATCGCCCGCCGCCGCGCCGAACCCGGGGGCGACCTGCTCAGCGACCTGATCGCCGTGCAGGAACAGGGCGACCGGCTCAGCGCGGACGAACTGCTCGAAATCTGCGTCCTGCTGCTCGTCGCCGGTTACGACACGACCGTGAACCTGGTCGCCAACGCCGTGCTGGCGCTCGCCCGGGACCCCGGCCAGTACACGGCGCTACGGGCGGACCGAACACTCGTGCCGGCGGCGATCGAGGAGACGCTGCGCTACGACCCGCCCGTCCAGTGGACGGGACGCACGGCGCTCGCCGACACCGACCTCGCCGGGCAGACGTTCCGCGCCGGTGACGGCATCATCCTCGTGGCCGGCGCCGCCCACCGCGACCCTGACGCCTTCCCGCACCCCGACCAGTTCGACCTGACCCGCTACGCCACGGCGGTCCCCGCGGCCCGCCACCTCGGCTTCGGCCACGGCCTGCACTACTGCCTCGGCGCCCCGCTGGCCCGCCTGGAGGCCGAGACCATGCTGACCGCCCTGCTCGACCGCGTGACCCTTCTGGAGATCACCGCCGAGCCGACCTACCGCCCCCACCTCGCCGTCCGCGGCGTCGACGCCCTCCAGGTCCGCCTCCACGCCCGCTGAGCTGCTCGAACCGGTGGCTTCGGGTGTCTGCACCATCCTCGGCAGCCGGGGGAGGTCGCAACCACCGGCCTGATCGGCGACGCCGGCCAGGCCGGTGGTTGCTGCACGGCAACGTTGTCGACTCGGTCCGCGCTGGCTCGGCGGGTGACGCGGTTCCGCAGAACACCTTGATCGTCGCAGTCGTCGCAGTCGTCGCAGTCGTCGCAGTCGTCGCAGTCGTTGCTGGGGCTGGTTCCGGTTCCGCGGAACCGCGCGACGCCCCGCCGCCCCCGCACCCCGACCACTGCGCATCGCCGCACCAAGTACGGGGAGCGCGGGCATTCCGGGAATGCGGCTTGCCATGACGTCTCAGTGACGTCATACTGGCGTCATGGATCTTGCGCCTTATGTCGAGGACCTGCGCCGGGAGCTCGCGGTCGCCGCGCAGGCGGGGGGCGCGGACGCGCTTGCGTGGGCCGAGCGGCTCGTCGGGCCGTTGGAGTCGGCCATCAGGCTTGCCCTGCTGGAGGCGTTGTCGGCCGCTGCGGACGAGATCAGCCGCGAGCTGGCGCCGGGATCGGTCGATGTGCGGCTGCGTGGCCGTGACGCCGACTTCGTCGTGACGCCGCCGCCGACGCCACTGCCGACCGCGAATGACGTCACTGATGGCGCCACCTGGTCCGCCGGGGTGGTGCCCGCCCGGGCTGGGATCAGTGGGGGGGCTGGGATCGGTGGGGGGGCTGGGGCGGGCGCGGCGGAGGGTGACGAGGGGCGGACGTCGCGGCTCACGTTGCGGGTCCCCGAGCAGCTCAAGCCACGCATCGACGAGGCGGCGGACCGCGAGGGGTTGTCGGTCAACGCCTGGCTCGTGCGTGCCGTCGGCGCCGCGCTCGACCCCGGCGCGGTGCCGGGGCGCCCCGCGGCGGAGGGCGCCGATCAGCACGGGCGCCGATACCGCGGGTGGGTCCGCTAGCCGACCGCGGGGCCGGGCCGATCACCTAAGACCGGGCCGATCACCTAAGACCGGACACTGAAGAAGGAGCTGTACCATGCCGAGTTTCGACACCCCGGAACCGATTCTCGCCGGCATCGAGGTGGGCGCCGGCGGTCTGCTGATCCGAGCCGGCGATCGCGCCGACACGGTCGTCGAGGTGCGCCCGGCCGATCCGGCCAGCGACGCCGACGTGCAGGCCGCCCGGGAGACCATCGTCGAGTACCGCGCCGGCCGGCTGACGATCCGGGCGCCGCGCAGGCGTCTGCGTTCGCTGTTCGGCTCCGGCGACGCGGTCGAGGTGACGGTCGACCTGCCCGCGGGCTCGCGCCTCGACGCGAGCGCGGGGACGGGAGTGCGGGCCACCGGACGCCTGGGTGACTGCACGGTCCAGGTCGCCCGCGGCGGCGTCGACCTCGACGAGACCGGCGACCTGCGGCTGCGAACCGCCAACGGGGACGTCTTCGTGGGCCGCTGCCGGGGGCGCGCCGACGTCCAGACCGCCAACGGCGCGATCGGGATTCGGGCGCTCGACGGCCCGGTGACGATCCAGACGGCGAGCGGCCCGGTCACCCTCGGTGAGGCGGCGGACGACGTGCGGGTCGCCACCGCCGCCGGCGCCGTCAGCGTCGACCGGGCGCTGGCCGGTGTCGACGTCAGGACCGGCTCGGCCGACGTCCGCATCGGCGAGGTGGTGCGGGGCACGGTAGCGCTGGTGACCGGATCCGGCCGGCTCGACATCGGCGTGCGGGAGGGCACGGCCGCCCTGCTCGACCTCCGCTCGGGTGACGGCACCGTGCGCAGCGAGATCGCCGCCGTCGACCACCCGGCCCCCTCCGACGAGACCGTCGAGATCCGCGCCCTGTCCGGCCGCGGCAACATCCTGGTCCACCGCTCCCGGCCCGCCCGGTCGTCGGCGCTGGCCCGGTAGGCACAACGACCGGGCGGAGGGGCCGGACGGCGCCGGACGAGGTCCGGCCGGGCGGTGAACACTCCGACCGTGGGCGGAGCGTTCGTGTCGATTGATTCTCGGTTGTGAATGTAGATGAATCGTGGACAATTCTCCGACTCGATCGGCCTACCTCGTCCCAGGCAACTCCGGGTCAGGTTATGAACGGGTGACGCGGGAGTGTCGCAACGCGGTCGTCTGTTTATCTCGTCTTCCTCTGCGCAGTACTGACTACGGTCGGTGGACCTCCTAACCTGACGTGGATCTTCAGCGAGGGCCCGCGCTGATTCCTTCGTAACTGCCGGAGGTCTCACCTTGTCCGTTCTCACCCGTGTCCGGCGTTCGCGCCTGGCGCTGGGCTCCCTCGGCGCGGCCAGCCTGGCGGCCGCCCTGTTCGGAGTGTGGGCCGCCGCGCCCGCCCAGGCCGCGAGCCTGCCGGCGCCCGACCACGTCGTCGTGGTGATGCTCGAGAACCATGCCTACTCGCAGGTCATCGGATCGTCGAGCGCGCCCTACATCAACTCGCTGAAGAGTGGCGGCGCGAACCTCACCGCCTCCTACGGACTGACCCATCCCAGCCAGCCCAACTACGTCGCGTTGTTCTCCGGGGGCACCCAGGGCGTCACCGACGACGCCTGCTACACCCCGGGATTCAGCAGCGCCGCCAACCTCGGCTCCGAACTGATCGCCGCCGGCAAGACGTTCGGCAGCTACAACGAGGGCCTGCCGTCGGCCGGGTCGACGGTCTGCACGAACAGCTCCACCAAGTACGCCCGCAAGCACAACCCGTGGTTCGCCTTCAGCAATGTGCCGACGAGCACCGCGCACACCTTCGCGCAGTTCCCGACGAACTACTCGACGCTGCCGAAGGTCTCGTTCGTCGTCCCGAACCTGTGCAACGACATGCACGACTGCTCGGTCGGCACGGGCGACACCTGGCTGCAGAACAACCTCGGGGCCTACGCCACCTGGGCGAAGACCCACAACAGCGTGCTCGTGGTGACCTTCGACGAGGACAACAAGCAGAGCGGCAACCGGATCCCCACGGTGTTCTACGGCCAGCACGTCACGGCGGGCAGCAGCACGTCGACGACGTACAACCACTACAACCTGCTGCGCACGCTGGAGGATCTCGGCGGGCTGACGACGCACGCCGGCAACGCGTCGAGCGCGTCGGACATCACCGGCATCTGGAGCTAGCGGCCCGTGTACGTCGCGGACACCCGCACCAGACCGGCAGGCCCGGGGGCGACCCCGGGCCTGCCG
>NZ_JAMQQF010000237.1 GCF_023716945.1 Frankia sp. AiPs1 | reverse complement strand
GGTCACGGTCGTGCGGCAGCAGACCGGCGGCTACCGTGTCACCTTCCCCGGCATCGCCGTGGCCGCCGGCCGCGGCGCGGCGATCGTGACCGCGCTGGACCCGGCCGGGGGCGCGGTCACCCCGGCCGCGCCGGTCGCCTCCTGCCATGTCGTGCGCTGGGGCGCCGCCGGTCGGGACGAGCAGGTCGACCTGACCTGCCGCGACGCCGTGGGGGCAGGGGTCGACTCCGCCTTCACCGCGCTGTTCACCCACGTGCCGGACACAGCGTCGCTGGCCCCGACCGCAACACCGCCCATGTTCCCGGACACCCCGCCCTCGTCCGCATCCTCGTCGTCCTCGTCCTCGTCCGCATCCTCGTCGTCCTCGTCCCTGTCGTCCTCGTCCCCGTCGTCGTCGCCGGTCGCGTCCCCGTCCGCACCGCTGTCGACGGGCGGGGCGTACGCCTACCTGCGGTCCGACGCCGCGTCGGCCGCCAGCTCCCGGCCGACGAACGCCTACAGCGTCAGCGGGCCGGGCACGATCGAGGTCCAGCGGGTCGGGGCCGGGCACTACACGATCGACCTGACCGGGCCGGCGTTCGCGAAAAACGGCAACAACCTGCAGGTCAACGCGATCGGCGATGGTCCCGTCGGGTGCAATGCCCTCGGGCGGGTGGTGAAGAAGGACCGCCAGTCGGTGTTCGTCGGCTGCGCGCGCGGATCGGACTGGACGGACAGCCCCTTCGTACTGCTCTACACCAGCGGGCACGCGCTGATCCCGACCGGCGCGAGCAGCTTCGGCCACGCGTTCACGGGCGTGATCCGTCCGGGCGGGCCGATCCAGCAGGTCCCGCCGGGGCCGCCGGTGAACGCCTGGGCCTGGTACTCGGCGAACAGTGCGGGGGCGACGAACCAGGTCCGTCGGGTCGGAGTCGGCAGCTACCAGGTGCGGTTCCCCGAGGTTGCGCGGACTCCGAGTTCCTTGCAGGTGACCCCGTACGGCGAGCCCACCGCCCGCTGCGCCGCGGTCGATCTTCCGGCCCCCGCGGTCGCCGGCGGCGTACCCGCGGTCAGCGGCGGCGCATCCGCGGACGTCACGGTGGCGGTGCGCTGCGTCGACGCCGCCGGCCGCCCCGCCGACAGCTACGCCAGCGTCGCCTACGTCAGCGCCCCCGGCCCCACATCCCCCTGACCCTGGGGCATGGACCCCGGGTCATGCTGATCTCGGGCGTCCCCGGCGTCCCCGGGGACACCGCGCGATGGTCGGCGCCCCCGGGACCCCCCGAGTCGGGACCGGGCCGCCGTCGGCGGGCCAGCGACGCCCCCGAACGTCGGACGCCGCCGCGAGCGACCCGGTCTGGTGCGATCAAACCGTCTCGTGAGCGTGCAGACCCCGTATCTCGGCGGTTTTCGGCGAAAAAACCCCGATGCGCGGTCAGGCGATGTGCAGGCCGGAGATCGCCCGGGCGATGACGAGCCGCTGGATCTCCGACGTCCCCTCGAAGATCGTGTAGATCTTGGAGTCGCGGAACATCCGTTCGACGGGATGGTCGCGGCTGTAGCCGGCGCCGCCGAGGATCTGCACCGCCTTCTCCGTCGCCCACACCGCGACCTCGCTGGCCTTGAGCTTGCTCATCGAGCCCTCGCCGGCCTCGAACGGCCGGCCGTTGTGGCCCATCCAGGCGGCCCGCCAGATGAGCAGTCGGGCCGCGTCGATCTCCATCCGCATGTCGGCGAGGGCGAAGGCGATCGCCTGGTTGGTGATGATCGGCCGGCCGAACTGCTCCCGCTCGCGGGCGTAGGCCAGGGCGTACTCGTACGCGGCGCGCGCGATGCCGATGGCCTGGGCGCCGACGATCGGCCGGGTGACCTCGAAGGTCGCCAGCGCCGCCTGGCCGGAGGCGCGCCGGCCGACGCGGGCGGCGGCGAGCCGCTCGTCGAGCCGCTCCCGGCCGCCGAGCAGGCAGCGCCCCGGGACGCGCACCTCGTCGAGGAAGACATCCGCGGTGTGCGAGGCGCGCAGGCCCAGCTTGCGGATCTTGCGGGACGCGGTGAGCCCGGGGGTGTCCGGCGGGACGACGAACGCCGCCTGGCCACGCGAGCCCAGCTCCGGGTCCACCGAGGCGACGACGACGTGGACGGCGGCGATGCCGCCGTTGGTGATCCACGCCTTCTGGCCGCTGAGGATCCACTCGTCGCTGGCGGGGTCGTGCCGGGCCCGCACCCGCATGGCCGACACGTCCGAGCCGGCGCCCGGCTCCGAGACGCAGAACGCCGCCACCTTCGGGTCGCTGGCGTCGCCGAAGCACTGCGGCGCCCACTCGCCGATCTGCTCCGGGGTGCCGGCGGAGACGATGCCGGCGACCCCGAGCGTCGTGCCCATGATCGACATGCCGATCCCGGCGTCGCCCCAGAACAGCTCCTCGGACAGCAGCGGCAGCGACAGGCCGGTGGGATCCGCCCACAGCGTGGCCAGGGCGTCGAAGTCGTACAGGCCGATCTTCGCCGCCTCCTGGATGACCGGCCACGGCGTCTGCTCGCGCTCGTCCCAGTCCGATGCCGCGGGGCGGACCACGTCAGCGGCGAAGCCGTGCACCCAGGAACGCAGCTCCCGCTGATCGTCGCTCAGATCGAGCCCGAACCCCCCGCTCATCGCGGCCGCGTCAGATGCGCTCGTCGGAGCCGGCAACGTCGAGAACGTCGTCGACCCGCCGCCGCGGGGTCGGGTCGAGCGGCTCGGTACCCGATGGCAGGTAGCCGGCTCGCAGGATCATCTGGACGTGCCCCAGCCCGCCGGTGGCCGCGCGGAACTGCTCACGCATGCCCTCGACGTCGATGGCCTGCGACATGGGCGACGTCGCGAGGCCGAGTGCCGCCGCGGTGAGCAGCACCCGCTGCATCGCCTCGCCGGCCCGCAGCCGGTCGGCGGTGGTGTCCGCCTCGGTGCCGATCAGCAGGATGCCCGGACGCTCCACGTCATGCTCCCGCAGCCGCGTGCCGGCCTGGCCGACCACGTCGAGGTCACGCATCGGGAACTCGGACTGGCGAGGTGCGTCGGAGTGGACGACCGCGCTGCGGGGAATGCCGTCGGCGGCCGGCGCCGTCCGGCTCCACGACGCCAGCTCCTTGCGGTAGCCGTCGTTGTGCACCTCGATCCAGTCCGCCCGCGAGAGCAGGACGCTGACCTGGACCCGCAGGTCCGGATCGGTCGGCGCGGTGAGCCAGGCGCCGTGCGCCTCGGCCGCCGCGCGCAGCCGGGCGACGGCCTCGTCGGACAACGGGCGCTCGGCGAAGGGGCGGCGGTCGGTGTGCCGGCGGGGGATGGCCTCGACGAGGGCCCGCTCGGTGTCATCCGCTGGCCGCTGCCCGACGACTGTGACGGTGGCCAGGCGCTTCGAGTGGAAGTCGGCGCCGTCCGGTAGGAGCTCGACGGCCGGCTCCAGGCCGCGGACCCGCAGCGCCAGCAGGGCGTTGCACAGCGCCGCGCCGCAGCTCAGCAGGAGCTGCCGCCCCTCGGGGTCGGCGACGTCGAGCTGGCGGGAGCTGTCGGCGAACAGCGCGAGCCCCTCCGGCCCGAGCCGCCACAGCCAGGGCTGGGTGTTGTGGATCGAGGGCGCCGCGGCGGCTGCCGCGACCACCTCTCGGGCCAGGCCGGGCGACAACGGCAGCGATGCGGACCGCACTGCATCGGTGGGCATGTCAGCCTCCCTTCTTCTCAAGTATCTACCCCCAGCCTGAGGGACGGTCGCGTTCGGGGCATGCGCCGACCGGAACCCACGGGTCGGGACCGACGGCCGGGCCGCGGGAGCCGAGTGGCATGTGTCCCCGGGGCGTCCCTACTGCTGGTACCGACCAAAAGCGACGAACAGTTCCCCCAGGTGGCGGCGGTTCGCCGCCGGCCGGCGGCACCGGAGTGGGTGCGGGCAGCGCGGGTAGTTCCTGTGCATGGCTGGAACTGACATCGAGGCGGTGGTCGCCGAGCTGCTCACCCGCCACGGGCGGACGTTCGCCGACGAGATCGACGCCGACGTGCCGGCCGACACCGCCGAGGCGATGTTCAGGCTGACCGTCTTCGCCCTGCTCGCCAGCGCCCGGATCAGGACCGCGGCGGCGGTCCAGGCCACCTGCGCGCTCATGGACGCGGGCTGGACCGACGCCGCGTCGATGGCCGAGGCGACCTGGCAGGAGCGCACGGCCGTCCTGCACCGCAACGGCTACGCCCGCTACGACGAGAGTGCCTCCCGCCAGCTCGCGGACGCCAGCCGCTACCTGTCGGACGCCTACGACGGCGACATCCGGCACCTGCGCGAGGCCGCGGATCACTACCCGGACCGCGAGCACGCGCTGCTACAGAAGATCAAGGGCATCGGCCCGGTGGGGGCCGACATCTTCCTGCGCGAGGCCCAGGCCGGCTGGGACGAGCTCGTTCCCTACCTCGACGAACGGGTGCGCAGCACTGCCGGCGAGCTCGGGCTGCCGACCAGCCCGCAACGGTTCCTGGACCTGGTCGACCGCGGCGACCTGCCCCGGCTGGTCGCCGCGCTGGTCCGGGTGCGCCAGGAGCGCGACGCCGGCGACCTGCGCGAGTCGGCCTCCGACCGGTCCTAGCACCAGGGCGGCCTGGTCGACGAGGCTCCCCCGTTTGGTGCAGCCCAGACGGATGGGTGAGCGGACGTCCGGGCCCGACGTCCGTAATCTGGAACACGCGCCGGTGCGGCGTTGCGGCCACCGTGCCCCGGGTACGGTTCGGGACGCCGTCGCCGACGTGGTGGTCTGACCACCCGATGCACCCGATCCGTCGGCCGACCGGTGGGACACAGGTCTGTGCGGCGGGCCGGGAAGGTTCGTGGGGAAGGTGCTGTTACCTTCCTGGCTCACCGGTCCGTGCCCGGCCGGCAGGCACGGACCGTGGCTGGCGGCCGGTGACCGCGGTGGCCCGCCGGATCGGCTGCCGCGCCGGTCCCGCACCGGGTGCGGCGAGCTACGCCGGGGCGCCATGGCGCCTCGGCGCAGTGGCGTGCGCCCTCGTGGGCCGACCGCAGGCGAAGTCGGCTCACGCCGATCAGCCATCGAACCCGAATCCGACCCGGGAGGAGCGCCGGTGCCGACCATGCAGGATGTCGAGCGCGCCCGCGAACAGGCGTACCTGGACACGCTGTACACCCGCCTGGACGAGGTCCGGGAGATCACCCGGGAGCAGCTACGCGGGGTGCTGCTCGATGTCGGCACCGGTACCCCGCAGTCGATCGTCGAGCGGGAGGTGTTCGCCGCGGCGCATGCCGACCGGCTCGCCCGGCTCGACGCCGCCGAGGGCCGGCTCTGCTTCGGTGCGATGGACCACGACGACGGCCGGCGCACCTACATCGGGCGGATCGGCCTGTCGGACAGCGAGCAGGAGCCCATCCTCGTCGACTGGCGCGCCCCCGTCGCCACGGCCTTCTACCGGGCGACCCTCGCCGACCCGCAGGGCCTCGTCCGCCGCCGGCACCTGCGCACCCGGGGACGCGAGGTCACCGGGATCGCGGACGACCCGTTGGGGCCGCTGGACTCGGTGCCCGACGGCGCGGTGGCGCAGTCCGGCGACTCGATGCTGCTGGAGACCCTCGCGGCGCCGCGCACCGGACGCATGCACGACATCATCGCGACCCTGCAGGCCGAGCAGGACCGCATCATCCGGGCCCGGGCGAACGGCATCCTCGTCGTCGACGGTGGGCCGGGGACCGGCAAGACGGCGGTGGCGCTGCACCGCGCGGCCTACCTGCTCTACAACGACCGGGCCCGACTCGACCAGTCCGGCGTGCTGATCGTGGGGCCCAGCCCGGTGTTCCTGCGTTACATCGACCAGGTGCTGCCGTCCCTCGGTGAGACCGGCGTGGTCTTCGCCACCCCCGGCCGGCTGTTTCCCGGGGTCGACGCCACCGCCGGCGAACCGGTCGAGGTCGCCACCCTCAAGGGCGACCCGCGGATGGCCGAGGTCGTCGCCGGGGCGGTGCGGGACCGCCAGCGCCTGCCCCGACAGGAGCTTGTGATCAACTATGACGATCACGTGCTGCGACTCGGCCAGGAAACCGTCGCCCGTGCCCGCACCCGGGCCCGGCGCAGCCGCCGCCCGCACAACTCGGCCCGGCGGGTCTTCCTGCGCGAGCTGCTGGCCGAGCTCACCACCCAGGTGGTCCGCCAGATCCGCGGCGGCCTGCTGGACGCCGACGAGCGCGGGCAGATCACCCGCGACCTGTGGGCGGAGGAGGAGATCCGGGCGGTCCTCGACGGGCTGTGGCCGCTGCTGACGCCACAGCAGCTCATCGGCGACCTGTTCAGCGACTCGGCTGCGCTGGCCCGGGCGGCGGGTAACCGGCTCACGCCGGGCGAACGTGCCCTGCTGCAGGACCTGCCCCCGGTCGCCGACCCGACCCGACCCGACCGCGCGTTGCCCGGCGCCGACGCGCCGCAGGCGATCCGGTTCGGCGGTGTCGCCGGCCGCCGGACGGGGGCCGAGGACGAGGCCGACGACCTGTTCGCCACGGCCAACCTGCTCCCGACCGCTGCCGGCGCCGGGCCGAACGGCGCCCACCCGGACGATCGTGACCGGGCGGGCGATCGGGCAGCCGCAGCTCCCGCTGGTCCCGCGGGCCGGATTCCGGTTCCGCGGACCGGTGGCCCGGCCGTCGGTGCTGGCCCAACTGTCGGTGCTGGCCCGGCCGCGGCTGGGCGGGGCGTCGGCGGGCGGCGCCGTTGGACGCCGGCGGACGTGCCGCTGCTCGACGAGGCGGCCGAGCTGCTCGGTGATCCCGAGGAGGAGGCGGGCCTGCAGGCCGCCCGGCGGGCCGAGCGGGAACGGGCGGAGGAACGCGAGTACGCCCGCGGCGTGGTCGACATGCTGGGTCTGGACGGGCAGGTCAACGCGGCGGCACTCGCCGACCGCTGGTCCGGTCCGCGGGTGCGGCGCACCGCCGCCGAGCATGCCCGTGAGGACCGTGGCTGGGCGTTCGGCCACCTGATCGTCGACGAGGCGCAGGAGGTCTCCCCGATGCTGTGGCGGCTGCTGTGGCGCCGCTGCCCCGGGCGGATGGCCACCCTCGTCGGTGACCTGGCCCAGACCGCCCGGCCGGGCGCGCCGACGAGCTGGGCGCAGCTGCTGGCACCGGTGGTCGACGAGCGGTTCACGGTGGAACGGCTCAGCGTCAACTACCGCACCCCGCAGGAGATCATGGATGTGGCCGCGGACGTTCTGCACGCGCAGAACCCGAACCTGACCGCTCCGGTGTCGGTCCGCGCGGTGGGCCACCGCCCCACGGCGGTGCGGGTCGGCGAGGTCGCCGTCGAGGACGTCCCCGGGCTCGCCCGGCTGCTGGGGGACGCACCGTCCCCCGCGAACGCGCCGTCCGCCCCGCTGCTGGCCGCCGTCGCCCACGCCGCCAGGCGGGAGGCGGCGGCCGGCTCGGGCCGGGTGGCCGTGATCGCCCGGCCCCGCGACGTCCAAGCCCTGCGGGCTGCGCTGATGGCCCTGCTGCCCGACCTGGCCGTCGTCCCGGACTCGGTCGATCCGGCGAGCGCCGCCGGCAACGCGTTGGATGCCCCGGTCGCGGTGCTCAGCGTGGCGGAGACCAAGGGTCTGGAGTTCGACGCGGTGGTACTCGTCGAACCGGCCGCGCTGCTCACCGAGCCGACCCGGGGCCTCGCCGACCTGTACGTCGCGCTGACCCGAGCCACCCGCTCGCTCAGCGTCGTCTACTCCGGCGAGCTCCCGCCGGTGCTGGGCGGCCTCGACCAGGACTAATGGGACTCGACCAGGACTAATGGGAGCTGACCGGACCGCCGGCAATCCGGCGGCCGGTCCTGGGCAGGGGGCGGTCAGTCGCTGCCCATCGCCGCCATCCGGGCCGCCATCTCCTGCGGGGGCACCTGCTCGACTCGGGAGGCGATGCTCCAACGGTGCCCGAACGGGTCGGTGAACTGGCCGGACCGGTCGCCGTAGAACTGGTCCGTCACCGGCCGCACCGCGGTGGCGCCGGCGGCGAGGGCACGGTCGTAGGCGGCGTCGACGTCCTCGACGTACAGCGAGATCGTCACCGGGGACCCGCCGACCGAGGCCGGGCTCAGAGCACCCATCTCGGGGAACTCGTCCGAGATCATGAGTACCGAGTCGCCGAAGGCGAGCTCGGCGTGGGCCACCTTGTCGCCGGGCCCGGCCAGGCGCATCCGCTCGGTGGCACCGAGCACGGACGCGTAGAACTCGATCGCCGCGGCCGCGCCGTCGACGCACAGGTAGGGACAGAGCCGGGGGTAGTCGTCGGGGATGGGGGAGATGTCGCTCATCGTGACCTCCGGGGGTCGGTATGGCTGGGACGGATCGGGCTGATGCCGGCGAACGGGCCGATCCCGTGCGGGAGGCGCCGTCCGGTGGCAAGGATGGAGGGGTGACGCGGGACGGTGGCAGGGCGCGGGACCGGGCGCTCCCGGGAGCGGGACGGGGACATCGTCTCGCCCGGGTCCGACAGTTTCGGGCCGCCGGCCGCTCGGCGACCGGCGATTCGGCGGCCGCCAACCCCGGCGGCGCGGACCGGGCCGAGCTGGTCGCCCGGCTGTGGGCGGCGC